>CAYQJU010000042.1:0-23447 GCA_964417875.1 uncultured Steroidobacteraceae bacterium
CCACCGACCACCTCCATGTCAAGGAGGTGCTCTACCACTGAGCTACGCGACTACGGTGCCGGAGGCGATTCCGCCGGCGGGGGCGGAAAGATACCGGGGCCAATCATAGCCTGCAAGCGTGCCCGGGCGAACCTGTGCGCGGGCCGGACGCGGGCCCTTGGAGGCGGCGATGCCGGCGATCCGGCCGCGATCCGCTCAGGCCAGTTCCAGCAGCCGCGCCTTCAGGCCCTCGATGGCATCGCGGCAGGCGGCTGCCTCCTCGAACTCCAGCTCGCGCGCATGCTTGAGCATGGCCGCCTCGAGGCGCTTGATCTCGCGAGCGATCTGCTCGGGGGTTGCCGCCGGCCCGAGGCCCGCGCCGATGCTGCCCCTGGCGGCCTTGCCGCCGCGCCCTGCCCCACGCGTTGCCGCCGCGCCGCGCTCCGGCGCCTCGCGTGCGCCTTCCATGATGTCGGTGATGGCCTTGGCAATGCCGCGCGGGGTGATGCCGTGCTGCTGGTTGTAGGCGATCTGCTTCTCGCGTCGGCGCGTGGTCTCTGCCAGCGCACGCTGCATCGAGCCGGTCATGCGGTCCGCATAGAGGATGGCGCGGCCATTGAGGTTGCGCGCCGCGCGGCCGATGGTCTGGATCAGCGAACCTTCCGAGCGCAGGAAGCCCTCCTTGTCTGCATCGAGGATGGCCACCAGTGACACCTCGGGCATGTCGAGGCCCTCGCGCAGCAGGTTGATGCCGACGATGGCCTCGAACTTGCCCAGCCGCAGGTCGCGGATGATCTCCATGCGCTCCACGGTCTCGATGTCCGCATGCAGGTAGCGCACGCGCACGCCATGTTCCTCGAGGTATTCGCTGAGGTCCTCGGCCATGCGCTTGGTCAGCGTGGTGACCAGTGCGCGCTCGCCGCGCGCCTTGCACAGGTTGATCTCGGAGAGCACGTCGTCGACCTGCGTGCGCACCGGACGGATCTCCACCGGAGGGTCGATGAGGCCGGTGGGTCGCACCAGCTGTTCGACCACCTGCCCGGCCTTGCGTGCCTCGTAAGGCCCGGGCGTGGCCGACACGAACACCATCTGCGGTGCGGCCGATTCCCATTCCTCGAACTTCAGCGGGCGGTTGTCGAGCGCGGATGGCAGGCGGAAGCCGAACTCCACCAGCGTCTCCTTGCGCGAGCGGTCGCCCTTGTACATGGCGCCCAGCTGCGGAATGGTCTGGTGGCTTTCATCCACCACCAGCAATGCGTCCGGCGGCAGATAGTCGTAAAGGCAGGGCGGCGGCTCGCCGGGCTGGCGGCCCGACAGGTAGCGCGAGTAGTTCTCGATGCCCTGGCAATAGCCGATCTCCTGGATCATCTCCAGGTCGAAGGTGGTTCGCTGCTGCAGGCGCTGCGCCTCCACCAGCTTGCTGGCTTCATAGAGATCGTGCAGCCGCAGGCGCAGGTCGTCGCGGATCTGGTCGATGGCATTGACCAGGCGGTCGCGCGGCGTCACGAAGTGCGTGCCCGGATAGACGGTGTAGCGCGGGATGCGGCCGCGCACCTCGCCAGTCAGCGGATCGAAGCGCGACAGCTGCTCGATGACATCGTCGAACAGCTCGACGCGGATCGCGTCGCGGTCGGACTCGGCCGGGAAGATGTCGATGACATCGCCGCGCACGCGATAGCAGCCCTGCGTGAAGTCGACATCATTGCGCGTGTACTGCATCTCGGCCAGGCGCCGCAGCAGCGCACGCTGGTCCAGTTTGTCGCCGCGCTTCAGGTGCAGCACCATCTGCAGGTAGGCCGCCGGGTCACCCAGGCCGTAGATCGACGACACCGTTGCGACGATGATCGTGTCGCGCCGTTCGAGCAGCGCCTTGGTGGCCGACAGGCGCATCTGCTCGATGTGCTCGTTCACCGAGGAATCCTTCTCGATGTAGGTGTCGGACGAAGGCACATAGGCCTCCGGCTGGTAGTAGTCGTAGTACGAGACGAAGTATTCCACCGCGTTGTCCGGAAAGAACTCGCGGAACTCGCCATACAGCTGCGCGGCCAGCGTCTTGTTGTGCGCGATCACCAGCGTCGGGCGCTGGATGTTCTGGATGACGTTCGCGATCGTGAAGGTCTTGCCGGAACCGGTGACGCCCAGCAGCGTCTGCGCGGCCAGTCCGGATTCGATGCCCTCGGTGAGGCGCGCGATGGCCTCCGGCTGGTCGCCGGCCGGCTGGTACTGCGCTGCGAGCTTAAATCGGGCGTCGTTCATGCGGGGGACTCCGTACTATACCGCTCCATGAAAATCGCTGTTTCCCGCCGCGTCCAGCGCGTCAAGCCCTCCCCGACCCTGGCCATGACGGCCCGCGCCGCGCAGCTTCGCCGCGAGGGCAAGGATGTCATCAGCCTGTCGGTGGGCGAGCCCGATTTCGACACGCCGCCGCATATCCGCGCCGCTGGCATTGCCGCCATCGAGGCGGGCCACACCCGCTACACGAACTCCGACGGCGCGCCCGAGCTCAAGGACGCCATCATCGCGAAGTTCCAGCGTGACAACGGTCTTGCCTACCAGCGCAACCAGGTGCTGGTTTCCACCGGCGCGAAGCAGACGCTGTTCAACCTGTGCATGGCGCTGATCGATCCGGGTGACGAGGTGGTGATTCCGGCACCCTACTGGGTGAGCTATCCGGACATGGTACTGCTCGCCGATGGCGTGCCGGTCACCCCGTATGCGGGCGCGGAGCAGGGATTCAAGATCACGCCGCAGCAGCTGGAAGCGGCCATCACGCCGAAGACGCGGCTGGTGCTGCTGAACTCGCCTGGCAATCCCACCGGTGCCGCCTATTCGCGCGCCGAGCTTGCGGCGCTGGGCGCGGTGCTGCTGCGCCACCCGAAGGTGCTGATCGGCACGGATGACATCTACGAGAAGATCTACTGGGCGAATGAGCCATTCGGCAGCCTTGCGCAGGTGGTACCGGAGCTTTATGCGCGCACCATCACCATCAACGGCTGTTCGAAAGGCTATGCGATGACGGGCTGGCGCGTCGGTTACTGCGGCGGGCCCGCCGAGGTGATCGCCGCGATGGCCACCATCCAGGGCCAGTCGACGACCAATGCATCGAGCATCAGCCAGCACGCGGCGATCGCGGCGCTGAACGGGCCGGAAGAGCAAATGTCCCGCATGAACGCCTCGTTCAAGTCGCGGCATGACTATTTCGTCGGCGGCCTGAACGCCCTGCCCGGCTTTCGTTGCCGGCCGGGCGAAGGCACGTTCTATGCTTTTGCCGATGTGCGTGGCGCGATGCAGTCGCTGGGCTTTCCCGACGATGTGGCGCTGTGCGATTTCCTGCTGGAAGAGGCATTGGTGGCCGGCGTTCCGGGTTCCGGTTTCGGCGCGCCCGGACACCTGCGGCTGTCATTCGCGGTCAGCGAGCGGCACCTGGAGCAGGCGCTGGAGCGCATCGGCGAGGCGCTCCGGCGAGGTCCGCGTCGGGCCTGAGTGCTGCACTGCTTGACGGCAGCAGCCCGTTCTTGAAGAATCGCGCCCTCTTTTGAGAGCGGGCGTCCTGCCCGATGTGTTCCCCGGTAGCTCAGCGGTAGAGCGTCGGACTGTTAATCCGTTGGTCGTTGGTTCGATTCCAACCCGGGGAGCCAATCAAATCAGCTAGTTACGGCAGATATCTCGACGAGATATCAACTCGCCGGTGACTTTGCGCCCACCGCCATCCGTTCACCCGTCAAGCGACTGGCCGCCAGCATCATCAGCGCCAGCAGCGGCAGCGTGGCGAGGTTCAGCACCTCCCATCCCATGCGATGCACCGCCACGCCGGCCAGCAGCGACACGCAGGCCTGCGTGCCGAACACAATGAACTCGTTCATGGCCTGGGCACGATGCCGGTCGACGCCGCCGAACTCGCGCGCCAGCAAGGTGGTGCCGGCCACGAACAGCAGGTTCCAGCCCACGCCGAGCAGCACCAGGCCCCACCAGAAATGCATCAGCCCGTGGCCGGTTACGCTGACCGCGGCACAGCCGGCCAGCAAGGCCGAGCCCCACATCATCACCGCGCGTTCGCCGAAGCGGGCGATCAGCCGGCCACTGAACAGAGACGGCAGGAACATGGCCATCACATGGCTCTGGATCACCCAGCTGGCCGCGGCCACGCTGTAGTGGTGATGCACATGCATGCTGATGGGCGCCGCGGTCATCACGAAACTCATCACGCCGAACGCGGCAACGCCGGCCAGCACGGCAATGCGGAAGCGCGGCTCGGCCAGGAGCTCGCGCGCCGATCTGGCGCGTGCCTGCGCGGCCTGCACTGCCATCGCCGGCAGGTGCAGCTGCGACAGCACGCCGATAGCCAGCAGATAGAGCAGCGCCACGGCGATGAAGGATCCGGCGTAGTCCGCGCCGGCAATCCACGCGCGGCCGGCCAGCCCCACCGGCGGTCCGATCAGCGCGGCGCCCAGGTTGCCGAGCAGGATGAACGACACCGCGCGGCTGACTTTATCGGGTGCGACCGACTCGGCCGCCGCGAAGCGGTACTGCTGGTTGAACGCGGTGCTGGCGCCGAACAGCATCGATGCGGCGCAGAACAGGCCGAAGCTGTCGCGCGCCAGCGCCAGCGAGGCAAGCAGTGCACCACTGGCGCCCACGCCGGCGCCGAACATGAAGCCGGCCCGGCGGCCGATGCGCCGCATCAGCAGCGCCGCCGGCGCCGTGGTCAGCGCCACGGCGATGACGGCCATCGAGATGGGCAATGTGACCCATGCGGGGCGCGGCGCAAGCTGCTCGGCGACGATGCCGCCCAGCAGCACCAGCACGATCAGGCCCGTGCCGGTGAGGGCCTGCGCACAGGTCAGCACCAGCACGCCGCTGAGGCGCCCTGCGCCCGGGACCGTGCTCATCTGTCCCTCCCTGGATGGTCGAACGCTGTGCGCTAGTTCGCCGGCTTCTGGAACAGCAGCACGAACTGGTCGGTCTTGCCGCGATCGATCTCGCGGGTCGGCTTGGTGCGGTCATCGGACGGATGCCGCAGCAGGTCGCTTTCCTGCACCAGCCTGAAGCCGACGCTGGTCACATCCTGCTTCACCAGTTCCGGATCGACCCGGTGCAGCGTCGCAGAGTCGGTGGCACCGCTCCTGGCGGCATGATCGATGACCATGTAGAGGCCGCCGGGCTTCAGCGCATCGAAGACCATCTTGTTGGTGGGCGCCAGGTCGGCGCCGGGACGGTTGCGCATGTCGTGGTAGTTCAGCGAGGTCCAGACCAGGTCCACCTTCTCGGGCAGCGCCACTGGTGCGGCCGGATTGAATTCGGCCACCTTGATGTTGGAGTAGCCAGGCTGCGCGGCCAGCTGGCGCATCGGCGCTGCCATGTCGCGTCCGCCGGCCGGTGCGTTGGCAGCCGGGAACGGCACCCAGGCATAGACCACGCCCTGCGGGCCAACCAGCTTGCTGAAGATGCGCGTGAAATAGCCACCGCCGGGCAGGATCTCGGCGACCTTCGCGCCCTCGTGGATGCCGGTCAGGGAAATCAGTTCTGCCGGCTTGCGGTCGGCATCGCGGGCGCGGTCGGCTTCAGGGCGGGCGGAGTCCGCCACCGCGGCGGCGAGTTGCTGGGATGCCGATCCGGCAGCCAGCGCGGCCGGCGCTGCGACGACGAGGCTGAGACCCAGCGCGACGAGGATGGGGCGAAGTCGATGGTTCATGGCTTGCTCCAGGTAGCGCAGTCATTGCGCGACGGGAACTGAGTATATGCCCGGGGCGAATGCGCCTGTGAGCCCGCCAGACCTTGCTTGCTATTCGATCAGCGTAGTCTGCGTGGCCATCGCATTGAACGGGATGTCATGCGGCAGCGCCTCGAATGACGACAGGCGCGCCTCGTCCAGCGCGATGCCGATCACATGGAAGTCGCGCCCCTGGTTGCGCAGCAGCTCGAGCGTGCGATCGAAGTAGCCGCCGCCATATCCCAGCCGGTAGCCGCGTTCGTCGAACCCGACCACCGGCCCCAGCAGCACCTCGGGGATGAACTCCTCGGGTGCCGCGGGCACCGGGATGTTCCAGAAGCCTTTTTCCATCTGGCAACCCGGCGTCCAGCGGCGGAAGCGCAGTGGCGTGGCCTTCTCGACGACCACCGGCATCACGGTGATCACGCCCTCGCCGTTCAGCTTCTCCAGCCAGGGTCGCAGGTCCGGTTCGCCGCGCAACGGCCAGTAGCCGCTGACGATGCGTCCGGGCGCCAGCAGGTTCCTGCGGCGGCAATAAGCATCCACCCGCTCGGCAATCTGCCGCGAGGCCTGCTGCCGGTATTCCACCGGCAGCTTCAGTCGCGCCTCGATCAGCCGCTCGCGTTCCGCGCGGCGCCAGGCCATCAGGCTGGCGCGCTGCTCCGCTGTCATCTGCGTCATCGCTTGCCCACAGGTCAGACCGAACGGTAGCTGCTGCGCTTGCGGCTGCGGTGCTCGATTTCCGGCTTGTAGGGCGCGGCCGTCAGCACGCGCGTCTCGGCGCGGGCGCGCGCCTCCGGGAAGGGCTCATCCGGCACCGAGGCGAGGATGGCGTCGAAGCGTTCCTTCATGCCCGGCTTGAACTCCGGGTGCGTGAAGACGAACAGGTCGTTGTGGACCACGCCGTTGAGCACGCGCTCTCCCGCCTCCACCGGATCCATCATCGCCACGCGTGCCGGATCATCCGGATCATGATCGGTGCTGACGCCGCCGGGCGAATAAACCGAAGTGCCGATGTTGGTGCCCATCAGTTCCACGCGCAGCGCTTCCATGATGCCGAAGGCCGCGAACTTGGTGGCCGTATACACGCCGGCATTCACGCCCGGCAGGATGCCGCCCATCGACGCGGTCGTCACGATGTGCGAGCCCTCACCATGCTGCAGCATGTGCGGAATGACGGCGGCGCAGCCGTTGTAGATGCCGGTGAAGTTCACCGCGACTGCGGCATCCCAGCTGCGTGCATCCACCTGGCTGGCCTGGCGCAGCGTCTTGATGCCGGCATTGTTCACCAGCAGATGCAGGTTGCCGAACTTTGCATTGATCTCGGCCAGCGTCTTCGCCCAGCCGTCGCGGTCGGTCACGTCGTGGCGGATGGCAATCACGCGATCGCGCTGTTCCGGAGGATAGGTGGCCATGGCCGGTTCGACCTGGTCGTCCTGGATGTAGCCCATCACCACGTTCATGCCGGCGTTGGCTGCGGCGCGGCCGATGCCAAGACCGATGCCGGTGTTGCCACCGGTGATGTAGACGGTCTTGCCTTTGAGGTCTGTCAGCTGCGGCTGCTGGCGCTGGCCAGCGGGCGGTGGCGTGCCGAGCACCTGGTCACGCGGCAGTGGCCCCGCGGCGGCGGCCGGAGCTGGGGCCGGTGCAGCCTGCGACGCATCCGCTGCAGCCTCGCCATTGGCTGCATCCCGCGAGCAGGCGCCGAGTGCAGCCAGTGCCACGCCGCCCGCCGCCATCACCGAGCCGCCGAGGAAACGCCGCCGGCCGGTCGGTTCGAGTTCGTTGCTGCCAGACATAAGATCCCCCCGTGTACCGGCCCGTTCCCGGTCTTGCAGTTGTATGGGACGGGCAGATTGCACCAATGCGGTCCGGGGAACAACAACGGGGGCCGTGCGCGCCAGCCCGGGTCAGGTCGTTCGATGCGCTGATGCGTTCAAGTCAGGCCTTCCGCGGCAGGCCCGCGAAGTTGGCTAGCCCCAGCCGTAATTGAAACTGATGCTCACCCGCACGTCGCGCCCCGTATTGGCCGCGACCTCGTGCCGCAACCAGCTCTCGAACAGCAGCAGGTCGCCGGGCTTTGCCGGCATCACGATCCATGCGCGGTTGCGTTCGTCTGCATCAGCCTTGCGCGGCGGCGCGCCCATGTAGCGATCCAGTCGCGGGTCCTCGAACTTCAGGCCCGGAGCCCCACGCGGCACGCGCACGTAGTACGTGCCACTGATGGCAGAGAGCGGATGCAGGTGAAGGCCATGCGCGACGCCAGGCGGCATCACGTTCACCCAGCAGTCGGTCATCGTGAGCGGGGCTTCACCGAGGTCGAATTCAAGTTCAGCGGCGAAGCGCTTCACATGCCGGTCGATGATCCGGCGCAGTGCATCGAAGGTCGGCGACACGCGATGCATGTGGCTGGCCGATGCGTAGGAAGTGAATCCACCGGGATAGTTGCGGCGGGACCATTTCTGGCCCGCCGCGTCATCGTGCGAGAGCTGCAGGCATTCGCGCAGCAGCCGCGCGTTCAGCGCGGTGGCGCGGGCCGGTGACAGCGCGGCGGTGTAGATCCGCGTTGGAAAGAAACTGCGGATCGCCACCGCGCTGTCTTCAGGCCGGCCTACTGGTGCAGGCCGCCTGCGGCGTCAGGCTGCTGCGGCTGGCCGGCGGGAGCCGGAGTCGCCGTGGCGCCGATCGCGAAGGTGCCCATGCCGCCACCCGGCTGCGACGGACGCTCTGCCGGCGGCGGACCGCCTGCTCCGCGCGGCGGGCCAAAGCCGCCCGGCCCACCCGGTCCGCCGCCGCGCGGCGGCGCAGACTTCAGCGTGTTGGCCAGGCTCACCAGATGCGCACGGATGGCCTCGGTCTCCTCCAGGCTCAGCGCCTGGCGGAACGACACCATGCCCGCCTCGGTGAGCGCGCCATCGATGACCACGGCCTTGAAGCCGGCATCGCTGTTCAGGAATGCCGAGTAACGCAGGTCCGGGAAGCCGCCCATCTGCCGGCCGTTCTCGTGGCAGATGGCACAGTTCTGCGCGTACTTCTCCTGTCCCAGCGTGCGCATCTCGTCGGTGCCGAAATTCTCGGGCGGATTGAGCACCTGCTGCACCGGCGGCGGCGGCGGCGGCAGCTCGGCATTGCCACCCAGCTTGAATACCACCAGGCGACCACCGGAATTGCGGCCGGCCGCGCCAACACCGGCGACATACTGCTCGCCGTCGATGGAATAGCTGATGGGGCCTGCAACGATGCCGGCGCCGATGGCGGCGGTCCACACCTTCTCGCCGGTGTCGGCGCGGAAGGCATTGAAGTTGTTCGCGTTGCCCTGGAACAGCAGGTTGGCAGCCGTGCTCAGCACGCCGGCGCCGCTGTTGCCCTCAGGGTTGCGCCAGGCAGCCTTGCGGGCGACCGGATCCCAGGCCAGCAGGCCGGTGTTGGCGGTGCGCTCTTCCGGGCTGATCACCGGCGGGGCGTATTCAGGCTGGCGGCCGATGGCGATCGACAGCATCTGGTTGCCCATCATCGCGCCGGCCTCGGACACCATGCCATAGCTGGCATAGCGCGTCGGCACATACATGTAGCCGGTCTGCGGGTTGAACGCCTGCGGCGCCCATACATGCGTCTGGAAGGGCACGATCGTCCAGCCCTTGCCCGTTGCGCCGATGTTGGCATGCGGGTTGAGGATGGGCTTCCAGTTGTTCTCCACATCGAAGCCGGTCAGCCAGTTGGCGCCAGGCACGAACAGGTCGGCCGAGATCACCTTGCCGGTGGCCGCCTCGATCACATAGAAGATGCCGTTCTTCGGCGCCTGCATGACCACATGCTTCTTCTTGCCGTCGATGACGAGGTCGGCAATGGTCAGCGGTGAAGCATTGTCATAGTCGAAGTTGTCCATCGGCACCGTCTGGTAATGCCAGCGGTACTTGCCGGTCTTCGCCTCGAGCGCCACGATCGATGCCGTGAACAGGTTGTCGCCGCCGCCCGGCGAGCGCACCTCGGCCGGCCACGGTGCACCGTTGCCGGTGCCGACGATCACAAGATCGGTCTCCGGGTCGTAGACGATGCCGTCCCACGGCGTGCCGCCACCGCCGAACTTCCACCATTCACCCTTCCAGGTTTCGGCGGCCCACTCCAGCTCGGGCTGCTCGAAGCCATCGGCCGGGTTGCCGGGAACGGCCCACCAATGCCACAGCTTCTCGCCGGTCTCGGCATCCCAGCCGGACATGTAGCCGCGCTGGTGGTATTCGGCGCCGGCCTGGCCGATGAACACGATGCCATCGCCGACACGCGGTGCACCGGTGATCGACAGCGCCTTCTCAGGATCGGTGGTCTGCGCTTCCCAGGCCGGCTCGCCGGTCTTCAGGTTCACGGCGATCAGGCGTCCGTCGAGCGTGGCCCAGATGGCCTTGCCATTCCAGTAGGCGGCGCCGCGGTTGCTGACGTTGCAGCACAGGCTGGTGGCGGCAATCTCGCGCGGCACCTGCGGGTCGTACTTCCACAGCTGCTCGCCGGTCTTTGCGTTGAAGCCATAGGCCTTGCTCCACGGCGTGGTGACGACGAGGATGCCGTCGACGACCAGCGGCGTGCTCTGGTAGCCGCCGCGCTCGGGCAGCTCGGCGAACCACGCGACGCCCAGCTGGTTCACGTTGTCGAGATTGATCTGCGTGAGCGGGCTGTGACGCTGCTCGCTGTGGTCGCCACCATGCGCGGCCCACTGGTTGGTGATCCGGGCGGCCGGATCGGCTGTGGCGCGGCGGTCGGCGTCACGGTTTCCCGTGGACGAAGCGCAGGCCACGACCAGCGCGGCAATGCCCGCACTGGCCACAATCGACATAAGACGTCGCATGTTTCCCCCAAAATTCGAACTTGATGCGAATCCGGCGAAGGATAGCCGATTCAGCTGTTACCCGGAGTACTACCCGCAGCAGCGGTGCAGTGAATTCAGGGCTTCAGTTGCGAGATCTGGATTCCCGTACGGTCCGCTTCGCCGGCTGTGACACGCACCACACCGAAGGGATCTCCGCTACGCGAAATGGCACTGCCACCGTTGGCGATGCGCGCTTCGATCTCGAGTTGTTGTCCGGCTGCGAAACCGCTGCCGGCGATCATTGCATCGGTGCTGAGCAGTTCCACATCCTGCGGGAAGCTGGCGTCGAGGCGCTTGGCGGCCAGCGGCGGACCGGCCTGGCCGGGAATGCGCGCGACGACGAAAAGCGGTGCGCCTCGCGCGGCGTTTCCGGCCACGGCGGGATCCAGCGTGATGCGCAGGCGCACCGACACTGCATCGGCTGCATCGCCCTGCCCTGCGCCGCCTGCCGCGGCCATCGCGTTGTTGCCCGCGTCCATTCCGCCGCCCGGCGTGCCGGCCATGCGCTCCAGCGCATCGATGGCTTCGATCTGCTCCTGGATGATGCTCGCGACCTCGCGCGGCGGATTGGCGCCGAGCAGGGTTTCGAACCGCTGGCGTGCGAGCCCCAGCTCGTTGCGTTCACGTGCTGCGAAGGCGCTGTAGAACAGGGCCTTCACGGAATTCGGCTCCACCTCGAGCGCCTGTTCGAAAAGCCGGCCGGCGCGGCCGTCCAGTCCGCTGCGTTCGCTGACGATCAGCGCCTCGGCCAGTCCCATCAGTGCTTCGGCGTTCCTTCCCTGCGCCAGCGAATCGGCACGCTGGTAGGCGCGTGCCGCAAGGTCATGGTAGTTCTCGCGTCCGGGCATCTGCGCAATGGCGCTGTAGGAATTGCCCAGCATCAGCCAGCCCTGCAGGTCATCCGGTTCGCGCTCCAGGCGACGCGCGAGGCGGCCGACCATCGCCTCGGGCGAATCGACTGCAGATTCGTCATCGCTCCACTTGAAATTGCTCCACGTGGGATAAAGCGCCGCGGCGCCGAACAGCAGCAGCAGTCCTGCCACACCGGCGCTGCGCCAGGCTTCGCTGGAATCGGCGCGACGGCGCAGCAGCGGATAGAGCATCGCCGCCAGCGTGGCGAGCGTCAGCAGGCCGGCGATGACAATGAAGCCGCTCATGCCGGATCCTCCTGCTCAGGATCGGAATCATCGGTGGCCAGAAGCTCGCGCCGCTGCGCGATGACACGCCAGGCAATCAGCGCGCCGCCCAGCAGGAACAGGCCCGGCGCGACCCACAGCCACATGCTGCGCGGACGCAGCAGGATCAGCTCGCCATAGCGGTCGACCATGTACTGCTTGATCTCGGCATCACTGCGGCCTTCCTCGATCATCGCGCGTACCTGGCGGCGGATGTCGACGGCGAACATGGCCGGCGTGTCGGCCACATTCTCGCCCTGGCATTTCAGGCAGCGCAGTTCCTGGATCAGCGCGATGTAGCGCGCCTGCTGCACCGGATCATCGAATCCTTCCGGATCGATGGCCGGAGCGGTGAAAGGCAGGCACAGCAGCACCAGTAATGCCGTCAGACGTTTCATCGCTGTGCTCCATCGATCATCGGCACCCATTCCTGTCGCCAGAATGCGGCTCCCAGCGCGCCGACCACGCGGTCGACGATGAGGCCCTCGGGATTGATCAGGTAGGTTTCGGGTGCACCATAGACGCCGAAGTCGATCGCGGTATCGCCCTCACGGTCGATGCCGATGGCCGTATAGGGATTGCCCAGTTCGGCCAGCCAGCGGCGCGCGGCCTCGTCATCATCCTTGTAGTTCAGGCCGATGATCACGACCTTGCCCTCGCGTGCAATGTCGAGCAGCACCGGATGCTCGGTGTAACACTCCGGGCACCACGTGCCCCACACATTCACCAGCTGCCAGCGGCCCTTGAAGTCGGCACTGCGCACCGTCTCGCCGGGGCGCAGCAGCGATGGCAGCTCGTACTCGGGGGCGCTCTTGCCGATCAATGCCGAAGGGACGACCGACTTCTCCGGTGCGCGCTTCAGCCCGATGGCGAAGATGATCACCAGGCCCGCGAAGATGATGAGCGGAATGGCAAAGCGGTTCATGACCGGGTCACCGTCAGTGGTGTGCCGGTGGAGAGGTCGTCGGCCTTTGCCTTGTGCCTTTCGCGCGCCACGGATCCGGAAGCTTCCTCCGTCGTGTCGCGGCGTTCGCGCCGTCGCCGGTAACGCTTGTCGAGCGTGGCAATGAATCCGCCCAGCGCCATCAACGCCGAACCCAGCCAGATGTAGCGCATCAGCGGCCGCACCTGCAGGCGCAGGCTCCAGCTGCCGCCGCCCAGTTCCTCGCCCAGCGTGGCCAGCAGGTCGCGCCGCCAGCCCACTCCCAGTGCCGCCTCGGCCAGCGCCTGGCCGCTGACGAAATAGTTGCGCCGCTCCGGCAGCATCACGATCTCGTCGCCATCTTGCTCGGTGACGACCACGCGACCGCGGATCGCCGCATAGTTGGGGCCGTCGACTTCGTCGGTGCCCTCGAAGCGGAAGGTGTATTCACCCAGCGTCACTTCCTGGCCGGGAGCCAATGCCACGTCGCGCTCGACCATCGTGACTTCCATGATGGTGATGCCCACCGTGATCACGCCCAGGCCGATGTGCGCCATGGTCATGCCGAGGATGGCCGGCGAGATCGACAGTCCGCGTCGCAGGCGATCCAGCGGATCGACCAGCGAGGAGAGGATGATCCACACGCCCAGCACCACGCCGATGGGTCCGAGCAGCGAGCGATCGCCATACAGGCCCATCACCAGCGCCAGGCCCAGCACCAGCGACAGCACCAGCCCGCTCCAGATGCGCCGGCGTGAGACTTCCAGCTGGCCGCGCTTCCAGCGCGCGAAGGTGCCCAGCGACACCAGTGCCAGCAGCGGCAGCATCGGCAGCAGGAACATCGCATTGAAGTACGGCGGTCCCACCGACAGTGCGCCCTGCCCGAAGGCATCGGCGATCAGCGGCGCCAGCGTGCCGCCGAACACCACCGCCGTGGCCACCACCAGCAGGATGTTGTTGTAGAGCAGGAAGCTCTCGCGCGACACCAGGTCGAAGCCGGCCGAGGAGCGCAGCAGCGGCGCGCGCCAGATGTAAAGACCCAGCGAGCCGCCGATCGACAGCACCAGGAAGGCCAGGATGAACATGCCGCGACCCGGATCGGCTGCAAAGCTGTGCACCGAGGTCAGCACACCGGAGCGCACCATGAAGGTGGCCAGCAGGCAGAACGAGAAAGTCATGATGGCCAGCAGCAGCGTCCAGCTCTTGAACAGGCCGCGCTTGTCGGTCACCGCCAGCGAGTGGATCAGCGCCGTGCCCAGCAGCCACGGCATCAGGATGGAATTCTCGACCGGATCCCAGGCCCACCAGCCGCCCCAGCCCAGCTCGTAATAGGCCCACCAGCTGCCCACCGCGATGCCCAGCGTCAGGAACATCCACGCCACGGTGGTCCAGGGGCGCGTCCAGCGTGCCCACACCTGGTCGAGCTTGCCTTCGATCATTGCCGCGCAGGCGAAGGCAAAGGCCACCGAGAAGCCCACGTAGCCGACATACAGCACCGGCGGATGGATGGTCAGCGCGATGTCCTGCAGCACCGGGTTGAGGTCAACGCCATCGGGCAGCGCCGGCTGCATGCGCGTGAAGGGGTTGGAAGTGGCCAGCGAGAACAGCAGGAAGCCGGCGCTGAGGATGCCCAGCACGCCCAGTACGCGCGCCACGAAGCTCTGCGGCAGCGAACGTGAACACAGTGCCACCGCCACCGTCCAGATCGACAGCACGAACACCCAGAACAGCATGCTGCCCTCATGGTTGCCCCACGAGGCCGCCACGCGGAAGTAGACCGGCAGCGCGGAATTGGAGTTCGCGGCCACGAGGCGGACCGAGAAATCGTTGTTCACGAACGCCCACACCAGGCAGCCGAAGGCCACCGACAGCAGCAGGAACTGCCCTACCGCGGCCGGATGGACCACCTGCATCCAGCGCTGCTGGCCGCGCCAGGGACCGGCCAGGCCAAAGAAGGCCTGCGCCGCCGACAGCAGCAGCGCGAGGATCATCGCGTACTGTCCGATCTCGGGGATCATCTGGAAAAGACTCCGCTAGTACTGCGCCGCGGGCGGGTTTTCGAGGCGCGATTCACCCCGGCGCAGCGATTCCTGCACCGCGGGCGGCATGTAGTTCTCGTCGTGCTTGGCCAGCACTTCGTCGGCCACGAACACGCCTTCTTCGTTCAGGCGGCCGTTGGCGACCACGCCGGAGTTCTCCTTGAAGAGATCCGGCAGCACGCGGTCATAGAACACCGGCACTTCGGCGGCGAAGTCGGTGACCACGAAGCGCACCTCGAGCGTGCCCGGGGTGCGCTGCACGCTGCCGGTCTTCACCATGCCGCCCAGCTGGAAGCGCTGGCCCGGTTCGCGTGCGCCGGCCGCCACTTCCACCGGCGGCGTGTAGCCAATCGAGAATTGCCTGGAGAGCAGCGCCAGCGCCACCGCGATGCCCACACCGGCCACGATGCCCAGCACCATGTACATGCGTCGCTTCTGAACCGGGGTCATGACTGCGTCTCCTGCATGGCAAGGCGCCTGCGCGCCTCCTGGCGTGCCGCGCGTAGCTGGCGGCGGGCGAACCATACGTTCAGCCACAGTGCGCCGATCGCGATCACATAGGCGGGCCAGATGAAAACGCCATAGCCCTTCATGTCGAAAAATTCGCTCATGTCGCCTCCGCGCGCGCCAGTTCCTCGCGCAGCCAGGCGCCGCCGCGTTCACGGCGCAGTACTTCGGACCGCGCGCGCATCAGCATCAGCGCAATGAAATAGAACGTGTAGGCCGCGATCATCACCAGCAGTGGCCAGAGCATTGCCATCGGCATTGCCGGACCATCCGCGCGCATCAGCGTCGGCGCCTGGTGCAGCGAGTTCCACCATTCAACCGAGTAATGCACGATGGGCACATTGACCACGCCGACGATGGCGAGCACGGCGCTGGTGCGATCGGCGCGATCGCGATCCTCGATGGCGCCACGCAGCGCGATGTAGCCCAGGAAGAAGAACAGCACGAACAGCTGCGAGACCAGGCGCGGATCCCAGGTCCACCACGTGCCCCATGTGGGCTCGCCCCAGATCATGCCGGTGACCAGCGAGACCACGGTGAAACTCGCGCCGGCCGGTGCGCAGGCCGCAGCCACGGCATGGGCCACCTTGATGCGCCAGATGAGCCCCACCGCGGCGGCCAATGCCATCCACGTATAGGTCATCAGCGCAAGGTAGGACGACGGCACGTGCACGTAGATGATGCGGTAGACCTCGCTCTGGTAATAATCGACCGGGGCGGCAATCAGGCCGCCATACAGTCCGACCAGCAGCAGCACGGTGGCAATGCCGAGGAACCACGGCGCCCATCGACCGGCAAAGCGGTAGAAGTAAGGCGGCGATCCGAAGCGATGGAACCAGGTCCAGGTCATAACCTTCGATTTTACTCCATGCTGATGCGCACGGCCGCGGCGGCAGCCAGCGGGGCCAGCGTGAGGGCCAGCACGCCCATCGCGGCGAGGCCGAACATCGCGCTGGCGGTATCCTCGCCCGTCATCGACCACGCGGTGGCACGCGCACCGAACACCAGCACCGGCATCACCAGGGGAAGCACCAGCAGCGAGAGCAGTGCCCCGCCCCGCCGCGTGCCAAGCGTGAGCGCTGCACCAATCGCCCCGATCAGGCTCAGGGTCACACTGCCCAGCAACAAGGCCATCAGTACCCCCGATACCGACGCGGCCGGCGCGCCAAGCGCCAGCACGGCCAGAGGACCGGCCAGCACCAGTGGCAGGCCGGTGAGCATCCAGTGCGTGGCCGTCTTCGCGAGCAGCAGCGCAGTGAATGACTGTCCAGACAGCGCAAACTGCTCCAAAGTTCCATCGCGCGCGTCCTCGCGATAGAGGAATTCCAGCGCCAGCAGCGAGGCCAGCAGCAGCGAAACCCACAGTGCCGCGGGCGCCAGTTCGCGCAACCGCCCGGGTTCGGGGCTCAGCGCCAGCGGGAACAGCAGGCTGACCAGCACGAAAAACCCCAGCGGCTGCAGCCATTCGCCCGGCCGCCGGGCGGCCAGCAGCAGGTCGCGGTGCAGGACCGAGGCTGCGGCCGAAAATGCCGAAGTGCGCCGACTCACTGCAGCGGCTCCTGCGGCGCGCGCCAGAAGCGGCATGCCGCCCCCGCCAACTCGATGGGCCGGTGCGTGGCGATGATGGCGCTGCCGCCGTCAGCCAGGTGCGCGCCCAGCAGCTTCTCGAACACCGCCTGTCCGGCGGCATCCAGATTGGTCACCGGCTCGTCGAGCAGCCACAGCTTCGCGCCCCACATGGCCAGCCGTGCCAGTGCCACGCGCCGCTTCTGTCCGGCCGAAAAATGGCGCACCGGCAGGTCGGGATCGATCTGGCCCAGGCCCACCGCTTCGAGCGCGGCCAGCAGCTGCCCCGCATCGTGCCGTTGACGCAGCGCGCAGGCGAAACGCAGGTTCTCGAATGCGGAGAGCTCGTCCTTCAGTGCGTTCTCATGGCCGAGGTAGGCCAGTGCCCAGTGGAATGGCCTGCGATCCTCGCTGACCGACTGCCCGTTCCAGCGGATGCCGCCCTCCTCTGCGTGCAGGAACCCGGCCAGGCAGCGCAGCAGCGAAGTCTTGCCGGTGCCGTTGGGCCACAGCAGCTGCAGCAGCTGGCCGCCGGCCAGCGAGAACTGGATGCCCCGGAGCAGGTGTCGGTCGCCGCGCCAGAGGTGCAGTTGTGTTACGTCGAGCAAATCATCACTTCTTGTGGTGCGGACGGCGGGACTCGAACCCACACTTCCTCGCGGAAAGCAGATTTTAAGTCTGCTGCGTCTACCAGTTTCGCCACGTCCGCGCGGACCTTGCGGTCGGTATTGGTCGCGGCGGAATTATGCGGTATCGGCGGCAGCCGGTCGCGCGATTGTGGGGCCCGGGTAACGCGCCGGTTGGCGCGCTCCCCTGCACAGGAATATTCAGGTGCCGTATTGCGCGTAGATGCTGGTGGATCCATCTTGCGCGACGAGCAGCACCTCATAGGGTTCGATCCGGTCCTGCACTTCCATGCCGGGGGAGCCGATCGGCATGCCGGGCACGGTCAGCCCCTTCGCATCCGGTCGCTCGCTGAGCAGCCTGAGCACTTCCCGGGCAGGCACATGGCCTTCGACGAAATAGCCGCCCACTTCGCCGGTGTGGCAGGAGCCCATGCCGAATGGCACGCCGAGGCGTTCCTTGATGGGGCCCATGTTGCTGGATTCGTGCACCTCTGCCGTGAAGCCGGCCTGCTGCATGTGTTCCACCCACAGGTCGCAGCAGCCGCAACCGACGTTCTTGTAGACGGTCATGGCGGGCAGCGTCGGGTCGGGTGTGGCGGCAGCCGTGCTGCCACCAGTCTGCGGCGCGGCGGCATCCGGCGCACGACCGCAGGCTGACAGCGCCACGAGGGCGGTTCCGAGGATTGCATCACGTCGGTTCATGGGAATGCCTTCCTTTCAGAAATCTTGCGCCACGGATCAGCAAGGAGCCGGATTTGGCCAGACGACTGCCCTGCTCCGGCAGTATGCCACGACCGCAACCCCGCCCTCAGACCTCGAGCCCCACCGAGCGCATCAGCTCGATGCCGTTGCTTCGCGTCACGACACCCTCGCGCAGCCGGAAGTCGAACTTCATGCGGCCATCCTCGATCTCGTCCTGGAAGTGCACATTGCGAAGCGCGCCGGGAGCGAGCCCTGCGATGTCGGTGAGCGCCAGGTCATGCGTGCTGACGAGTCCGATGGCGCCACCGCCGACAAAGGCTTTCACGATGCCCTCGGCGCCGATGCGGCGGTCCTTCGAGTTCGTGCCCTGCAGCAGTTCATCGAGCAGGAACAGCAGCGGCATCGCTTCCTTCGTGAGCTCCAGCAGCTGGCGCAGCCGCAGGATCTCGGCATGGAAGCGCGAGCTGCCCGCGTGCAGCGAGTCGTTGATGCGGATGCTGGCGCCGACCTGCAGCGGCGTCAGCCGCAAGCGACGCGCGCGCACCGGCGCACCGGCCATCGCGAGCACGGCGTTGACACCCACGGTGCGCAGCAGCGTGCTCTTGCCCGACATGTTCGAGCCGCTCACCAGCAGCACCCGCGTCGCATCGCACAGGCTCACATCATTGCGCACGCACTGCGCGGCGGGAATCAATGGGTGTCCCAGCGCGATGGCTTCGAAGCAGGCGGGACCTTCGACGATCTGCGGCAATGGATCGTCCGGATGCTCATAGCTGTATGCCGCGATCGACAGCAGCGCCTCCAGTTCTCCCACGATGCGCACCCATTCGCGAACCGCCGCGCCGTTGCCGGCACGCCAGCGTTCCGCGGCCAGGGAAACATGCAGCGGGTACATCAGCGGCACCTGCAGCAGCGCGAGGATGGGATTGCGGCGCGCCTCCGTGAACCCGACGATGGTGGCGAGCTGGCCGATGCGGCGCGAGGCGGGAAGCCCGTGTGATGAGAGCTGCGCGATGAGCTGGCGCAACGGCGCCGCCGCGAATGGCTCGCGTTCGAAACGCAACAACAGGTTCGAGAACAGCCGCAGGTCCTCGAAAGCCGCTTCGGTGCCGTGCAGCGTGCGCATCATCGACGTCCGCAGCGCCCGCAGCACAATCGCCTGGATGAGCAGGATCAGCAGCAGCGGCGTGTAACTGCCCCAGACCTGCCAGACTGCCACCGCGCCAACGACCAGGATGGGAAGCAGCCACGCGGCCCAGCGTGCTGCGGCCGAGGTGATTGCGTTGGGTGTTTCGGCCCAGGCCAGCAGCGCATCCGGCCGCACGCCGGCGTCGACCTGCGAGCCCTGCACGGCCATGTCTTCACGCAGGTCCAGGCGATGCCGCAGGTCTTCCAGGCAGGCGTGCCGGCTTCTGATGACCTCAGGCGTGGCGGGCGACAGCAGCCAGCCGGCGAGCGTGTCTTCGCCCATGCGGGTGCGTGCCGCCGACAGCAGCTCGAACAGGTCACCATTGCCGAAGAGATCCAGGTCCGCCGCATGGACATGCTGCGGGTCATTGAAGCGTTCGCCGGATGCACCGGTGCCAGACCAGCGGTCCTCGATGCGCGCAAGGCCCGAGCGATAGAACGCGACAATGCGCTCTGCCCGCGCGCGACCGCGCTGTGCGCGCTGGTGCCAGGCAACGAGCGCGATGAATGCGGCAACCGGCAGGAGCAGCCAGGCAACCGGAATCACCTGGTTGTACAACGCCAGCCAGGTCATCACGAGACCCAGGGCGGCGAGCCCCAGCCGCGCCGCGCCGAATCGGCCGTGCATCCTTTCAAAGTCACGGACCGACGCTTCGTGACGCGCCAGTCGCCGCGGATATTCTTCGGCGGCCGCCAGGGGCGTCTGCGCGCTCATCCGCGAAGGCCCTGCCCCGCCCGCAGGCGCAGCGCATTGCCGATCACCGAGGCCGAGCTCAGGCTCATGGCCAGCGCGGCAAACATTGGCGACAGCAGCCACCCGGTGGCCGGATACAGCACGCCCGCCGCCAGTGGAATGCCCAGCGCGTTGTAAAGGAATGCAAAGCCCAGGTTCTGCTTCATGTTGCGCACTGTGGCGACGGAAAGCTGGCGCGCCTCGGCAATGCCACGCAGGTCGCCCTTGACCAGCGTGACCTGCGCGCTGTTCATCGCCACATCGGTGCCGGTTCCCATCGCAATGCCCACATCGGCGCGCGCCAGTGCGGGCGCATCGTTGATGCCATCGCCGGCCATGGCCACCTTGTGGCCACCGCGCTGCAGTTCCTCGACCAGCTGCAGCTTGTCGGCGGGTGTGACCTCGCCATGCACTTCATCGATGCCCAGGCGATCGGCCACCGCGCGGGCGGTGGTATGACCATCACCGGTCGCCATGACCAGCCGCAGACCGGATGCGCGCAGCTTCTGCAGCGCCTCATGCGTGCTGGCCTTCACCGGATCGGAAACCGCGAGCAACCCGAGCAGCCGGCCATCGGCGGCGAGGAACATCACGCTGGCACCGGTGCCGCGCAGTTGCTCGGCCTGGTCCTGCAATGGCTCGATCACCACGTCCTGCTGCGCCATCAGCGCCCCATTGCCCAGGGCCAGTCGCTGCCCTTCGACTTCGCCGGTCACGCCGATGCCGGTCACGGACTGGAAGTCGCCGGGCGCCGCAAGCGTCAGGCCCTGCTCGCGCGCCGCAGCGACGATGGACATGGCCAGCGGATGCTCGCTGCCCTGGTCCAGGCTGGCGGCGAGTCGCAGCACCTGCTGCGCATCTGCACCCTCCACTGCCACTGCGCGCTCGAATGCCGGTCGTCCTTCCGTCAGCGTGCCGGTCTTGTCAACCACCAGCGTGTCGATGTCGCGCATCTTCTCGATTGCCGCAGCGTCGCGGAACAGCACGCCGCGCGTGGCGCCGCGTCCGCTGGCCACCATGATCGACATCGGCGTGGCCAGTCCCAGTGCGCAGGGACAGGCGATGATCAGCACCGCGACCGCATTGAGGATGGCATACACCCAGCGCGGTTCAGGCCCCCAGATGCCCCAGGCCAGCAGCGTCAGCAGCGCGATGGCCACCACCCCCAGCACGAAGTAGCCGGCCACCACATCGGCCAGGCGCTGCATCGGCGCGCGCGAGCGCTGCGCCTGGGCCACCAGTTGCACGATCTGCGCCAGCACGGTGGACGAGCCCACCCTTTCGGCACGCATCGTCAGCGCGCCGGTGGTGTTCAGCGTGGCGCCGATCAGCCGGTCGCCGCTGCGCTTCGTCACCGGCAGGGGTTCGCCAGTCAGCATTGATTCATCGACGCCGCTGACCCCGTCGGTCACCACGCCATCCACCGGGACCTTCTCCCCGGGGCGCACGCGCAGCAGGTTGCCCACGTGCACATGCTCCAGCGGGATGTCTTCCTCCGTGCCGTCGTCGCGGATCCGGCGCGCGGTGCGCGGCGCCAGGCCCAGCAGCGAGCGGATCGCCGTGGCCGTCTGCGAGCGTGCCCGCAGTTCCAGCACCTGCCCGAGCAGTGTCAGCGAGATGATGACGGCCGCCGCCTCGAAATAGACGCCCATCCTGCCCATCGAAACGAACGAGGCCGGAAACAGTCCCGGCGCCAGCGTCGCCACCACGCTGTAGACATAGGCTGCGCCCGTGCCCAGCGCGATCAGCGTCCACATGTTCGGATTGCGCGTGACCACCGACTGCCAGCCGCGCTCGAAGAACGGACGGCCCGCCCACAGCACCACCGGCGTCGTGAGCAGCAGTTCGGTCCACGTCAGCACGCCGGCATCGATGCCTGCCAGGCGATGCCCGAACATCGCCAGCGTCGTGACGATGATGGTCAGCGGCAGCGTCCACCAGAAGCGGCGGCGGAAGTCGGTGAGTTCTGGATTCTCGGCTTCATCCAGCGCCGGCATTTCCGGTTCAAGCGCCATGCCGCATTTCGGGCAGGTGCCGGGGTGGTCCTGCCGCACTTCCGGATGCATCGGGCAGATGTGCGTCGTGCCGGGCGGAGCAGGCACCAACGGTGCGGGTCTTGCCGCATGGCCGTGGGAGGCGGAACAGCAATGGCCGCCCGATGCGGATTGCGCCTTGGCATTGGTATCAGGCGTGCTTGCGGCGTGATGGTTGTGATCGTGCGTGTTCATGCCTGCCTCGTGCGTGTGCGTGTGGGTGCGCCCGTGCGTGTGCCTGCCAGCGGACGTGCGCCGGTCAGTGCGCCGATGATCGGACATTGCGCCGGATCCCCCGCGCCGGGACAGCGGTCCACCAGCGACTCCAGTGCCTTGCGCAGCCGTTCCAGTTCCACCAGCCTTGCCCGGACCGCCGCGAGTTTGTCCGCCGCCATCGCGCGCGCCGCGGCAACGCTGCCGCCGCGCGCGCTGAGCTTCAGCAATGCGGCGATCTCCTGCAGCGAGAAGCCAAGGTCCTGCGCGCGCCGGATGAACTCCAGCCGCTGCCGGTCCGCTTCCCCGTAAAGTCGGTACCCGGAGGCCGAGCGGGCCGGTGGCGGCAGCAGACCGATGCGCTCGTAATAGCGGATGGTATCGACGCCCACTCCCGCATCACGCGCCATGCGCCCGATGGGCAGTGCGGCGCCCATGATCGACGGCCGGCGATGCGATGCCAAGGTCCACCCCAGTACGCTGGATGACTGGGCTGCATGCTAAACCCTGGAGCGTGCTCCAGGGTCAATGCGGCCACCTTGAAGGCGCGCGATGCGCGCGCCCTTGAGGCCGCCAACGTTCGCTACCTGGTCGTTGGGGGAGTTGCGGTCTACGCCTGGGGATACGAGCGATTTACCAAGGATCTGGACCTGGTCGTCCAGGTGGTGCCAGAAACGGTAGAGAAAATCTTTGCGGCCCTGGCTGCGGCCGGATACCGGCCTGCGGTACCCCTGTTGCAACCGGCTGATCTGTCGGATCCACACATTCGCGGGCGCCTGGTCCAGGAGAGAAACCTCACTGCCGTGCAGTTCATCAGCGAGGAAGATCCTGAGTCCTCAGTGGATCTATTGATCAATGAGCCTTTTGACTTCCAGGAGCAGTATGCTCAAGCTTTCGTATCCGAACTGCCCGGCGGCGCCGAGGTGCGAATTCTCGGGATTGACGCACTGCTGCAGATGAAAGCGCAGGCAGGCAGAGAGCAAGATCTGGCCGACATCGCCATCCTCAACAAGGTCCATGGAAGAGCAGCAGGACAAGACGGCAAGGATTGATGCGCTGCTGCGAGCTTTTGATGAGGCCGCGGTGAAAGCCCGACCACGGGTACGTCCGAAGCCTTTTCAGCAAGTGATCCAGGAGCTGGAGGAGATGGCGAAGTTCGCCTCTGCCATCCCCAAGGCCCGAAGATCGTCGGCTGG
>CAYQJU010000043.1:0-23264 GCA_964417875.1 uncultured Steroidobacteraceae bacterium
GGTCAGCCGACCGTGCGCATCGATGCGATGACGGTGGGGGGGACGAACTAGGGTTGTCGCCCCTTGCGAGGAGGCTTCGCAAAACTGGACGGGGCGCGCGGGCGCATGCTTGCCAATCACCTCGGCATCGGCCGCGTGCATGACATGCAGTTCGCGGAGTCCGAGCCCCTCAACCGCTCGACGTCGGTCGCGGCGCAGGGTCCGCCTGCAACAGCTTCAGTCCGCAGCCGGGGCACTCGCCGCCCCACTTGTTCCGCCGATATGTCGTGGCGCATTCAGGGCAGAGGACCTTGTAGGCGTCTTTTCCCATCCTCACGATCGTGACGATCAGTCCGGAGAAGATGGTTCCAAGTACCCACGGCAGCATGCCGCCGAGCCATGCCTTGGATGCCGCAGCGACGGCAGCCGCAACGATCCAGGCCCCGATGGCAAGGACAAGACGCAGCGACGCGCGGACCTGACCGCGGCCATAGGCCTTCCAGTATTCGCTGTGCTTGCCCATCTGCTGCGCTGCCGTCCGGTCAACTTCAGCCCGTGCCGGTCAGCGGGTCCCCCACTGTGCGAACCTGCGGGTCCGCTTTTCGCGCCCGATATTCCCGCGGCGACATGCCGAAATGCCCGCGGAAGCTGCGGCTGAAATGCGGCGCGCTGTTGAATCCCCAGTGGAAGGCGATCTCGCTGATCGAGCGGCCGCGCCAGCGCGGGTCGGCCAGCTGGCGTGCGGTTTCCTCGAGCCTTCTGCGCAGCACATAGGCGGAAATGCATTCTCCCTCGCGCGCGAAGATCATCCGCAGATAGCGGGCCGAGACGCGCAGTGCGCGCGAGATGGCATGCGGTCCGAGATCCGGATCGCTGAGGTTCTGCTCGATGAACAGCCGCGCGCGCGCGTAGCGTCCGCCAACCACCGACGAGGTGGCGATGAACTGGCCGAAGGCCAGCGAGAACGTCATCGCGACGGTCTCGAGCAGCTGGCGCGACAGGCACTCCTGCGCGGTGACCGGCAGGCCGGTGGGTGAATCGGCGCACACGTTGTGCACCAGCGCGGCAGCCACCTGCGCCATGCCGGCCTCGGCGTGCAGGCGGCGACCGCAGAACTGTTCGGGCGAGGGCAGGTGGAAGCGCAGCGCCTTGGCCGGCAGCCGCACCATCAGCAGCGCGGATCCGGCCTCGATGCGGTGGCGGTGCGGTGCGCCGTTGTCGCACAGCGCGAGGTCGCCGGCGGTGAGCTCTGCGGTCTGTCCATACTGCGACAGCGACCCGCGGCCTTCGACCTGCAGGATCAGCGTGTAACCCGCCGGCGCATCGATGCGGTCGGTGAGCGGGATGCGGTCGAGCGCGCTGCCGCGACAGTGGATGCGCGCGAATCGCAGCGTGCCCATTTCCCCTGCGTTCACGTCGGCATCGAGGCGTGCGAGATCCGAGGCGATCAGTTCGCTGCGATCGATCATCAGGCCGTGGCGCGCATTCCAGCCCGCGATGCGACTGCGGACAGGCTGCGGCCCGGTGAAACCGTGGCTGGATTTCACTGCGGATCCCCCCCTCTTGTTGTTCCTATATCCTATAGGAAGCTCGGCGAGCGCTGTCAAGGCGAACTGTAGCCATAACCCGGTATATATCGGGGCTTGGTGCGTGACGGGGAAGGCAGGGGAGAAGCCGATGACCGACGAATTGTTTGCGATCCGCGGCAAGGTGGCGCTGGTGACCGGGGGCACCAGCGGCATCGGCAGGATGGCGGCGCAGGCGCTGGTCCGCCGCGGCGTGCGCACCTACATCACCGGTCGCGATGCGCGGGTCAGCGCAGGCGTCGCTGCGGAACTGTGCGCCGCAGGCGGAGAGTGCACCGGGCTTGCCGCAGACCTCGCGCTGTCTGATGGACCGCAGCAGCTGGCCGCGGCCTTCATCGCGCATGAATCCGCGCTGCACATCCTCGTCAACAACGCCGGTGCCAACGAGAAGGGCACGCTGGAAACCGCGCGCATCGAGGATTGGGACCAGGTGATGGGCGTCAACCTGCGTGCCGCGTTCTTCCTCGTGCAGCAGCTGCTGCCGCAGCTGCGCGCCGCGGCCCATGCGCAGGATCCAGCGCGCATCATCAATGTCGGCTCCATCGGTGGCCTGCATGTGCCGGACTGGGAGGCTTATCCCTATGG
Source organism: uncultured Steroidobacteraceae bacterium (assembly GCA_964417875.1). Lineage (GTDB taxonomy): Bacteria > Pseudomonadota > Gammaproteobacteria > Steroidobacterales > Steroidobacteraceae > ZC4RG30. The sequence continues at coordinate 2,151 of CAYQJU010000043.1, forward strand.
CGCCTCGAAGGCCGCGCTGCATCACCTGACGCGCGCGCTGGCCAGGCGCCTGGGCCGCGAGCACATCATCGCCAATGCCATTGCGCCCGGTCCCTTTCCGTCGCGGCTGACCGATACCGCATCGGCGGCGGTGAAGAAAAGCATCCAGACCCATGTGCCGCTGGGGCGCGCGGGCGAGCCGGAGGATGTCGAAGGCCTGCTGGTGTTCCTCGCCTCGCGGGCCGGCGCCTATGTGAATGGCAGCACCATCGCGCTGGACGGCGGCTACCTCGCCGCACTGTAGCTTCCGCGGCAAGGCAAGCAATGCCGGGTTCCGCTGCGGTCAAGACGCGCCGGCCAAGCTGTGGAATTAGTCGGCCGGCCTGGCGCAGCGGGGGAAAGGTGCCGGGCCCTCGTTGCCACATCCGCTGGTCCGGACCCAGGAGCCTTCCATGATGAAACGCCGCTCATTCCTCGCATCGACGCTGGCCGCCGCCACCACCGCCGCACTGTCGCGGCCGGGTCTTGCCGCAGCGCCCACCGGCGTGAAGCTGTTCGACACGCACGCGCACTTCTATGCCAACGAGCCGGAGAAATATCCCTTCAATGCCACCGGTGCGCGCTATGGCGCCGAACGCATGCTGGCGAAGGTGGCGGCCAGGCCGATGACACCGGAGGTGGTGTTCCGCTTCTGGGACCAGATCGGCGTCGAGATGGGCACCGGCGTGCAGTACAACAGCACCTATGGCTCGGACAACAGCTACCTGCTGGATGTCTGCAAGGCGCATCCGCAGCGCGCGCTGCCGGTGGTGATCCTGCCGCCCACCGATGCGAAGACGCCGGCCACGCTCGAGAAGTGGGCAAAGGAGGACCGGCTCACCGCGGTGCGCTGGACCGGGGGTGGCCGCGACGGCACCATCCCCTATCTTTCGGACGCCGCCGCCGATTCCTGGGCGGCCTGCAATGACCTCGGCCTGTCGGTGGTGCTGATGCCGCTGGGCAACACGGCGCCGGCCATGGCGCAGATCGCGACCTGGGCCGATCGCTATCCCAATGTGAAGATCGCCATCGACCACATCGGTTTCCCGCGGCCGGAACAGCTGCCCGATACCTTTGGCCTGACGCCGCAGCACAAGGCGCTGGCTGATCACAAGAACGTCTACTACAAGCTCACCAACTTTCTCGTCTCCGAGATGGAAGCCGGGGCGAAGGCGGCCGACAAGCCGATGGTCGCGCTGAAGCCGTTCCTGGAATACATGGTGTCGGTCTACGGCGCCGATCACCTGTGCTGGGGATCGGACTATGGCAACGTCGAGGTCGACGACGTGCAGTACACGCGCAACATGATCGATGCGGCATCGGGGCTGTCGGCGCGCGAGCGTTCGGCGTTCTTTTATGACACGGCCAAGGCCGTGTTCGTGCCGGGCGGGCGCGGCCGGGCGCGCGCCTGATCAGTCGCGAAGCTGCGGCAGGTCGTGGAACAACTGCAGCGATTCCGGATTCGCCAGCGCCTCGCGATTGGTCACTGGCTGGCCGTGCACCACGTCGCGCACGGCCAGCTCCACCAGCTTGCCGCTGAGCGTGCGCGGCAGGTCGGCGACGGCGATGATGCGTGCCGGCACATGCCGCGGCGAGGCGTGGTCGCGGATCACGCGACGGATGCGCTGCTCCAGCGCCTCATCCAGTGCAAGGCCTGCGCGCAGGCGCACGAACAGCACGATGCGCTCGTCCTCGCCCTGGCGCTGGCCGATGGCCAGTGATTCGATGATTTCGGGCAGGCGCTCCACCTGGCGGTAGATCTCCGCGGTGCCGATGCGCACGCCGCCAGGATTCAGCACTGCATCGGAACGTCCCAGGATCACGAAGCCGCCCGGTGGCGTGCGGATCGCATAGTCGCCGTGGTGCCAGATGTTGGCAAAGCGCTCGAAGTACGCGCGCCGGTAGCGCCGGCCATCATCGTCGGTGAGGAAACCCAGCGGCATCGACGGAAACGGCGCCGTGCACACCAGCTCGCCCCGCTCGCCGCACACCGCCCGGCCCCGGGCATCGACCACATCGGTGGCCATGCCAAGGCCCGCGCCCTGGATCTCGCCGCGCCGCACCGGCAGCCACGGCACGCCCAGGCAGAAGCAGGAGATGATGTCGGTGCCGCCGGAGATCGAGGCCAGCTGCACATCGGAGCGGATCGCCTGGTACACGTAGTCGAACTGGCTGCCAGCCAGCGGCGACCCGGTCGAAAGGATGCTGCGCAATGCGCCCAGGTCATGCTGCTCGCGCGGGCGGCAGCCTGCCTTCTCGAGCGTGGCGAGGTAGCGCGGGCTGGTGCCGAAGACATTCACGCCTTCCTCCGCCGCCATGCGCCACAGTGAATCCAGCTGCGGATGCACCGGTGAGCCATCGTAAAGCACCAGCGTGGCGCCGCTGGCCAGCGCCGACACCAGCCAGTTCCACATCATCCAGCCACAGGTGGTGAAGTAGAACACGCGATCGCCGGGACGGATGTCGGTGTGCAGCAGGTGTTCCTTGCGATGCTGCAGCAGTGTGCCGCCGGCGCCATGCACGATGGCCTTGGGTTTGCCGGTGGTGCCCGAGGAATACATGATGAACAGCGGCGCATCGAAGGGCATGCGTCGCGGCGCGCCGGCGCCGGCCGGATCGCCCTGCAGCAGCTGCTCCCAGGCCTTCACGCGCGCATCGCCGGCAAACGCCGTCGGCGGGGTGTCGATCAGCACCAGCGTGCGCAGTTGCGGCAGGCTGTCGGCCAGTTCGCGCACCTTCTGCGTGCAGTCATGCGTGCGGCCGGCGTACTGGTAGCGCGTGGTGGCCACCAGCAGCCGTGCGCCGGTCTGGCCGAAGCGTTCGATGCTGGCCGCGGCGCCGAACTCCGGCGACACGGAGGTCCACACGGCACCCAGGTGCGCGGTGGCCAGCATCGCCACAACCGCCTCGATGCCATTGGCGACGAAGCCCGCCACCACGTCACCGGCACCGATGCCGGCCGCCGCGAATCCCGCGGCGACGGCCTCAACCTGCAGGCGCAGCTCCATGCGCGACAGCTCGCGGCGTTCGCCGGCTTCATTGCAGGCGATGATCGCCGGCACGGTCTCGGGTCCGGCCAGCAGGTTCTCGGCGAAGTTCAGGCGCGCATCGGCAAACCAGCGCGCGCCGGGCATGCGCTCGCCGTCATCTAGCGTGGCGTTGCCGCGCTCGCCGATGATGCCGGCGAAGTCCCACAGTGCGCTCCAGAAGGTGTCGCGCTGCTGCACCGACCAGCGATGCAGCGCCATCCAGCTGTCGGCAGCGTCCGCCTGCGCCGCAGGCGCACCATGCCGCTCGCGCGCGAATTGCGCGAAACCGGTCAGCGCGCTGCGTGCGATGCGGTCAGCCGACGGCTGCCAGAGAACCGGGCTGCAGTTGTCCATCGCGCTCATTGTGCCGCGCGCGGTACTCGCGCGGTGGCATGCCGAAGCGCTCCCTGAAGCTGCGGCTGAAATGCGGGGCGCTGTTGAAGCCCCAGGTGAAGGCGATCTGGCAGATCGAGCGGCCGCGCCAGCGCGGATCGGCCAGCTGGCGGGCGGTCTCTTCCAGGCGCCGCCGCAGCACATACGATGAAATGCACTCGCCCTCGCGCGCGAAGATCATGCGCAGGTAGCGCGCCGAGACATTCAGTGCGCGCGCCACCGTGTGCGGTCCGAGGTCCGGATCGCCGAGGTTCTGCTCGATGAACAGTCGCGCGCGGGCATAGCGGCCGCCCACCACCGACGAGGCGGCGATCAGCTCGCCGAAGGCATGCGAGAAGGCCAGCGCGATGTTCTCCAGCAGTTGGCGCGACAGGCACTCCTGGATGTTGGCCGGCAGCCCGCCCAGCGCCTGGGCGCAGAAATTCTGCGCCAGCGAGGCGACCACGTCGGTCATGCCGCTGCCGGCGGCGATGCGCCGGCCGCAGAACTGGCCCGGCGAGGGCAGGTGGGTGCGCAGCGCCTGCGTAGGCATGCGCAGCAGCAGCACGGTGGAATCGGCGCGGATGTGATGGCGGTGCGGCGCGCTGTTCTCGAACAATGCGATGTCGCCCGGTGCCAGCTCGGCATGCTGCCCGAACTGCGCCAGGTGCCCATGGCCGGCCATCTGCACGATCAGCGTGAAACCTGCGGCCTCGGAGACATCGCCGGCCGGCATGCGGTCCAGCGAACTGCCGCGGCAGGTCAGTTGCGCGAACCGCAGCGGACCCAGCTGCCCGACGCGAATGTCGGCGTCGAAGTGCCGCGCGTCGTTGGCGAACAGCTCGCTGTGGTCGAAGTTGCCGTACTGCGCAGCCCATGCCGTCAGGCGGCTGCGGCTGGTCGAACACGCCCGGTTGTCGATGGCTTCCATGTGATCCCCCCGCCCGTCTTTGTCGTTTCATATATCCTATATGATAGGCGGCGGACGATGTCAAACACGGACGGCGGCAGGGTTTCAGTCGCGGGCGAAGGCCTGCAGGCGCTGGTAGGAGCGCTCGATGTGATCGCGCATTGCGCCCTCGGCATCGGCCGGACGGCGCGCCTCGAGCGCCGTGACCAGCGCGGCATGCTCGGTGCTGGCCTCGCGCGTCACCTCGCTGTGGAAGCGCAGGCGAAAAATGTGCAGGTGGGTGTGCAGGCGCGCCAGTGCATCGCGCACCAGCGGGTTGCCGCTGCCGCGCGCGATCAGGTCGTGCAGTTCGGAATCCTGCACGGCAAAGCGGTCATAGGAACGGCGCGAACTGCCCGGTTCCATGGCCTTGGCCAGTCGCGCCACCTGCTGCAGTTCGGCATCGCTCATGCGCTCGGCCGCGCAGCGCGCCGCGAAGGGTTCGAGCAGCAGGCGCAGTTCATAGAGCTCATCGAGCTGGCGGCGATCCAGCTGCGGCGCGGAGCAATAGCCGACGAAGTGACGTTTGGTCACGAGCCCGGTGGCTTCCAGGCGACTCAGTGCTTCGCGGATCGGCGTCTGCGAGACACCCAGCTGGCGGGCGAGCTGGTCGATGGAGATGCGCGAGTCGGGCGGGATGCGCAGCGACATGATGTCGGCGCGGATCAGCTCGAAGACCTCATCGACAATGCCCTGGGCGCGCCGGATCGTGCGCGGCTGGGAACTGGCAGCGACGGGTGCGTCGGGCTTCATGGATCCTTCGGCCGGAAGGGGCATCGGGGAGGGCGGCCTGTGGGCGGATGATAGCGTACGGCGCGCCGGCCCAAGGGCCGACCGCTTGCCGGGCGCGGCAGGTTGTCTATCGCCTCTCGGCATAGACGCGCCGGGCCGTGTCGTGCAGCAGCGCGGCGCGCTCGCCGGCGTCCAGCAGGGCGGTGGCCGCCAGGGCGTGGGCCACCTTGTCCGCATAGGGCCATTTGAGGCTCTGTCCCACATCCGAACCCCACATCAGGCGATCGGCGCCGAAGCGGTCGACCATGCAGCGCAGCACGCGTGCGGGGTCGATGCCAGCCTCCTGCATGCGCTCGACATTGATCTCGGTGAACTTGAAGAACACGTTCGGCGTGTCCTCGAACAGGCCGAGCGCATCGATGCCGTAGGCTGGTTCGCCCGGCAGTTCGATGGTGATGCCCGCATCGCGTGCCCAGGCTATTTCCGGCAACGATGCGCCCCAGGGGATGCCCAGGTGGTCGATCAGGATGGGCACCGAGGGGTGGCTGCGCGCGATGTAACGCAGCAGCGGCAGCGTCCAGGGCCGCTGGTTCTGGAAGAAGATGATGGCCACCGGCAGCTGCAGTTCGGCGCAGGCCTGCCAGATGCGCATCGCAGCCGGCGAGGCCATCCACGCCGTGTCGAGCTGTGACGGGCGCGTGTTGGCCAGGCGCAGGCCGCGCACGCCGTGCTGATGCACCAGGTTGCGCAGCTGCGCGGGAGTGGCCGCATCCTGCACATCGAGGATCACCACCGGCAGCAGCCGTGCGGGAAAGCGTCGCGCGGCATCGATGATGTAGCCATTGTCATGGCCATACAGGTGGCCGCGCTGCACGACGCAGGAGGCCGCAACACCATGCTCGTCCATCATCGCCACCAGCGCTTCGGCGGTGACGGTGTAATCGGTGCGCGCCGGCACTGGCAGGTCCGGATGAAGCGGTCGTGGCGGCCAGGTCTCCCAGTCGTCGGAGATCAGGTGAGCATGCGTGTCGAAAAGTGCCGGCATCGCGGCAGTCTAGCGCGCCGTCCGGCAGCGCCGCCCGGCGCGGACCGGTTCGGCAAGAGCCGCTGCCGCAGCGGACAAGAGAGCGGGCGTGATGCAGCCTGCGACATGCGAGGATGCGCGCTCGTGAAGGATGCGTCGAGGGCGTGCAATGAATCGCAGGGTGATGGTGCTGGCCGGTGGCAGCCGGGGCATTGGCGAGGCGGTGGCCATGCTGGCCGCGCAGCGTGGTTACGATGTGGTGCTGAGCTATGCCAGTGATGCGGCGCGCGCCGCCGCAGTGGTGGATCGCATCGAGCAGCAGGGCGGCAGCGCGCTGGCCGTGCATGCAGACACCGCACAGGAGTCGCACATCGAGCGGCTGTTCGAGGCGGCCGACCGGCGCGGCAGGCTTGCGGCGATGGTCTACAACAGCGGCATCACCGGCGCGCATTCACCGCTGGCCGATGCCGACACGGCCACCATCGATGCGGTGCTCGATGTGAACCTGCGTGGCGCCATCCTCGCCTGCCGTGCATCCATCCGTCGCCTGTCCACGCGCTTCGACGGCGAGGGTGGCGCCATCGTGATGGTGTCCTCGCGCGCGAGCTTCTACGGTTCGCCGTCCGAGTTCGTCTGGTACGCCGCATCGAAGGGCGGCATGGACAGTCTGAGTCTGGGACTGGCGCGCGAGGTGGGCGGCGAAGGCATCCGCGTCAACGTGGTCTCGCCCGGTCCCATCGCCACGCAGATGCATCGTCCCGGTCGCCTCGAGGTGGCCGAGAAACGCTCGCCGATGCAGCGCGCGGGCACGCCGCATGAAGTCGCCGAGGCGGTGATGTTCCTGGTGTCGGATGCCGCCTCTTACATGAGCGGCGCGAACCTTGCGGTGGCCGGCGGGCTCTGACGCCTCAGGCCACCCACACGGTCTGCTGGTTGCACAGCTCCAGCAGGCCGGCGCGGCCCAGCTCGCGGCCGTGGCCGGAGAGTTTCACCCCGCCCACCGGCAGCCGCGGATCCGAGGCGGTCACGCTGTTGATGAACACGCCGCCCACCTCCAGCTGGCGCGCCAGCTGTGTGGCGCGCTGCGTGTCGGCGGTCCACAGCATCGCCGACAGACCGAATGGTGAGGCATTGGCCATCGCGACGGCCGCATCGGCATCGCGCACCTGCTGGATGGCGGCCACGGGACCGAAGGTTTCCTCCACCGTGACGCGCATGCCTTCGGTGACATCGGCCAGCACCGTGGGCTCATGGAACCAGCCGGGATCCTTCGTGTTGCCGCCGGTGAGCAGGCGCGCGCCTTCGCGCAGTGCGGTCTGCACCTGTGCAGCCAGCGTGTCGCGCAGGTCGGCGCGGGCCATGGGTCCCAGCTGCGTCTGCGGCTGCAGCGGATCACCGCTGCGCAGCGCCGCGGCGGCGGCGGCAAAGCGTTCGGTGAAGGCATCGGCCACGGACTGCTCGACGATGAAGCGCTTGGCGGCCAGGCACACCTGCCCGCAGTTGGTGAAGCGCGCGCGCACGCCGGCAGCGACGGCGGCGTCAAGGTCCGCATCGGCCAGCACGATGAAGGCATCCGAGCCGCCCAGTTCGAGCACGGTCTTCTTGCAGGCGGCGCCGGCCTGGGCGGCCACCTTCATGCCCGCCGCGGCGCTGCCGGTGAGCGTGACCGCCGCCACGCGCCGGTCGGCAATGATGCCGCCGACCGCCGGCACCGGCACGTGCAGGTTCTGGAACACACCCTGCGGCAGGCCGGCCGACTGCAGGATGTCGGCGACCGCTGTGGCGCAGCCCTGCACATTGGGCGCATGCTTCACCAGCATCACATTGCCGGCCAGCAGCGCGGAGGCGGCAGCGCGGAAGATCTGCCAGACCGGGAAGTTCCACGGCAGGATGGACAGCACCACGCCCAGGGGAAGATGTGCGACATAACTCGAACGTGCCTGCGTCGCCACCGCCTCATCGGCCAGCCATGCCGGGCCGTGCGCGGCGACGTATTCGCAGTTCCACGCCGATTTCTCCACCTCGGCCAGCGACTCGCCGATGGGCTTGCCCATCTCCAGCGTGATGGTGCGCGCCAGTGCATCCTTGCGTTCGCGCAGTCGTGCCGCCACTGCCGTCAGCAGTTCGGCACGACGCGCCACATCGCGCCGGCGCCAGTCGGCTGCGGCGCGCTGCGCAAGCGCCAGCGACTGCTCGATGCCGGCCGCATCGGCCATCGGCCAGGCGGCAATGGTTTCACCGCTGGCCGGATTGATGGAATGGCTCAGTGTTTCTGCGTTGTGGGCCTGCATGCCTGATGATTTTCCCGCGTCGGTCGTTTCGCAGCATCATAAGCGAGGAATCGGGGACGGCGCGTTGGCGCGGCTGGCGGATGCAATCGCGGCCCGCTGACACCGGCAGTGACCCGCGGAATTTTGCCGTCGCCGATGGCGCACGCTTCCGCCCTGCGCAAGTTTGTCTGATCGCCTCGTGTGAGCATGCCGGCGTTCGTGGCAATTCAGCACCGGGTGCGGGGGCTTTGGCGTGAGTGCAGAACTGGTGATTGCGGGTCCGCAGGTGCTGCACCGGCCGCTGGCATTGCATTTGCCCCGGCGACTTGGATTCGGACCGGATGGACTCACGGCCTGCGCCGAATGGTTCGCATCACGCAATGCCGCCCGTGTGATGGTGGTCACCTCGCCGCCACTGGGCCGTGCATGCACACCGCTGGTCGATGCGCTGCGCGCGCGTGGCCATGAGGCGCAGGTGTGGGAAGGCGTGAAGCATGAACCGCGCATCGCCGACCTCGACGAGGGCATGGATGTCGCACGCCAGATGCGTGCCGACGCCATCGCCGGCATCGGTGGTGGCAGCGCGATGGATGTGGCCAAGCTGATCGCGTCCTTGCTCGATGGCCGCCAGCGCATCGGCGAGGTGTTCGGCATCGGCCTGCTGGCCGGTCGCGCGCTGCCGCTGGCCTGCCTGCCCACCACCGCCGGCACCGGCAGCGAGGTCTCGCCGATCGCCATCGTGCAGGATGCTGCCGATGGGCAGAAGAAAGCCGTCATCAGTCCGCACCTGGTGCCCGATGCAGCCTTCGTCGATCCTTCACTGACCATTGGCGCGCCGCGCGCGGTGACTGCCGCCTCCGGCATCGATGCCCTGACGCATTGCATTGAGGCCTTCGCCAACCGCCAGGCCCATCCCATCACCGATGTGTGGGCGCTGGAGGGCATCCGTCGCATCGCGCGCGGCCTGCCGCGGGCGCTGGAGCAGGGCGATGACCTGGGCGCGCGCACCGATGTGGCGCTGGGCAGCCTGTATGGCGGCATGTGCCTGGGACCGGTGAACACGGCCGCGGTGCATGCGCTGGCCTATCCGCTGGGCAGCGACCATGGCGTGGCGCATGGTGTTTCCAACGCCGTGATGCTGCCGCATGTGCTCGACTTCAACCTGCAGGCCATGCCCGAACGCTACGCCGCCATCGCGCGCTCGCTGGGTGTTGCGGAAGGCGGCAGCGAGCTCGACGTCGCGCGCCGCGGCGTCGCCGCGATCCGCGACCTGCTGGCCCGCTGCGGCATGCCCACCGGCATCTCGCAGCTTGGCGTGCAGGAGTCGGCGCTCGACCTGTTGGTCGCCGCAGCCATGCAGGTGCAGCGCCTGCTGAAGCAGAATCCCCGGGATGTGACTGCGGAGGATGTGCGTGACATCTATCGACGTGCCTTCTGATCCTGCCCTCGCCGCCACGGCGGCAACGCGCTCCTCGCCCTTTGCCTGGTATGCCGCCGCCAATGCGCGCGTGCGGCGCGTGTTCTGGACCTGCACCACCGCGTGGGGCCTCGACGCGATGGACGGCCTGGTCTATCAGTACCTGATCCCGGTGCTGGTGCTGGCGCTGGGCATGACGCTGGAGCAGGCCGGCAGCATCGCCAGCGCCAATTATTTCGCCACCGCCATCGGCGGCTGGATGGGCGGCTGGCTGTGCGATCGCTTCGGGCGTGCGCGCATCCTGCAGGTCACCATCCTGTGGTTCTCGGTGTTCTCGTTCCTGTCGGGCTTTGCGAACAGCTACGAGCAGCTGTTCGTGATCCGCATCCTGCAGGGCCTGGGCTTCGGCGCCGAATGGGCCGTGGGCGCGGTGCTGCTGGCGGAGATGGTCTCGCCCGAGCATCGCGGCAAGGCCGTCGGCACCATGCAGAGTGCGGTCACCATCGGCTCGGCGCTGGCGGCGCTGCTGGCCGGCCCCTTTGTCGCCGTGCTGCCGCAGGAATGGGGCTGGCGCATGGTGTTCTGGATCGGCCTGCTGCCGGCGTTGCTGGTGTTCTTCGTGCGCCGCTCAGATGACGACTCCGAGATCTACCTGGAGGCGAAGCGGCGCATGCGCGCCGAGGGCCGCAAGACGCATCCGCTGGGCATCTTCTCGCCGCAGCTGATCAAGATCACCGCGCTGGCTGCGCTGCTGGCGGTGGGCGCGCAGGGCGCGGGCTATGCCATCAGCAACTTCCTGACCACCTTCCTGCAGCAGGAACGCGGCCTGACGGTGTCGATCGCCGGCCTCTATGTGATGGCCAACAGCTTCGGAGGCCTGCTCGGCTGCCTGGTGAACGCCTATTACAGCGACCGGGTCGGCCGGCGCATGATCTTCCGCCTGTTCGGCATCGGCTTCCTGGTCACCGTGAGTTTCTACCTGCTGGCGCCGCTGGGCTCCTCGGTGTGGACGCTGATGCCGGCAGGCCTGGTCTACGGCTTCTTCCAGTTCGGCATCTACGCCTCGTTCGGGCCGTTCTTCTCGGAGCTGTTCCCCACCGAGCTGCGCGGCACCGGCCAGGCCTTCGCCTACAATCTGGGCCGGGCGATGACGGGCCTGTTCATCATGGGCGTGACCTTCACGGCCGCCAGCCTCGACACGCGCATCAGCATGGGCATGCTGATCATGGCGTCGATCGCGATGAGCTGCGCCATCATCGCCACCTTCCTGCTGCCTGAAACTGCCGGCCGCGACCTGACCAAGGCCGGCCGCGAGACTGGAGTGACCTGATGGACCGCACCGAACGCCTGCTGGCGACCCAGGAGCTGATCGAGACGCTGCACGAGTACTGGCACGACGTCGACACCAACTGGGGTCGCACGGCCCACGACTATTACACCGACGATGCCGAGTTCGTCGGCGCCGAAGCGGCCTACGTGGGCAAGGCGAAGATCCGCGAGTTCTACCAGTGGCGCGAGAAGCGCGGCGCGCGCACCGTGATCCATGCGGTGACCAACTTCCGCGCGCAGTTCAAGGACCCGGACCATGCCGACTGCACCTGGTACCTGTTGCTGTGGGCGGCCGATGGCGTGCCGGTGCTGCCCACGCATCCGCCGATCACGATCTCGCTGATCACCGACCGGATGCAGCGCGCCGCCGACGGGCGCTGGCTGTGCAGCTATCGCCGCTTCGACACCTGGTTCCAGGGCGGCACGCCGCCGACCAATCCGAAGCTTTAGGGCTGCCATGGCCGCGCGTTCCGTCATCGTCACCTGTGCCGTCACGGGTTCCATCCACACGCCCAGCCAGTCGCCGCACCTGCCGCTGACCCCGGACCAGATCATCGAGGAATCGGTGGCGGCCGCCGAGGCCGGCGCCGCGGTGCTGCACCTGCATGCGCGCAATCCGGCCGATGGCAGCCCGACTGCAGATCCTGAAGTGTTCATGCAGTTCCTGCCGCAGATCCGCGCGCGCTGCGACGCCATCATCAACATCACCACCGGCGGCGGGCCGGGCATGTCGCTGGAAGATCGCCTGCAGGCGCCCGAGCTCGTGAGCCCGGAGATGACCTCGCTGAACCTCGGCACGATGAACTTCGCCGGCTTCATGGCGCTGGAGAAACTCCCCTCGCTGCAGCACAAGTGGGAGGAGGACTATCGCGCCATCGCCCGCACGCATGTGTTCCGCAACACCTTCCAGGACATCGACACGGTGATGCAGCGCCTGGGCGAAGGCCATGGCGCGCGCTTCGAATTCGAGTGCTACGACACCGGCCACCTGTTCAACCTCGCCATTGCGCTCGAGAAACGCCGCTACGAGCCGCCGCTGTTCATCCAGTTCGTGCTCGGCATTCCCGGCGGCATCGGCGCCGAACTCGACCAGCTGCTGCACCTGCTGCGCACCGCGCAGCGGCTGTTCGGGCAGGACCTGGAATGGTCGGTGCTGGCCGCCGGCCGCCACCAGATGGCCATGTGCACGCATGCGGCGCTGCTGGGCGGCAATGTGCGCGTGGGGCTGGAAGACAGCCTCTACATCGGGCCCGGGCAGCTGGCGCGTTCCAATGCCGAGCAGGTGGCCAAGATCTGCCGCATCCTGCGCGAGCATGCGCTGGAGCCCGCCACGCCCGCCGAGGCGCGCGCAAGGCTTAAACTCAAGGGTGCCGATCGAGTCAGGTTGTGAGCTGGAGTCTGCCATGTACGAATCCCACGATCCCCGTTCGAGGCTGAAGTCCCAGGCGGCCGCCGCCCCGGCCCCGGCGGCGCTGGGCTTCGCGGCGGCCGAATATGTGAAATTCGGCGAGATGGCGCCGACGGAGACCAGCTCGAATGCCCGCACCTGGTATGGCCGCGGCCAGAACTTCGTCGTGGCCTATTCCCAGGTCGAACCCGGTGCGCGCTTCGAGCGCCAGGGACAGGTCGATGAATACATGCTGCTGCTGCCCGAGACCGGCGAGGGCGCGCTGATCGAGGCCGGCGGCGAGTCGGTGCGCGTGCCCGGCTATTCACTGGCCATCGTGCCGCCCGGCGACAGCGTGGTCACCGTGCAGCAGCCCGGCGTGCTGGTGCGCGTGTTCTCGACCAGCAATGCCGACATCGCCGCGCAGGCCGCCAATGCCGGCGCCTATGCCGAGGCGCATCCGCATATTCCGCCCTACCAGACCTGGCCTGAGCCGCCGGCGGGCTATCGCATCCGCCACTACAGCCTGGATGTGCCGCCGCAGCCGGGCCGCTTCGGCCGTATCTTCCGCTGCACCACGCTGATGATCAACGTGCTGCCCTTCGAGCCGGCGCCGCGCGACACCACGCGCCTGTCGCCGCATCACCACGATGACTTCGAGCAGGGCTCACTCGCGCTGAAGGGCGCCTTCGTGCATCACATCCGCTGGCCGTGGACGGCCGACCAGCGCCTGTGGCGCGAGGATGACCACGAGCATTGCCCGGCGCCATCGATCGCGGTGATCCCGCCGCCGGCCATCCACACCTCGGCCGCCACCCAGACCGGCGGCAACCAGCTGATCGACATCTTCGCGCCGCCGCGCGTGGACTTCTCGAAGATGCCCGGCTGGGTACTCAATGCCGATGAATATCCGATGCCGGAGAGCGCCGGGTGAACACCGTGCCGGACGACCCGCCGGTCGTCGATGCGCACGCCCATATCTTCCTGAAGGACATGCCACTGGCCGATTCGGCCTGGCTGGTGCCTGACTACGGCTTCACCGCCGAGGATTACCTGAAGGTGCTGGATGCGCACGGCGTGCATTTCGGCGTGATCGCCGGCATCAGCATCTTCGGCCAGTACAACGATTACATGCTCTCCGCGCTGCGCCGGCACCGACGCCTGCGCGGCACCGTCAATGCCGATCCTGCGGTTGATCCCTACACGCTGGCTCGGATGAAGGAAGACGGCGTGGTGGGTGTGCGACTGCAGCTGTCACGCCGCCAGCAATTGCCGGACCTGGCCAGCGAACCCTGGCGGCTGCTGTTCCGGCGCGTGGCCGACCTCGACTGGCATGTGCACGTGGCGCTGGAAGGCCGGTTCTGGCCGCAGGTGCTGCCGGCGCTGGAACAGGGCGGCGCACGCATCGTGCTGGATCATTTCGCGCATCCGGACGTGCAGCAGGGGCTGGACGGCGAAGGTTTCCAGGCCGTGCTGCGCTCCATCCAGAAGGGCCGCACCTGGGTGAAGCTGTCCGCCGGCTTTCGCCTCACCTGGGAATCACGCAGCACCGGCCGGCCCGATCCGGTCGCAATGGAGCTGGCGCAGGCGACCGCGGATCGGCTGGTACGAGAGGCCGGGCCGGAGCGGCTGCTGTGGGGCAGCGACTGTCCGTTCGTCGGCCACGAGAATGTGACCTATGCGGACACGTTGCGCTGGTTCGGTGAGTGGGTGCCGTCGGCCGCGGTGCGGCGGCGGATGATGGATACGGCGCTGCGGCTGTATTTTTCCTGACAAGCGCGCACACGGGCCGCGCCGCCATCCGCCTTCAGAGCCGCTGGGTGCTCCCGTGCGAGGACAGATCATCCTCTTCTGCCGCAGCCAGCCCTTCCTCCTCGCGCCGGTCGCGATCGCGGTCCCGGTCGCGCAGCGCCTCGGCCACCACGGCCGCGGAATGATCGCCCGTCGCCGCGGCGCGCTCGCCGCGCTGGTCGAGGTAGATCAGGTCATGGCGCCCGATGGTGATCACGTCGCCATCGTTCAGGTTGTGCCGCCGCACGCGGCGTGACTTCACCACGATGCCATTGGTGCTGTTGAGGTCTTCGACCACGCAGGTGTCGGTGCGGGTGACGATCTGGCAGTGATGACGGCTGACGAAGCGGCTGTCGATCTGCAGGTCGTTGTCGGGCGTGCGGCCGATGATGGTGCGGCCCATGTACAGCGGCAGCTCGCCGACGGTCTTGCCCTCGGCCACCACCACCAGCTTGGCCATCACCGGCCTTGCGCCCGGGTCATCGGCGGCGCCGTCGGCGGGCCCCACGTACAGGCCCGGTCCCTGGCGCCCGAAGCGGCCGGTGGACGAGGTGGAGTCGGGGCCATGTGCCACGCCGCGCGGCCGCTCGCTGAACTCCGTCCAGCGCAGTTCCTCGATGGCTGCTTCCAGGTCCTCGAGCGTGACCCGGTCGCGGTCGGAGGTGAACGCCGCCATCATCGCCGTCTCGCAAAGCGTGTTGATCAGTCGCGGCACGCCGCCGGTGTAGCGGAAGATGACCGGGAAGCAGTCCTCGGCGAAGATCTCGCGCCCGCCGGACCCTGCGACCTCGAGCCGATGCAGGATATAGCCGCGCGTGTCTTCCGGCGACAGCGCCGAGAGGTGAAAGCGCAGGCGCACGCGCTGCGTCAGCTGCACCAGTTCGGGCGAGTCGAGCTTGGCGTTGAGTTCCGGCTGGCCGGCCAGGATGATGCGCAGCACCTTGTCCTTGGTGGTCTCGATGCCCGAGAGCATGCGGATCTCTTCGAGCGTGCCCTGCGAGAGGTTCTGCGCCTCATCGACGATCAGGAGCACCTTGCGCTGTGCGGCGTATTGCTCGATCAGGAAATTGTTCAGCGTGGCCAGCAGTTCGGCCTTCTTCATCTTGAACGGCGTGAAGCCGAACTGCACCAGCACCGACTGCAGGAACTCGATCGGCGAGATCTGCGTCTGGCTGATCTGCGCGACGACGACGTCCTTTTCCAGTTCGCGCAGGAAGGTCTCGATCAGCGTGGTCTTGCCGGAACCGATCTCGCCGGTGATGACCACGAAACCATCCGTGAACCAGATGGTGGACTCCATGTAGGCCTTGGCGCGCGAGTGCGCCTTGGACAGATACAGGAAGTCCGGGTCCGGACTGAGCCGGAAGGGTTGTTCGCGGAGCTGGAAGGAGTCGGTATACATCCTTGAGGCGCTAGCTGCGGCGTGATGCGACCCGCCGCATCAATCTCGCGGCGCGCAGATCGGCTCTCCTTGAAGTGGTTTCGATGATGGTCAGGTGCCCGAGTTTGCGTCCCGGGCGTGGTTGCTTGCCGTAATCATGCAGATAAACCCCCCGCTCGGCCAGCAGACGAGTCCTATCCGGCATGTCGGAAATCAGGTTGATCATGGCACAGTGGCCGCGGGCGGAGGTGTCGCCCAATGGCAACCCGGCCACGGCCCGCAGGTGGTTCTCGAACTGGCTGGTGACCGCGCCCTCGATGGTCCAGTGGCCCGAATTGTGCACGCGGGGCGCCATCTCGTTGGCCAGCAGGCGGCCGCGACTGACGAAGAACTCGATGGCCAGCACGCCCACATAGTCGAAATGGGTCATGACCCGCTGCAGTACCCGCCGCGCCGCCGCCTCGAGCCGCGGCGCCTTCCACGGTGCGCGCGTCAGCCGGAGGATGCCGTCCTGGTGCAGGTTGCGGTTCAGCGGATACATCGCGAAGCGCCCGTCCTGGCCGCGCACGCCGATGGCCGACACCTCGTAGTCGAAGGGCACCATCTGCTCGTACAGCAGCGGGGATCCGCCCAGTGCCTGCCATGCCTTGTCGACATCGGCGCGCCGGCGCAGCACGTACTGGCCCTTGCCGTCATAGCCCAGGCGGCGCGTCTTGAGCACGCCGGGCAGGCCGATCTCGTGCACGGCGCGTTCGAGGTCGGCGGCCGAATCCACCGGCAGGTTCAGGTTGGTGGGAATGCGCAGTTCTGCGAACAGCTGCTTCTCGAGCAGGCGGTCCTGCGCGGTGGCCAGCGCCGGTCGCGGGGGCGCGATGCGCACGCGACCCTCGAGTGCGTCGAGCGCGGCGGCCGGCACATTCTCCCAGTCGAAGGTGACCACCTCGCAGCGGCGTGCCAGTTCCTTCAGCAAGGCGGCATCGGTGAATCCGCCAATCAGTGAAGGGGCCACCTGGTGCGCGGGCGTGCCTTCGGACTGGTCGAGGAACAGGAAGTCGAGGCCGAGGGGATATCCGGCCAGTGCCATCATCCGGCCCAGCTGGCCGGCACCGAGCACGCCGATGGTCATCCGGCCTGGCGCGGGTCCGGTTGCGCGAGCACCGCATCGGTCTGCTCGCGGCGGAAGGCATCGAGCGCTGCGGCGACCTTCGCATCGTCCAGCGCAATGATGGCGGCGGCGAACAGGGCGGCATTGGCCGCGCCGGCGGCACCGATGGCAAACGTGGCCACCGGCACGCCGCGGGGCATCTGCACGATGGACAGCAGCGAATCAAGGCCGCTCAGCGTCTTCGACTGCACCGGCACACCCAGCACCGGCACGCGCGTCTTCGCCGCGGTCATGCCGGGCAGGTGCGCGGCGCCGCCGGCGCCGGCGATGATCGCGGCCAGGCCGCGCGCCTCGGCGCCTTCGGCGTATTCGAACAGCAGGTCGGGGGTGCGATGCGCCGAGACCACGCGCACCTCGTGCGGGATGCCGAGCCGGGTGAGCAGGTCGGCCGCGGGCTGCAGGGTCTCCCAGTCGGACTTCGACCCCATGATGATGCCGACACGCGGTTGCATCTAGCGGAGTCTAGCACGCGCCCTGTGGGCGTCTTCGCGGGCGGCCAGCGCAGCCTCGATGGCGGCGACATCCGCATCGCGCATCAGCTTGCCGATGTACTGGAACTGCCGGGCGCGGGCGCCGTGGCTGGTCAGGCGGCGGGCCTCGGCCAGTGCATCCAGCAGCGTCTCGTCCAGTGGCAGTCCCTGCAATTCCTGCTCGCGCATCGCCACCAGCCGCTGGCCCAGTTTCTGGGCCGCATGCGCATCGCGCTTGCGCTGGCTCTTGCTCGGCGGCCGTGCGCCGCCCTCATCGTCGAAATGTTCCATGCCGTACAATTATCGCTTATGTCCCAGAACGTTGATGCCTCGCGCCTGCCGGAACTTGCCGACACCGTCGCGCTTGCGCTGGCCGAGGCCCGTGCGGCCGGCGCCACGCAGGCCGAGGCCGATGTCAGCCTGCAGCAGGGCCTGAGCGTCACCGTGCGGCTGGGCGAGGTCGAAACCGTGGAATACCAGCGCGACCGGGGCCTTGGCATCACGGTCTATTTCGACGGCGCCAAGGGTTCGGCCAGCTCTGCCGACCTGCGTCCGGCGGCGGTGCGCGACATGGTCGCCAAGGCCTGCTCGATCGCGCGGCACACGGCGCGCGACGAGTTCGCAGGTCTTGCCGATGCGACCGACATGGCGCGCGAGGTGCCCGACCTCGACCTGTCGCATCCCTGGGACATCACGCCCGAAGAGGCCATCGAGCTGGCACGGCAGTGCGAGGCCGCCGGCCGCGCGAAGGACCGCCGGCTGGTGAATTCCGAGGGCGCCTCGGTGGGCACGCACCGCGGCGTGCGTGTGTATGGCAACTCGCATGGATTCCTCGCCGGCTATCCATCCACCAGCCACAGCATCAGCTGCGCGCTGGTGGCGCAGCAGGGCAGCGAGATGCAGCGCGACTACTGGTACACGGCCAGCCGTTCGCCAGGCAGCCTCGATGCACCGGAGCAGATCGGGCAGCGCGCCGCCGAGCGCACTCTGGCGCGGCTGGGCGCGCGGCAGATCAGCACGCGCAAGGCACCGGTGCTGTTCGCGGCGGAGCTGGCGCGCGGCTTCTTCGGCCACCTGGTGGCGGCGGTGCGTGGCTCCAGCCAGTACCGCCGCGCGTCGTTCCTGCTCGATGCCATGGGTGAGCAGCTGCTGCCGGCCTTCGTGCAGATGCAGGAGCGGCCGCACCTGCCGCGTGCGCTGGCCAGCAGTCCCTTCGATGCCGAGGGCGTGGCCACGCGCGATCGCGACCTGGTGCGCGATGGCGTGCTCACCGGCTATGTGCTGAGCAGCTACTCGGCGCGCAAGCTCGGCCTGCGCACCACCGGCAATGCCGGCGGCATCCACAACCTGCTGCTGGGAAGCAGCGAGGGACTGCTCGACATGCCGGCGCTGCTGCGGCTGATGGGCACCGGGCTGTATGTCACCGAGCTTCTGGGGCAGGGCGTGAATGGCGTGACCGGCGATTACTCGCGCGGTGCATCGGGATTCTGGGTGGAGAACGGCGAGATCGCCTATCCGGTGCACGAGGTCACCATTGCCGGCAACCTGCGCCAGATGTATCGCGGCGTGCGGGCACTGGGCAGCGATGTGGACCGGCTGGGCGCCATCCAGACCGGGCCGGTGCTGATCGGCGAGATGACCATCGCCGGCGGCTGACCGTCAGCCCCCGGTGGCGGCGAAGCACTCCGAGTTCCAGGGCTCGATGCCCGGCTCCCAGGGTTCCTGCAGCTGCTGCCCCTGCGCGCCGGTGAGCCGCACGCTGCCGTCGGCACCGAACTCGGCTTCGGCGCTGGCCCCTTCCATCGAGAAGCGCAGGCGGCCGCCGACGAAGCGGTGGCGCGCCTCGTCGAAGGCCAGGTCCTGCACGGTCTGCACCAGCAGCGTGCCGGTCTGGCACAGCGCCGTCTCGATGGCGTACTGGCCATTTACCTTCCACATGCCGTTGCGGCTTTCGATCGCGACCGGCTCTGCGTCACTGCCGAAGCGGTAGCTTCCCCCGAAGCGCGCGCCGTCCGGGTAGCGGATGCTCAGCTCGCGGCGCGTCGCGATGCGGCTCTCGCTGCGGCGGAACAGGCCGAAGAAGGTGGTGCGCTCACTGTGGTGGAAGCGGCGCCACAGGAAATGGTCTTCCTCATAGACGCCATTGGGCAGTGCCGATCGTCGCTGCAATTCCAGCGGCGTGGTGGTGTCCATGCCATCGCCTTCGTAGCGGATGCGCGTGCCATTGGGCTGCTGCATCACGCCGCTTTCCTGCATGCCGTGGCGGCGCGTGAACGAGGATTGCGGATCGCTGGCGGGACCGCTGTACTGCATGCAGTCGGTGAATGCGACCCGCTCCACCGGCAATGCCGATGCGAGGAATGGCGAGGCGACGGTGGCCTCGGTGACTTCCCGCGATCCGCCGGAGGTGCAGGTGAACGGGGTCGGCGCCACCGCCGGCTCGACGCGCGGCAGCGGCATGTGCGCGACGACGAAGGTCAGCTGCGCGCGCACCTGTTCCGGTGTGGCCAGCGCATCGGGTGCGCCGCCCGGCAGTTCGTCTTCCCCGCCACCACAGGCGGTGAGGACGAACAGTGCAACCGATGATGCGACGAGACCGGTGTGACGGCATGCGGCATGCGACATGGCCTGGCCCTCCTGTGCCTCGCCGGATGCTATGCCCGCGCGTTGCATCGCGTCGAGTCGCTGCCGTCCTACAGCGGGTGCGGTGGTGGCCGATGCAGGTGATCGAGGTGGGCGCGCATCCGATGCCCCCGCCGCCCGGCCGGCGCGGCTACCAGTCGGGCCGGCCGCGCAGCTTCTTTGCCTGCGAGCGTCGCGTCTTGGCTTCCTGGCGACGCTTCACCGATGCGCGCGTCGGTCGCGTCGCCTTGCGCGGCTTGGGAATCACCAGCGCTGCATCCACCCGCTCGGCGAGCTTCTGCAGCGCGCGCGCCTTGTTGCGCTCCAGGTCGCGGAACTCGTCGCTGCGCAGCTGGATCTCGCCGCGACTGTTCAGCGAGCGCGCCAGCTTGCTGCGCAGCCGCGCTTTTTCCTCGGCGGTCAGCAGCGCCGAATCCTCGAAGTTCCAGCTGGCCAGCGCGCAGCTGGCGACCTTGTTGACGTTCTGGCCTCCCGGGCCGCGGCTGCGCTGCGCCTGGTAGGCCACTTCCGGTGCCAGCACTGCGGCGGGAATGCGCATTCAGCGTCCGCCGATCAGGTCGGCGAGCGAGCGGGAACCGCATACATCACGCCAGGCGCGTTCCATCTGCTGCTGCAGCTCGAGCACGCCCGGTGCCGACAGGTGCGGCGGCAGTTCCGCGCCGCCGTGGCGGCGGCGCGCGCACAGCACGATGTCGGCCAGGCAGATGTTGCCGATGTCGCGCCCGGGAAAGAGCCGGCCGTCATCGGCCTGCGCCAGCAGGCCGCTGCTCTCCAGCTGCGCGGTCATGTCGGCCACCGCGATGCCCGGCAGCGACAGCGCGCGGCTGAGCTTCTCGATGTCCCAGGGCGGATCGCCGGCGTGATGCCGGGTCGCCACGCGCGCCATGATGTCCAGTGCCAGCCGTTCCTTCTCGTCATTGGAAAGCCGCAGCGAGGCATGTCCCAGCCGCAGGTAGTTCGGGTTCTGCAGGTAGAAGGCCAGCTGCGCGCCGGCCAGCAGCACCAGCCAGCCGAGGTAGGTCCACAGGAACACCGCCACGACGATGGCGAAGCCGGCATAGACCAGCTCCAGGCGCGAGGTATAGAGCACCATCGCGGTGAAGGCCTTGCCCAGCGCCGTCCAGGTGATGCCGGCGG
>CAYQJU010000044.1:0-23033 GCA_964417875.1 uncultured Steroidobacteraceae bacterium
CCGAATCGCTGGGCGGAGTGGAAAGCCTGGTCAACCATCCGGCGGTGATGACCCACGCCTCGATCCCCGAGGCCACCCGCGAACGGCTGGGCATCGGCCCGGAGCTGGTGCGGCTGAGCGTGGGGGTGGAGAGTGTCGATGATCTTCTGGGTGATCTTAGGCAGGCTTTGGCGGAATGAGCCGGTCGCTCCTCAAGGACTACCGCAACAGCTTGCGGTATCCGGAGTTCTGGGCCTATTCCAGTTGGCTCGACATCGCGACACGCCATCGACGGACCCGGCTAGGATTTCTCTGGCTGCTCGTGCCGACGATCGCGTTCCTGTTGGTGCTTGGTAATGTCTACTCGCAGCTGATGGGCTATCCCCGCGAAGAGTATCTCCCTTATCTGGGCGTGGGTTTTGTCGTGTGGCGGTTCATGTTGCAGGTCGTCAACGAGGCGGTTGGCGCTATGACCACCCACAAGGCATTCATCATGGATGGCCGCACCCGGCTGACCGATTTCGTGCTGCGTTCTTTCGCCAAAGCCGTCTACATGCTGCTGTTTGGCTTGATCGTGGTAACGGGCATCCTGCTCTGGTCCCCCGCCACGCATGTGTATAGCCTCTTGAGCCTCGCACTGACCTTGCCGATCCTGCTATTGAACCTGTCCTGGATTGCCGTCTGCCTCTCGCTGATCGGTGCCAGGTTCCGTGATATGCACGAGATCATGGGAACGGTGCTCATCGTCGCCTTCCTGATTACCCCGGTGCTTTGGACCGTCGAGCGCTTCCCTCCCGACACGCTGCGCGGAACCTTGGTTCGCCTCAATCCGGCCTTTCACATGATTGATGTCGTTCGGGCCCCGGTGCTCGGACAGATGCCGGAAACGGGCTCCTTCGTTTTCGTTGCCGCGCTTGCGGCCGTCGGATGGCCAATCGCGGCATTGATCTACCGGCGCTATGCGCGCTACGTACCGATCTGGGTTTGACGATGGGCGTTCATATAATTGCCAGCGACCTGGGGCTGGACATTCCCCACTTTCTCCAGGACGTACCAATCCATCGGTCGCTGTACTCGACGCTCGTGCGGGCGCCGTTCTCCCGGCCGCGTCGCGAGTACCGCACGTTGTTGTCAGGCCTCAGCTTCGAAGTCCGGCAGGGCGAACGCATGGCGATTCTTGGCCGCAACGGCGCAGGCAAGACTACGTTGCTGCGCATACTGACGGGCGCGTTCCAGCCAACCCATGGCTCACTCGAGGTCAAGGGCTCGAGGCAGGCCCTGCTCAACCTGGGCTTGGGCTTCAACTCAGAGGCCACGGTCCACGAGAACATCTATCTACGCGCGATCGCGATGGGAATGAAGGGCGCCCAGATCAGAGACGTAGTCGTACCAGTCCTTGAGTTCTCAGAACTCGCCGATGTCGCCAACCACAGGCTCGCCACATTGTCGTCCGGCCAGCGCATGCGGCTGGGATTCGCGATCTCTACTGCGGTCCAGCACGACATCATGCTGCTAGACGAATGGATCGGCGCCGGGGACGCGGGGTTTGTCGAGAAAGCCAAGCGGCGGATGACCAGCCGCGTCGATGGCAGCAAGATCGTGGTATTGGCCAGTCACAACTTTCCTCTCCTCCGGAAGGTCTGTACGCGCGGCATCGTCATCGACCAGGGACGTATGGTCTACGCAGGCGAGATCGAGGATTCGATCAAGGAGTACAAGAAGATCTACCAGGCCGATCCGGTCTATATAGCCAACAAGACCGGCCGTTGACGTCGAAGGAGTCCTACAGTTCATGATTTACAGCAAGAAGCGAATCCTCTGCGTAGCTGGTACGCGACCGGAAGCGATCAAGATGGCGCCGGTTATCCTGGCGCTGCAGAAGGCTGGGTGGGCGGAGGTGCGGGTGCTGGCGACTGCCCAGCACCGACAGATGCTCGACCAGGTAATGGAAGTGTTCGGTATCGTTCCCGATATCGATCTGGACATCATGCGTCCGAACCAGACTCTTCCGGAACTCACCGCCCGGCTGCTCGCCGAGCTTGACAGGGTTCTGGCCGAAGAACGCCCCGATGCCATCCTGGTGCAAGGAGACACCACCACGGTGATGGCCACGGCGATGGCCGCGTTCTACCGGCGCATCGACGTGGGTCACGTGGAAGCTGGCTTGCGGACTGGCGATCTGCGGAATCCGTTCCCGGAAGAGATGAACCGGGTGGTCGCGGGGAGGCTTGCACGCTGGCATTTCGCGCCGACGGAGGGGGCGCGGCGCAACCTGCTGCGCGAGGGCTTCGACCCGGATTCGATCGAGGTCACCGGCAACACCGTGATCGACGCGCTACTGGACGTCGTCGCGCGGGACTTGCCTCGCCCGGAGGGAATGAGCGAACGCAATCGGATGATGCTCGTCACGGCGCACCGGCGGGAGAACTTCGGGCAACCTTTCCGCGAGATCTGCCGCGCCATTCGCGATATCGCGGAACGCCACGAGGACCTCGACGTTCTCTACCCGGTGCATCCGAACCCGAACGTGCACGACGTGGCGCACCAGATGCTTGGCGACCACCCGCGGATCCGCCTATGCGCTCCGTTGGACTATCTGCCGTTCGTGGCGGCGATGAAGCACGCCCATATCGTGCTGACCGACTCGGGCGGTGTGCAGGAAGAAGCCCCGGCCCTGGCCAAGCCGGTCCTGGTGATGCGCCGAGAAACCGAGCGGCCGGAAGCGGTCGCCGAAGGGGTCGTCAAGCTGGTGGGCACCGAGTTCGACTCAATCGTTAAGGAGGTCGATCGACTGCTCGGTGACGCGGATGCGTATCGGGCGATGGCGAAAGGCGTTTCTCCATACGGCGACGGAAAGGCGTCGTCACGGATCGCCTCTATCCTCGAGACCGACCTGCTCGCGCGATGAACCTGGCGTCGGCGGTGCAAACAATCAGCTCAGAAGGTGGTCAGGACGTGAGTATCCAGCAGACGAACACGGGTTCCGGCGATGCGCGGCTGAATTCCGTGGCGGTGATAGGCCTCGGCTATATTGGCCTGCCGACGGCGGCCATGTTTGCGGCAAGTGGCAAGCGTGTGATCGGGATCGACATCAGTCAGCGCGCCGTCGACGCTGTGAATGCAGGCAAGCCCCATATCGAGGAGGGCGATCTTGACGCACTCGTCGAGCGTTGCGTGGCTTCCGGCAACCTGAGCGCCACGACCGCTGCCGTGCCAGCCGATGCATTCATCATCGCGGTTCCTACGCCGGTGGGCGCCGCGCCGACGCACGAGCCGGATATCAGCTACGTCGAAGCGGCGGGACGGTCGATAGCTCCCGTGCTGAAGCGCGGAGACTTGGTCATTCTGGAGTCCACCTCCCCGGTCGGCACGACGGAACGTCTATCAAGATTGTTGAGCGAGGTGCGTCCCGACCTGCGTTTCCCACACGAATCCGGGGCCGATCACGATGTGCATCTCGCCTACTGTCCCGAACGCATCATCCCGGGCAACATGCTCAGGGAGCTGGTTGAGAACGATCGCATCATCGGTGGGATGACCCCAAGCTGCACCGCGGCCGCGACCCAGCTGTACCAGTCGTTCGTCCAGGGACAATGCCTGCCGTCCGATGCCAAAACAGCGGAAATGGTCAAATTGACGGAGAACGCCTTCCGCGATGTGAATATTGCCTTCGCGAACGAGCTTTCCATGGTTTGCGGCGACGCGGGCATCGATGCCTGGGAGGTCATTGCGCTCGCCAACCGGCATCCGCGGGTCAACATCCTCCGTCCGGGGCCTGGCGTAGGCGGCCATTGCATCGCGGTGGATCCATGGTTCATCGTCGCGCGGGCACCGCAGCGCGCGCGGCTGATGCGCATCGCGCGTGAGGTCAACGACGCCAAGCCTCGCTACGTGCTCGACCAGGCGCGCGCCCTCCTGGATGAAGATCCGTCGGCGAAACTTGCCTGCATGGGCCTGTCTTACAAGCCCGACGTCGACGATTTCAGGGAGAGCCCGTCGCTGAAGATTGCGTGCACGCTCAGCAGGGAGTATCCGGGTCGGGTCATGTGCAGCGATCCGTATTCAAATGCACTGGGTTCTGACGTAGTGGCTGCCCACTCGCTGGATGTTCGCCCGCATTCGGAGGCGATCGCTTCGGCGTCGATCGTCCTAATGCTCGTCGGACACACCGCTTTCCGGGTCCATCCCCGCCCCGACGGCAAGCATCTGCTCGACGCGGCTGGTTTCTGGGTTTGACTCCAACCAACGGGACGACCATGCACGAAGAACAGGACCAACACGAGAGCGATCAGGCGGGCAAGGCGCTCTGGCTCGATCGTGTTAACGAGGCTTACTTCGACCGGCTCGGCGAGGGCATGGGGCGCAAGACTCGTGACCGGATCAACTGGATGTGCGCGCAGTGCGATGGTGCGACAGTTCTGGACATAGGTTGCAGCCAGGGAATCACGTCGATACTCCTGGGGCGCGAGGGCTTCGAGGTCCATGGCATAGACATCATGGCCGAGGCCGCCGAGTACGCTGAGCGCGAGCTTGCCGCCGAACCGCCTGAAGTCCGCGGCCGGGTCCGGTTCGAGCGGATGGACCTGTTGTCGTTGGAGGAAGATCGTCTCTACGACAACGTGGTGATGGGAGAGGTGGTGGAGCACCAGACTTCGGCAGCCCGCTTCCTCAGGGCCGGCCGGAGGCATGTCGCTCCGGGCGGACGCCTCGTGGTGACGGTACCATTCGGTCTGCATCCCTTCCCGGACCACAAGTGCACGGTGTTTCCGCGCGAAATCGCGGAAGCGCTGGATGGAATGCGCGTCGATCATCTCGACGTGGTCGATGGATATATCCGGGTCGTCGCAGCTGCGGTATCGGAGGCGGCTCCTGAAGCAGTGGCACCGGAACGGCTTCTACGCGCCACGGAGGCGGGCACCCTTCATGCTCAGGAGTTGCGTTTCGAGGCCTTGGGCGCGGCACGCAGGAACGACGCGGCCCGGAAGGAGCTGGCCACGAAGTTGTCGAGGGCGAGGGAAGAAGCGAAGGCCGCCGCAGCCGACAGCGCGAAGGTGTTGGCCCGGGATCGACAGGAACTCACCCAGCTCAAAAGCCAGCTCCTCCTCGTGCGCAATGAAGCTGTGACGGCCTCCGCGGAAGTGGAGCGACTGGGCAGGTCGCTGCACGAGGCGAGCCGACGGCATGAGCGGGCCTTGGCCGCCGCTGAGGCCGCGCGTGAAAGGCATGCCGAACATGCGGGGAAGCTGGAGTCCGCGCTCAAGATGTCCGAGCGCGAACTGACGGAGGCCAAGACAACGAGGGATGCGGCGGTCCGGGACCTCGCCGGTGCGGAACGCAGACTTGGCGATCTTGCTGCGGAACTCGAAGGACTCGAGCAGTCGCGCCGCCGACTGCGTGCGCTGCGTGGCGACGTCCGTCGCCTCGAACGTGAGAGGGATGCACAAAGACAGCGGTACGAGATCAAGATCGAGCGAATGCTGGATTACCGCAGGCGACTCGAGCACCAGCACGCGACAGTAAAAGGCTGGCTCGACGAAGCCAACGTCGAGCTGGAATTCTTGAAGGGATCGGTCTCGTTCCAGCTGGGCCTTGCGCTTATCGCTGCCACGCGCTCTCCGCGGGACTTCATCGCCTTGCCATTGCGTTTGGGCCGACTGCTCGCCAGCGGTGTCCGCCGTCGCAGGGTGCGGCGTGGCCAGCCATCGCTCCGCGCGTCCGCCGAGCCGAAGGAGGACGATCCAGGTCAGGCATTCGCGCCGGCGCCTTCTGTTTCACCTGCGTCTGCGATGCCGGCGCAACGCAAGGCGAAGAAGGTGGTCGAGCTTTCTCCGGTCATGCTGCCCTCTGGGCGCGCGCGCGTGCTCCCGTTACCTGACGCGGAACCCCCGCCCGTTGTCGTTTCCGGTGCGTTCCCGACCCGGGTATCCGAGCTCAGGGTCGCTGCCATCATGGATGATTTTACCCGCGAATCATTCCGCCACTGCTGCGCGCTCATGCAGCTGACACCCGAGGCGTGGCGTGCGGAACTTGACGAGTTCGCGCCGCACATTGTTCTAGTGGAGTCGGCCTGGAAGGGCGAAAGCGAGCGTTGGGCAAGGAAGATCTATCCTCTGTCAGAGGAGCTGCGCGAACTGATATCGGCTGCCCGGGCGGCCGATATTCCTACTGTCTTTTGGAACAAGGAGGACCCGGTTCATTTCAGCGTGTTCCTGCCGACCGCGCGGTTGTTCGACCACGTCTTCACCACTGATATCGACTGCATCAAGGCCTACCGCGCAGAGCTCGGCCATGACCGGGTACACCTGCTGCCTTTCGCTTGCGAGCCGCGCGCGCACAATCCGATCGAAGCGCACGACCGCGTCGACGGGTTCTGCTTCGCAGGCTCCTACTACGCCAAGTACCCGGAGCGCCAGCGAGATTTCGCATCCATCATCGATGCGCTGAAGCAACATGCTGCGGTCGACATCTTCGACCGCAACCTCGGGAAAGGGGACGCGGCGCTCGAGTTTCCGGAGAATTACGCAGCCCTGGTCCGGGGCAACCTGACCTATGACCAGATCGACCGAGCGTACAAGGGCTATCGGTACGGCATCAACATCAATACCGTCAAACAGTCCCAAAGCATGTTCGCCCGCCGGGTCTACGACCTGCTCGCCAGCAACACGGTCACCGTCAGCAACTACTCCCGCGGCCTGCGACTGATGTTCGGGGACCTGGTTATCAGCTCGGACAATGGCGGCCAGGTGATCGAACGGCTGAAACCGTACCTGCAGGACGATACCTCGTACAGGAAGTTCCGCCTGTTGGGCCTGCGCAAGGTGATGAGCGAGCATACGTACGAGGACCGCATGGCGTTTGTCGCCTCGCGCGTGGCCGGGCGGCCGATCGGAGCGCGCCTTCCCGGGATCGTCGTGCTGGCGCAGGTGCGGAGCACGGCCGAGCTAGAGTCGGTGCTCGCTGCCTATGATCGGCAGGCCTACCACAGGCGTTCGCTGCGACTTGTCGCGCCGACCGGCATCCATGCGGAACAAGCGAGGAGCCGCGACGATGTCCGGATCCTGACGGCAGAGCAGCAGGCGGGGCCGATCGGCAGCATCGTTGACGGAGCAGACTATCTTGCCGTGTTCGCCGCGGGCGATTATTACGGACCCGCATACCTGACCGACCTGGCCCTTGCAACGCGCTATTCGGATGCGGACGTCATCGGCAAGCAAGCGCACTACAGGGTCGAGGCGACGGGCGCTCATGTCTTGGTCGAGGGGGGGGCGCAGTACACGCACTGCGAGGGGATTCCGGCGCGGCGGAGCATCGCCAAGGTCGCGACTCTCTCCGGTCGCGCCGTTTCGGACGTCTTCGACGATGAAGCTCACGCCACCAGGGCGTTGGCGGTCGATGAGTTCAATTATTGCAGCGGGCACGCGGGTGCGGGCTGCGATTCGGCGGACGACCTGCATGTCGAATCGGGTATCGCCATCGAGCGGTTGCAGGCCATAGCGGGATCCACCGCGGCGACAGGCGCACGTTCGGGTAAGGAGGCGACGCTACCCGGGTACGGTGCGAGCGAGCTTGCTTCGCTCTTTCCGGACGGCGAGTATGCGGAGGGTCGGATCCGTCTGGCTCGCACCGATAAGCGCATCGAAGTAGCCAGTTCCCTGGCGAAGGGAAAGTTTGCCTATATCTATGCGAACGCCTGCCTGCCGATCGAAGCGTTGTTTCCGGGAGATATCGGCCGATTCAACATGCTGGCTTCCACCGAGATGCTGGTGTCGTTCACGCTGATCTTCCTGGACGGCAACCAGCAGCGCATCGGCCATGTGATTCGCGCCTGCAATTCCAACCAGAGCGTGGTTGCGCCCGAAGGTACACGACTCGTGATGCTGGGGTTTCGGATCCAGGACGCCGGGCTGGGTTCGCTGGACAGACTCGTACTCCAGCATATGCCGCCAGACATCGACGCGATTGCCGCGACCGGCAGCCACCTTCTGGTTTCCCGCAGCTACCCCTCATATGAGCAACTCTATAGCTACACGTTCGTCCATCGGCGTGTAGCTGGTTATCGCGCAGCCGGCCTGGGCGTGGACGTGTTCCGCTTCAGCGACGCTCCCCTGTCGTATGGCGAGTTCGAAGGGGTTGATGTTGTCGGCGGAAATGTCGGCGACTTGGCGCTCATGTTGCGCTCCAACGATTACGCCTCGATACTCGTGCACTCGTTTGACGAGCAGGTGTGGTCGGCCATCGAGCCGTGGCTGGGGAAGTCCAGGATCGTGGTGTGGGTGCACGGTGCCGAGATCCAACCCTGGTACCGGCGCGACTTCAACAATTCCGACGACGCCGAGCGTCGCGCGGCGATCCACCGCAGCGATATGCGCATGGCATTGTGGAGGCAGATTCTGGGCGAATTGCCCGACGGCCTTCACCTCGTCTTCGTGTCCGAGTCCCTGGCCAGGGAAGCGATGCGTGACCTGGGAGTCGTGATCCCGCGCGACCGATACAGCGTGATACACAATCACGTGGACGGAGACCTGTTTCCGTACGTCGAGAAGGATGCTGCGCAGCGCCACCGCATCCTGTCCATCAGGCCGTACAGCAAACGAACGTACGCGAACGACCTCGCGGTGCGGGCGGTCCTCGACCTGTCGACCGAAGCCTGGTTCCCGGAACTGTGTTTCAGCTTCATCGGAGACGGGCCGCTGTTCGAGGAAACGCTGGCGCCGTTGCGGGACCGTTTCAGCAATGTCCGTATCGAGCGGCGCTTCCTGACGCAGCGCGAGATCAGGCAGGCGCATGCCGACCATGGGGTGTTCCTCGTCCCGAGCAGGATCGATTCCCAGGGCGTGTCCCGTGACGAGGCGATGGCGTCGGGTCTGGTGCCGGTGACCAACCGGGTCTCGGCGATCCCCGAATTCGTTGGGGAGCACGCGGGCTTCCTTGCCGAACCCGAAGATTGGCGGGGCCTCGCGGACGCCATTCGCGTGCTGCACGCCGAGCCGGACCGATTCAGGCGAATGTCAGAACACGCTGCACGGCATGTACGCTCGATCAGTGGCCGTGCGCAGACGCTGGAAGTAGAAATCGAGCTCATCCGCGGCCGGGTGCCCGAGGTCGGTCTTGCGCGCGCGCTTGGGGCCCCGCGACGGATCGGCGTGTACGGCGACCTGAACCTCAACCTCATGGACGGCTCGGCCGTATGGGCTGCGTCGCTGGTGGAAGTCCTGTCGGGGCTGGCAGACGTCGAAGTGGACCTTTTTCTGAAGGCGAAACTTTCCAGCACGCGGGTGGTAGCGCCGCTGCTCGGATTGTCGAACGTCCGTCTGATCGAGCCAGGCGTCATCGGCGACGTTCCGCCTTACCGTCCGGAGGAGGCGCTGGCCCGCATCACGGTTGAGGACGCGAGAGCGCCCTACCACGCCATCGTTCTGCGCGGATTCGCGCTCAGCCGCCTCGCCGCACGCACACCGCAGTTGTCCGGGCGACTGTGGACGTACCTGACCGACATCCCCCAGGACGAGCGGGGACTCGACGAAGGCTGGCGCGCAGATCTGGAACGGGTCGCTGGCTCCTCGCGTTACCTGCTCTGCCAGACGCAGCCGCTTCAGGACCTGCTCGATAGCGTCGTCCCGCAGGCGCGAGGCAAGACGCGCCGGCTTCCGCCGATGATCCCCGATCGCAAGCAGACGGGGCCGCTGTCACCGCGGAAGAGCGATGGCATCCTCCGAATCGCTTACGCGGGAAAGTTCGCTCCATTGTGGGGGATCCGGGAGATGTTCGATGCCGTCGAGCAGCTGCGTTCCGAGGGCGCGGCGGTGGAACTGCACGTATACGGCGACAAGATCCACAACCCGCCCGATGATCCTGAGTTCAAGCCGGAGACGCTCCGCCGTCTGCGGGGAACGCCGGGAGTCATCTGGCACGGGGCCGTCACCCGTGCCGAACTCTATGAGGATCTGTCAGGGATGGACGTGGGTTGGGCGTGGCGGCTGCCCGCACTGGAGCAGGGGACGCTCGAACTGTCGACCAAGGTCCTCGAGTACGGACAGTGCGGCCTGCCGTGCATCATGCTGCCTAGCAGACCGAATCTGGAAGCGTTCGGCGAGTCGTATCCGTTGTTCGCCGGCGACGTGCCATCCCTGACGGCATTGTTGGCGCAACTCGCCGCGCGTCCGGATCTCCGTGAACAGGCCCGTGCGGTGAGTCGGCAGGTTGCGGAGGCACATGGCTTCGAACATGTCCGGCGGACTTGGGTGGCGCCGCTCCTCGGCGATGTGGCTGGTGTTCCGCCGCTGTGAGGATTGCGCTGTTCGATGCGATCAACGAGGCGCACGTCTGCACGTCGCTTGCCGACGCGCTGGTGCAACGTGGTCACGATGTCATCTCCACGGGACGGCTGACCCACGGGTTCGCTCCGGTCTCGGACCCGGCGGCGAAGGCGCGCGTTGCTCGCGCACTCGACCGGGTGGTCGCGGCGGGAAGCGAGGTGCTGTTCAACTTCCGTGCCGGTGCACTGGACCTCGTCCAGCTGGAGCGCCTTCGGACAGCCGGAGTCAGGACGGTGGTCTGGCTTCCGGACGATCCGGTGCTTTATGGGACAACTTACGCACCTGTGGTCGACGCTTACGATCTGGTGTTGCATTGCGGCGGTGCGCGCGTGTTGCGATTCTACGATGCCTGCGGCCATCGTCCTGGTGTCAATTTCCCGTTCTGGCTGGACCCTGCACGGTGGCCGCACGCCTGGCGCGTCGAGAGCGCGCGTTTCCCGCTCGTATTCATGGGCAATCTACATGGGTCTGCGAAAGAGACGCGTTACCGGAAGCTCTCGACGGCACCAGGCGCCGTGCGCGTGTACGGCCGATGCCGCGCCGATCCCGACGACATCCATGCGGGAGAGCTGTATGGCATTGATGCCATGCGTGCTGTGATGGTGAACTTCGTCGCGGGCTTGAACATCGCCCAGCAGTTTTCTGATTATGCTGGTACCCCGTACGATTTTCCGGAGCTTGGCGAACTCGGGTCGTTTGACCTGCCCAGCCGGGTACTGCAGTACGCGGCCGTCGGGCTCCCCGTCATCTCCCTGGGCAATTGTCACAGCACCCATTTCGCGCCGGGTCTCGTTGCGCCGGACGTGTCGGCAGCCGTGGGAATCGCCGAGGGGCTGCGCGCACGCCCGCGGGAGACGTTCGAGCTCTCTGAACGGGGCCGAGCCGATGTCGTGGCGAACTTCTCCGGCGAATCCCGGGCCCGGTACCTGGAGGCTTTGCTGGTAGGGCGAGTCGATCCCGGCAGCCTGGACGTCGCCGCCCGCGAATTCGGTTATCAATCTGCGTAAGAACACGGAAACTCGCATATATGGAATTCAACCCCAACATTGCCGCAGCGCGTGAAGCGCTCGCCACCCGGCATTTCGATCATGGCAGTCATTGGCGCATCCTGTTTCTGGGGCGATCGGTCAACGGGTCCACGGATATCGTTTCGTGCCTGTCGCGATCGCTTCGCAATCTTGGGCACCACGTACTCGACCTGGACGGCAAGCGGCATCGAGCCCTTCTCGACAACCCGAACAGAGCCAGGGGTGGCAATGGCCCGATCTACGTCAATCTCGAGTTCCTCAAGGATGTGCTCAAACGGTTCAGGCCGCAGATGATCGTATGCTGCGCAGGCGGAATGGTGTTCCGACCGGACGATGCTGCGCATCTCAAGAAGCAGGGCATCGTACTGGTCGGCTTGACCCTGAGTGATCCGGACGTCTTCCCGACGGTGCATCAGCACGTGGGCGAGTTCGACTTTCACACGACGAACGCGCGCGTTGCGCTGGAGATGTACCGGCAGGCTGGCGTGAACAACACGCTGTACTTTCCCTTCGGCATTGATCGCGGGTTCGTTACCCAGGTTGTGCCGCGCGCCCCGGAGCTGAAGGCGGACGTCATATGTATCGGTCACGCCACCGCACGCCCGGAGCGCAACGGTGTCATGACGCGAGTCGCCCGTGATCTCGACGTACGCACCTACGGCCGCGGATGGGAGCTGCCGGGCAGCGAGGTGGTCGAAGGAAGGCGTATGGTGCAGGCTAGCCGGGAAGGGCGGGTGCACGTCAATTTCCCCATGACGCGGGCCGGCTACATCAACATCAAGTGCGGCGTGTTCGAATCGGTTGGCAGCGGGGCCCTGGTGGCGACCGGACGATTCGAGGAGATGGCGGACTTCTTCAGTTATGACGAGGAGATTCTTGGTTATCAAGATGTGGAGGATCTGGTCGAGCAGGCGCGCGCAGTTCTCGCCGACCCGGAGCGTTACCGTCACATGACCGAGCGGGCATTCGATCGCCTGATCAACCACCACCTCTACGAACATCGCTGGATATCGCTGTTTTCGGATATTCAGCGCATCGCATCGGGAGGGGATTGCTGGTTGGGGGAGTCCCGGCAGCGCGAGATCGCGAATGTGCTTTCCGGGTCTCTTCCACGGGCCAAGCACGTGCTGCTGTCAGGTTTTTACGGAGCGAGCAATGTCGGCGACGAGCTGATCCTGCGTTCGATCTCAGGGCGTATTGCAGCCGCGGATCCGTCTGCCCAAGTATGGGTGGCGGCGGAGAATCCGGATCAGGTCGAGCGGCACCATGGACTGCAGTCATTCCCGCGTAAAGCTCTGTCCCAGGCGCTGCATGCCGCACGTACCGCAAGTGGCGTCGTACTCGGGGGGGGCGGTCTCTGGCACGATTACACCTTTGAACGATCAGGTGGGTTGCTGGGACTGTTCAACAACCCGCAGATCTCGATTGCGGGTTTCGGCGCCCTGCCGTTGATGGCCAGGATGTTCGACGCTCCGTTCCACGTCGTCGGCCTTGGGATAGGCCCGCTCGTGGATCCGGACGCAAGGCGCATGGCGGGATTCATCGGCAATCAGGCAGAGTCGATCACGGTCAGGGACGAGGAGTCCTTCGCGGTCGCCCGCGAGATGCTTCCGTTCCATGCGTGTATGCGGCAAGCACCGGACGTGGTCTACGCACTCGAGCTCGACCGGCCTGCGCGCCCCGCGGAGATAGAATCGTTCCGTGCCGATGGCTACCGGGTTGTCGGTCTGAATCTACGGCCTTGGGCGCATACCGACATCGATGTCCTGGTCGCGGAAGTCTCAGAGGCGCTGCTGGCGCAAGCCGAACGCGAGCGCATCGCCGTGATTGGTGTTCCGATGCAGGCCGGGGAGCGGCTGGATTCGGCGGTGCTCAGGCGCGTTGCCGAGACGATAGGGAGCCGGATACCGTGCTTCGTCATGAGGGCCCCGCTCAGTACCGATGCCCTCGTTGCCACCCTGGCGTCGCTGGATGTCCTCGTATCGATGCGCCTGCACGCCTGTCTGCTCGCGCACCGCCTGGGCACGCCAGTGGTTGGGATTGCATACGACCCCAAGGTGGCCAACCACTTCTCGGAGCTAAGGAGGTCGGAGTTCTGTCGCGATCTGCCACTGCGGGGGGCTTGGCTCGGGCCCACGCTCGCCAAGGCGCTGGAAGAGCGCGACGGATTACCGGAGGCGACGCGCAGAATCGTAGCGTCGCTGGAAGAGGCTGCCGCCAGCGCGCTGGACGAGGTGGCAGACAAGCTCGCTGCCGCCCCGGCACGACGCGTGGTGTTCGAAGTGCCGCGGATGGACCAGTCCGTCGCAACCGTAGCCGTGGCCAAGCCGACCTCAAAGCCCGCGCATTCGAATGCGGAAGGGGCGGCGCCCAGCTTCATCGGGCTCGCGCGCGTCTGCTGCGGTGGCATCGTCGAACAAGGGCCCGCGTCTCTAAGCAGGAGCCGGGCGCTGGAGGTTTCCCTCCCGACTGCGACGCCCACGCGCGGCGATGGCATGGAAATCAGCGGCTTCATTGACATACCCGTGTCTGGCGACGTCGATCTGGCATTGACCGTTGAAGCTCCATACTCCAACCCGAAGGCGCTCGGGCGCGTGCGATGGACGTTGGAGCTTGGAGATCGTTGGCGGATCCAGGAAGACCTCGCCACGAATAGTGCGCCGGTGCAACTTCATGCATTCTGCAAGGGCCCGGCGAGGATCTCGGTCAGGCTCGGCATCTATGTGGAGCGGACATGCTTTGCATCGTCGGCCTGGCCCAGGTTGAGCCGCGTCAAGCTGGAAGCGAGATCCGCGATTGCCGCAATGCATGGCTCTGAGCTGGTCCTGGTGGCCAGTCGTGGGGCGGTGACGGAGATTACACGCCAGCCGCGCCCTGCTCAGGCCTACATGGCGGTCGAATAATGGA
Source organism: uncultured Steroidobacteraceae bacterium (assembly GCA_964417875.1). Taxonomy (GTDB): domain Bacteria; phylum Pseudomonadota; class Gammaproteobacteria; order Steroidobacterales; family Steroidobacteraceae; genus ZC4RG30. The sequence continues at coordinate 14,231 of CAYQJU010000044.1, forward strand.
GTAGCGGCAGATGACAGCAGGCGGTCCTACTTCGTTCCAGGTTTCGGTGCAGGCCGGGACAGCGACCGTGCGCCGGCTCGCTCACTGGCTTGAACGGGAACAATTGTGGAGCGCTGCCGCTGAAGTGCTCGGGGAGATATTGAACCGGCAGCCGGATGACTGGAACGCACACCTGCGCCGGTACGACGCCTTCGAAAAAGCCGGTGATGAGGCTGGCTGCCGGAATTCGATCGAGGAATTCGTTGCCGCCGCGGTCGCGCGGCGCGCTTCACCGGCAGGGCTGTTGAGGCTGCTCGATGCCGCTGGCCGCGATCAGCACGCGCTGGCTCTACTTGCGGGTGTCCTGCAGGCGCAGCCCGGAAACTGGCGGTTGGCGTTGCAATACCTCGTGAGGGTCGACTCGCATGTCGTTGGGGACAGTGTGCTGACCGGGCTGTTCTCGCCAGAAGGCCCGTTACGCGGCGTCCAGCACCGGGCGATCGTTGACCAATTGGCTGCACGGTCCCTGGTCCAGCACTTGGACCAGGCTCTGTATGTGATCGCGAAAACTCGGCCTGCCGACTGGAAGTTGCGTTGGCACGGCGTGGCAGCGCTGTTGACGATGGGAGAGGAGCGGCTGGCCGCGGTACACCTGCAGATGCTGACTGCCGAGCCGACGCTTGCAGGCCCGTCCAGACGGGCACTGTTGCAGGAAGTACTTGCCCAGGACGAGCCCGGGCTTCTTGGGGCAGCGGTCCTGGCGTATGACCGCGCAGATCACGCGGGGTTGGTAGCGAGCATCTCCGCATGTCGGGACGTGCGACAACTTGCCATGATCAGAACAGCAGTCGATACCCTCGGCGGCGAAGCACGCGAAGCGTTGGCACTACCACTCGCGAAAGCTCTCGAAGCGATGGGCGCCGGCGCGCAGGCCGACCAGGTCATGGCCTGGACCGGTGGTGTACTCGGGCCGCCTCCGGCGCCCCGTGCCTCCTCGTCTACGGCAAGCACACTCATGTTCCGAAACCTGCCGCTGTTACGGCAGTTGGTAGCCATCGTCAAGGCGGTGGTGGTGCGAAGCGGGCGTGCGCGCATTCACGTCGGCGCCTGCAGTACAGGTGAGGAAGTCTACTCGCTGGCGCTGTTGTTGCAGCAAGCGGCGTTGATCGATGCGTGCACCATCCGGGCGTCCGACGTGAACCCCGCATTGCTGCGCCGTGCGCGCACAGGTGTCCTGGAGGCCGAGGTCGTCAAGGCGATCCCGGAGGAGTTGGGCGCGCTCGATCTGGTGCCACGCCGCGACGGGTGTTTGGAACTCGGGCCAGCGACCAGGCGTCATATCACGTTCGCTGTGGAAGACCTCATGGAGTCGCCCCCAGGCCAGAAGTTCGACCTGGTGATTGCAAACAACGTCCTGGTCCATCTTCCGTTGCCCGCGCGCGACACGATGCTCCGCCGGTTGTACGAGCAGCTCGCACGCGATGGCCTGTTGTGTGTGGGCGGCGTACGCCACGACGAACTGGGAGGAACGCTGGACGCTCTTGGGCTTGTCGCAATCAGGCAAGGCAGCAACGTCGCCTTCGACGCTTGGGCGATCCAGCGCAACGCCTGGTATGTGAGCCCGCGTCCCTATTGGGCGCTGCCACCGGCCCGCCACACCGCGGACCAGCCATGGAAGCACGCCTCGCTGTTCGCCTGCACGGCCGAAGGTGCGCGGGCGGTCGAGGACATCCTCGGGGCGGCCGAAGTCTAAACGCAATTGCAACGGCGGCTCGATGCATTTCTTCCGGACGCGGCGTTGGTGCTTGTTCGACGCTCGGGCAGCTACAATCCACGCCGCATCCGCCCACCCGGGCAACAGGACTTCGACATGGTCAACGCCAAGGTGATTTTCCTCTTCGCGATCGGAATCGGACTCGCGGCCTGCCGGCCGGAATCCCCGTCCGCCGTGCCCCAGGACCAGCCCCAGGCGGTGTCCACGGCCGTGGCGACCTCGATCGATGGAGAGCCAGCGCAAGTCCCCGATCATGCGCCCGAAGGCGCTCCTGCGGGTAAGCCTGTCGCTGGAGCACTGAAGTCGCCGTTGCCTGAGGGCTTCGAGCTTCCCTTTGGCTTCCACCGGCTTTACGACAACACCGGCCGCTCCGAGAACGGCGGGCCGCAGCGGAGGATCCTCGTGGAGTATCTCGACGTGGACGACGCGGTGGTGCGTACGTCGCTCGTCCGAGCGCTGGAGGCCAAGGGCTTTGGCGCACCCGTCGCATCCGAGGAGGGCCGGGAGACCCGGCTGGCGTTCGCGCGCGAAGACGGCGCCACTGTTATCGCGAAGGTCACCGCCGGCCGCGAACAACCGAGAGCTGCTGGCGCGAAAGGTACCCTGCACCTGGTTTGGAACAGCAACTGAGGACCAAGACGATGAGAAAGGCGATTATCCTGACGCTGGCATTCTTGCCGCTGGTCTTGGCCGGATGTGGCGAGGATCATGGGCCATCGGCCACCTCTGCGTCGTCAGCCGACCTTGAGCCCTCGGGCAGCCAGGCCTTCGACCGGCGGCAGCTCGAGGAACCGCTGCCCGAGGCATTCGAACTGCCCTTCGCGTACCATCTCCGCTCGGACCGCGTGGTTGAAGGGGAGGGGCCCGAGCGTCGAATTCAGGTGGACGTGTTCGGATTGAACGCCGACGGGACACTCGAAGCGATTACCCGCCGTTTCCGTGATCAGGGGTACCGGCCGTCAAAGCCACGCGCCCGGACCGAAGGGGGGCAGCGTGTGATCTACCGTCATGAGGACGGTCGGCATGCGACTGCCAGCGTATGGGCACCGGACCAGAAGAAGACCGTTTCGCCCGGCGCGGAGTCGGTGGCCTATATCGCGTGGCGCCTGGAACACGAGGCGCCGGTGTCGGAGGGCGGCGACGAGGAAGGCGCTCGTCAGCAGTGAGGGCGCCTCCCAGGGAAGCAGGATGGCTCGCACGAGTGGTGGGCGTTTTCCTTCCCGCATCCCCGAGGGCGTGCTGGTGAGAGGTGCGCCTACGATCGAGATGGAGGACTTCGCTTCCATCATCGCAAGCGGATACGAAGATCAGGCGAGGAACGGGTTCCGCCCCAGGTCGGATCTGCCTGCCTATCGCGTGACCGTTCCTCTGGACTGGGATGTCGATCCTTTCCAGGACCGGAACTGGAGCTTCCAGCTCCACGCCTGGCGCATGCTGCCCCGCATCTGGGGGCAGTATTTCGATAGCGACTGCGCCCCGACGTACTTGCGCGAGGCGCTCGTCTATATCGTCGACTGGCACCAGTACCACTGCGTACAGGCGCGCAGTTCCCGTTTCGGTTGGTACGACATGGCCGCGGGACTGCGCGCCATGCACCTGGCCCTGGTCATCCACCTGTCCGGGTCCGGCCAAGCAAGCCTGACTGAAGGCGAGCGAGTTGCAGTGGACGACCTCGCCCGCGCCCATCTGGAGGCGCTGCGCAACAGGTCGTTTATCAGCGAGGGCAACCATGGCGTCTTCCAGATGCACGGTCTGCAGCTCCTCAGCATCGCCACTGGCTGTTTCGCCGATGACGACGCCTACACATCGGGGACGTTGCGGCAATTGCTCAGGTCCCAGTTCACTTCCCAGGCCGTACATACGGAGAACTCCCCGTACTACCACCTGTTTGGTATTCGCCTCTTTTCCGGTATTCGACCGGCACTCTTCCCGGCAGTGGCGCAGGAAATCCGCGACACGCTGGCGCGGGCCAGAGAGCTATCGGCGTGGCTGTCATTTCCCGACGGGGGCATCCTCAACGTGGGCGACAGCGAGGGGAAGGGCGTGGCGATGCCACGCGATCGCGAGCTGCCTCATGAATTCGTCGGCAAGACAGGCCGTCAGTATGCCTCGATCAATCTGGCCGCCTCAGGATACTGCGTCGTTCGAACGGTACCGGGCACCCCGGCAACCCGGGCCCGGGCGCTGTATGTGGTTGGCAGCCACCACATCGACTCTCATTCGCACGCCGACGAGTTGAGCTTCGTCTATTACCACGATGGATCGCCGCTATTCATCGATTCGGGAAAACACTCCTACAACAAGGATCGACTGCGCGAGTATTTCGTCAGCGATCATGCGCACAACTTGCTTGTGCTTCAGGGGCGCAGGCACGGGCCATCCGATACTCGCGTGAAAGGTTCGGCCTTGACGTTCTTCCGGCCCGAAGAAGGCGGATACCGCATCAAGGGGCTGGTCCGGCGTGGGGACGGGTTCAGGCATTCGCGGACAATCGTCTACCAGCCCGACGCGAGAATGGCGATCCGCGACCATCTGGAAACTCCCGATGGATCGTCCAAACGAGTCTCTCTGTTCCACCTCGCAACGGACGTGGAAGCTGTTGTCCGGGATCATCATGTAGACATCATCCGCAAGGGACGCGTAGTCGCCCGCATCCGGCCACGGGCGACGCCGGAGCGGATCGAGGTCGTCGAGGGTGTCGAAACGGACGGGGAGATACAGGGGTGGTACAGCCCGCGCTACCGGCAGAAGCTCCCCGCGCCCGTGGTCCGAATCGTTTATCCCGCCCAGCAGAACCTGATCTGGACGGCAATTACTTTCTGACCACCCCCGCGCTCCCGCTGTCCGCCGGCCGGGAGCGCGATGCCAGGCGGTGCTCTGCCGCGAGGAAGACCATCGTCCATCCCAGCATCACGATCCAGTGCACGTAGCGGAAGCTCTCGACCGGGGACGTCAGCACCAGCGAGGCAAGCAGACCCACCGCGCTGGCGCCCATGAAGAAGAGCGGGAACGGCCTGGAACGAAGCAGCCCTAGTCCTCCGCCAGCCAACGTCAGCACGAACCAGAACGCAGGCATGTAAAGCAGGGCGAGTGCGGGATTGAGCCAGATCTTCCGCGCCGCCCACTGGACGGTATGAGGCTTGACCGAATCGTCGAACGCGTAGCGTTCGTTGAGGAAATAGGTGTGCTGGACCCAGGCCCTGCGCTCGCACAGCTGAAGCAGACAGCCAGTAACACGAAGCCGGTGCCTGGCATACGCGCCGGGATACTTCAAGATCATCGTCTTCCACGTGCGTGCAACGCCGTCGGCGTCGTGGCTGCGGTAGATCTGCACAGAGAATGGTGCCGTCTCGTTGCGGGCGGATACAAGCGGGCTGGCGGAGGCGGGCGTGTAGTTCTTCAGGACATTGTCGAGAAAGCGCGGCGCATCAGCCGTGAGTTCCGCCGGCGATGAAAGAACCAGGGCAGCTGCTTCAGCGGGATCGGGCGCGTTTGCGATGATGCCGCCGATATCGTAAAGGCGAAGCGCGGTAGTAATCTGCGCGGGCTCGGCGACGACCCGGTTGAATCCGGCTGCGAGCACGGCCAACAGCACGGCAGCGCCGATGCCTCCCGCACAGGCGATCGCCAGCCGACGGATCAGGTTGGTCCCAGCGAGAAGATGGTAGGCCGCGCCAGCAAGCAGGCCCGCGGTCGCGGCCAGAGCGTTGTGGCGAAACAGCGTCGCCGCCAGGCAGCACCCCACCAGGATCGTTGCCTGGATCCGCGCCTGCGGCCGCGTGGCCGCATTGGCCATGGAAAACAGGTACGACAGCGCCAGCATCAGGAAGCCGGACATCCAGACGTCCTTCCAGATCATGCCGACAATGCTCATTGCGGGCGGAAACAGGCTGAAGGCCACCACCACGGGCCATCGGTTACAACGTTCGGACAGCGCCGGGAACGCGCTTGAGCACAACCGTGCGGCGGCGAATGCATACAGGACCGTCTGCGCAAGCAGCATTCCGGCAGGCCCTGGAATGACGCGGTCGAGCCCGCTCCACACGATCGCCATGATCGGGGGATGCCAGTCCGTGAACGAGAACGCGCGCGCCTGCTTGAGCGACTGCACACTGTCGTTGGACATGATTCCTGGATCGAAAACAACCACCAGCACCGCGGCAACCGTCACCCACGCCAGGGAGGTGGGGGCGGGCGGGCGCGGCCCAGTCTTCGGTGGCGGCGGGACACTCTCCGGAGTCATGAGGGCCTCGTGGGCGGCCTGCGCCTGAAGATAAATAGACGGGACACCAATAGTTTCGCGGCCATCCCGATCGCCGCCGTCGCGAAGTACGCCAGATGGGGGCTGCCCAGCGCGGTATTGAGCACTGAAAACAGCCAAACTTCCGCCGCGCGAAACGCGAGCACCGACGGGAAGAATCTGATTGCCTCCTGCCAGGCAGGGGGCTTGGGCCCCCGGAAAACATAATGCCGGCAGCCAAGAAAATTGAGGATCGAACAGAGCGTAACGGCCAGACCAAACGCGGCTTCAGCGATCAGGCCCATTCCCAGGAAGGCCAGCGTCAGCAGGTATCCGAGGCCGAGACTTAAGAGCGAAAGCAGGCCCAATCGCGCACCTTCGGAGGCAAGCGCACGCAACCGCGTCCATGGCGCGCTCGCGGTCACCCTCCGCCCCGGGTGCCCACGACGCGCGCTGGTACGCCCATCACGATCGAATAAGGAGGCACGTCGCGCGTGACCACAGCCCCCGCCGCGACGACCGATCCCCTGCCGATGGTGACGCCGCGCAGAACCTTAACGCCGCAACCGCACCACACGTCGTCTTCCAGCACAATCGCTCCGTGGTGCTTTCCTTGCCGCCAGATCGGAGTGGCTGGATCATCGAAGATATGATCCTCGCTGATGAACGAACAGCCATGGGCGATGCGGCAATCGTTGCCGATCGTAAGTCCCCCATAACCGTCGAGAAAGACTCCCTCGTTGATGGTCACGTCTTTTCCGATGCGCACGCCCTCCGGGAACCAGACGGTGACGCCATCCTTGATCTTCCAGCTGCGGATCTCGGCAACGAAAAGCTTGAGTACGGCGAAGCGGCAGGCGTCCCCGATCGGGGGAGGCAGGTATTTCACCAGACCGTAGAGTGTAAAATGTGCAGCAGCACGGATGTAGGCTGCGTTGCTGTACGCCATGGATTTAGGCCCGGCGCGCGACGCAGATCACCGACAACCCCAGCGGGGCTCCGGTGATCCGATCGAGCTGGCGCAGATAGGGCATCACCTTCTGGATCCGGCGGATCTGGCCCAGTGAGAACGTACGCGAGAAATTTTCCCGCCGCTTCAAAACCCGCGACTTGAGGAAATAAGGCAAAACGCCCGCGATGTTCATATAGCGACAGGACTCGACCTCGAAGCCGCCTTCCTCGACCACTCGCCGCAGGTCGCGAACCGTGTACCGCCGGTAATGTCCCGATGCCTCGTCAATCGGGCCATAGAGCCATTGCAGCGCCGGGACCTTGATATACAGCTTTCCGTTCGTTGGCAGCGCTGCATGAAATTGCCTTATGACCTGGAGGTCGTCCGGAAGATGTTCCAGGACATCGAGAGTGAATATGCTGCGGACGCCGGCTTCGCGCAAGGCTTCCGCGCAACGGGTCAGGTCGCAATCGCGTACGGCGACGTCCTTGTTGTCCGCGAACCGCTGCCCAAGAAGTTCCAGGTTCTCCTGGCCGCCCTCGAGCGCGACCACCGGCGTGACACGTTGCGACAACAGTTCGGTGAAGTGACCGGAACCCGCTCCGGCGTCGGCGGCGGGGCCCTCGAACCGGTCGCCGAACAAGGAAAGCGTCCACGCGTAGTACGCCAGCAAATGGCCCATCCGCGACTGCGCGTCGTGGTGCGCGGCGTTGCTGCGCCACTCGAAGCTGCCGCCGTCGCGGCTCATATACCGCTCCGCTTGTCGATCATGTCGGCAAGGACGGCGAAGATCCCGACGTTCAGCGTCATCGTGAGCAGGACCAGTGATTTCTCGGTCAGGTCCCTCAGGACGAACGTGTCATAGGTCAAGCTTGCAGCGCTGCCGAGAACCAGCAGGACGATCAACGGCGCGAGGATGCGCAGCGGTGCGAAATACATGCCGGTCCTGCCGATGATCTGGGCGAACCGGAGTGTGTCCTTGATGGGGTGGATCTTGGACTTGCCCTTGCGCTGGAAATAATTGATCGGTTCGAAGTGCACGCGGTAGTTGTTGCGCAGCGAAGAGATGGTGATGGTAATCGTGAAGCTGAAACCGTTCGGAAGTATCCGCACGAACTTCTGGGCCATATCCTTGCGGAACACGCGCATCCCGGAGTTGATATCCGGGACCTTCATGTTGACGATCCAGTTGATCCACTTGTGCAGGAAGAACTTGGGGATCTTGCGCAACGCCGAATACGTCACGTCGGGTCCCGTCCGTGCGCCAACGACCATGTCGAAATCGGCTGCGAGGGCGACAAGTCTCGGCAGATCCGCAATCGGGTACGTCCCGTCCGCGTCGGTGATTGCGATTAAAGGGGCGTGTGCATTTCGCATGCCGGTCTTGAGTGCGGCGCCGTACCCGCGATTACGGTCATGGGCAACGACCCTGAGCCGGGGAAAGCGGTGGCTCAGCGAGCGCAGCGTCGCCAGCGTCCCGTCCGTCGAACCGTCCTCGATTGCGAGAATCTCGAATCGCCCCGTCGCGGACATGGCTTCATCGAGCTGCCGGATCGTCTCTTCGACAGCGTGCTCTTCGTTGTAGCAAGGCACAAGCACGCTGACCATTGGAGTGGCCGGGATTGCCGCGGAAACGGGAACGTCGATCGTCGCGGCCATCAAAGCGCAGCCTCCAGTTCGGGCAACAGCGCGAACAGATCCCCCACCAGTCCGATGTCTGCGATCTCGAAGATAGGGGCATCCGCGTCCTTGTTGATTGCCACGATGGTGCCGGCGTCCTTGATGCCGGTCAGGTGTTGGATCGCGCCAGAAATGCCCACGGCCACGTACAGCTCTGGGGCAATGATCTTGCCGGTCT
>CAYQJU010000045.1:0-22420 GCA_964417875.1 uncultured Steroidobacteraceae bacterium
CGCAGCAGCGCGCCACGTTGCAGCGCATGGCGATACACCGCCAGCCCGCGCCGCTCGCGGAAGTCGAAGGGTTCGCGGCTGGCCTTGTCGCGCACCATCTCGATGGCGAGGATCATGCCGGTCTGCCGCACCTCGGCCACATGCGGATGCTCCGCCAGTGCAGCCGTGGCCCGCGCCATGTGCGCCGCCAGCCGCCGGTTCTGCTCGATCACGGGCTGCTGCGCGAAGATGCCCAGTGTCGCGCGCGCCGCCGCGCAGGCCAGCGGATTGCCGGTGTAACTGTGCGAATGCAGGAATGCGTTCAGTTTCTCGTACTCGTCATAGAACGCGTCGTACACCGCCTGCGTGGTCAGCACCGCCGACAGCGGCAGGTAACCGCCGGTCAGTCCCTTCGACAGGCACAGGAAATCCGGCGTAATGCCGGCCTGCTCGCAAGCGAACAGCGTGCCGGTGCGCCCGAATCCCACCGCGATCTCGTCCGCGATCAGGTGCACGCCAAATTCATCGCAGGCCGCGCGCAGCAGCGAAAGATAGACGGGGTCATACATGCGCATGCCGCCGGCGCATTGCACCAGCGGCTCGACGATCACCGCGGCCGTCTCTTCGGCATGCCGCTCGAGCAATGCACGCATCGCCGCGAACTGCCGGCGTGCCACATCAGCCGCCGTCTCGCCGGCCTCACGCTCATACGCATCCGGCGACGGCGCCGTGATCACATCCATCAGCAGCGGCGCATAGATGTCCTTGTACAGCGCCACATTGCCCACCGCGAGCGCGCCCAGCGTCTCGCCGTGATAGCTGTTGGCCAGCGTGATGAAGCGCGTCTTGCGCGGCCGGCCGGCATTGCGCCAGTAGTGGAAGCTCATCTTCACCGCCACCTCGATCGCGGCGGAGCCATTGTCGGCGAAGAAGCAGCGTGCCAGCCCCGGCGGCGCGACGCGCAGCAGCGCCTCGGCGGTCTCCACCGCAGGCGCATGCGTGAAGCCGGCGAAAATCACGTGTTCGAGCTGCCCGAGCTGTTCGGCCACCGCAGCACTGATCACCGGATTGGCATGGCCGAACAGGTTCACCCACCAGGAGCTGATGGCGTCCAGGTAGCGCCGGCCGTCGGTGCCCACCAGCCAGGCGCCCTCGCCACGCGCGATCGGAATCAGCGGCATCGCGCGCTCGTGGTCCTTCATCTGCGTGCAGGGATGCCACAGCACGGCCAGGTCGCGCGCGGCCAGGGCCGAAGGTCTGTCCGGGGTGTCGTTCATGTCATCATAATGATCCTACAGCCCATGCTTCCCCGGGGGATCGGATGAGTTCGACATGCAATCAGGTGGGCCGCGCATCGCGGACCGGCCTCGCACTGGCCTTTGCCGCCGCCGCCGCCACGATGCTGGCGGCCTGCAGCAAGTCGCCGGACACCACCGTGCACCCCACCGGCCTCATCGACGCCGAACGCCTCGCCAACATCGAGGCGGAGCCCGGCCAGTGGCTCACCACCGGCCGCGACGGCGGCAAGACGCACTATTCGCCGCTCGACTCGATCGATGCCGGCAATGTCTCGCGCGTGGGCTTCGCCTGGGAATACCGCACCGGCACCAACCGCGGCATGCAGGCCACGCCCATCGTGGTCGATGGCGTCATGTACACCAGCGGTGTGGCCGGGCGCGTCTATGCACTGAACGCCGCCACCGGCGAGCTGATCTGGGACTTCGCGCCGCCGCTGAACCTGACCAATGCCCGCGGCTCCTGCTGCGACATCGTCAATCGCGGTGTCGCGGTGTGGGAGGGCCGCGTCTATGTGGGCGCCTTCGAAGGCATCCTCTATGCGCTGGACGCGGCCACCGGCGAGGTGGTGTGGGAAGTTGACACCTTCATCGACCGCGAGCGCGCCTATTCCATCACCGGCGCGCCGCAGATCGCAGGCTCGATGGTCGTGATCGGCAATGGCGGCGCGGAGTTCGACTCGCGCGGCTATGTGTCGGCCTATGACCTCGACACCGGCGAACTGGCCTGGCGTTTCTTCCTGACCCCCACGGATCCCTCGAAGCCGCAGGACAACCCGGCGCTGGAAATGGCGGTGAAGACCTGGGATCCGGAGCGCGACTGGAGCTGGGGCGGCGGCGGCAATGCCTGGGATGCCTTCGTCTATGACGAGAAGCACGACCTGGTCTATTTCGGCACCGCCAACGGCGCGCCGTGGAATCCGGCCGTGCGCAGCCCCGCCGGCGGCGACAACCTGTTCCTGGCCTCCCTCCTCGCACTGAAGGGCGCCACGGGCGAATACGTGTGGCACTACCAGCAGACGCCCGGCGAGCAGTGGGACTACGACGCCACCCCGCACCTGATGCTGGCCACGCTCGAACTCGATGGCGAGCCGCGCGACGTGCTGATGCAGGCGTCGAAGAACGGCTTCTTCTATGTGCACGACCGCGCCACCGGCCAGCTGCTGGCCGCCGACAAGTTCGTCGAGGCGAACTGGGCCTCCGGCGTCGACCTCGCCACCGGCAAGCCCAATGTGAATCCCGACGCCGACTACACCAGGGGCAAGCCGGTGATCGTGTTCCCGTCCGGCGCCGGCGGGCACAACTTCAACCCGATGTCGCTGTCGGCAAAGACCGGGCTGGTGTACATCCCCGCCCTGCACAGCGGCATGATGCTGGCCTCGGCCCCGGCGCGCCCGCGTGCGCCCGGGCAGATGGCCGGCGGCTTCCAGGTGTCGTTCGTGGCCGGCCCCATCGTCGAGGATGAGCTGCCGCCGGTGTTCAAGCCGGTGGCCCATCCGGCCTACCTGCGCACCGTGCCCAGCCTCGAGGTGCATGCCTCGCTGAAGGCCTGGGATCCGGTGGCGCGCAAGGTGGTTTGGGAGCACCGCTATCCCTCGTTCAACGACCATGGCGGCGTGCTGTCGACCGCCGGCGGCCTGGTGGTGCAGGGGAGCATCGATGGTCACCTGCGTTTCTTCGACGATGCCACCGGCGAACTGCTGAAGGAGATCTTCACCGGCACCTCGCTGATCGCCGCTCCGATGACCTATACCGTCGATGGCGTGCAGTACATCGCCGTGCTCGCCGGCACCGGTGGTGGCGGCTGGACCATGTGGACGCCGGACAAGGTGGCCGCGCAGCGCGGCAACGACAACCGCATCCTGGCCTTCCGCCTGGATGGCGGCGAAACACCGGTGCCGCCGGAGCTGCCGCCGCCCGGTCCGTTCCCCGCGCCGCCGGCGCAGACGGCCTCGGCCTCCGATGTCGCCGCGGGTGCGGAGCTGTTCACCGCCTACTGCGGCAGCTGCCACAGCAATTTCGTGCCCTCGCCGGTGCCGGACCTGCGCCGCTCGCCGATGGTCGGCCAGGCCGCAGCCTTCGCCGCCGTGGTGCGTGACGGTGCGCTGCGCATGCGCGGCATGCCGGCGTGGAACGACCTGCTGACCGACCAGCAGATCGAACAGATCCGCGCGCATCTGGTGGATGTGGCCCGCGAGGCGCACGCCGCGCAGCAGGCCGGGGAGCCGGCGCCGACCGGCACGGCGCCGGTCAGCGAGGGGCATCTGTAACGCCCGACCGTCGAAGAGTCGTCTAACGCGGCTCTTCGACGGTGTAGCCCTTGCGGCGCAGCTCGGCGAGCACGCCTTCCGGATCAAACAGCCGGCCGACCGGCAGCGTGGTGAAACTGGTCTCATGCGTCAGCAGCAGCCAGTCCACGATGCCGGACCAGTCCCGGCGGAACAGCGCCTCTTCCTGCTCGATCAGCGCCGCCATGCGCGTTCCTTCACCCAGCTCCATGCATTCAGGTTCCTCCATCTCCGCAGGCAGCCCCCGCAGGGTGGTCAGGTCGCCAGTGGCCCAGGCCCGGGCGCGTCGCCGCATGTCCGGCAGCGCCTGATCGATGTAGTCCATCACCTCGACCAGGCAGGCCGCTTCCTTGTCGGCTGGCAGTGTTGCCAGTTCGTCCAGCATGCCGCGCGGGTTATCGACCCGAATGCGGAACTCGCGCTCGCGCACCCGCACGCCGTTGCGTCGTGCAATGCGTTCGGCCGCGTTCCAGACCAGCGGATCATCGGTAAGGCCGGAGCGCTCCAGCGCGCGCTCATACAGCAGGAAGCTGGCATAAAGCGGACGGGCGCGCTCCTTCGGGCTCGGATCCTTGCCGAACCAGTGCCGGTGGGCCGCATGCCAGCGGGCGTACACCGGCTCCGGCAGCACCTCGCGCAGGGTCTTGCCATCGGCGTTGTGCCGCAGGCGCAGCATCTGGCGCAGCATTCCGAAGGCGCCGCGAAAGCCCAGGTCCATGTCCCACCGGGTGCTGGAATCACCGAGGATCTCGCCGGAGGCGCGGATGACGTCCTCGGCCTTCTGCTGTCGCCAGGTCATGCGCCGGGGCAGTGGCGACACCGTGCCCATGATCCACAGCGAATGCCCGCCTTTCGAGACCCGCCACATCGCAGGCCCGGGCAGCTCGCCGCTCACGAGGATCTCGTCCAGTTCCCCGACACGCGGCTCAGGTGTACCGCCCGCCGCAGCCGGTGTGCCGGATGCCGCCTCCGCGGCCGCCGCAGTTCCGGCCAGCGCCGCCATCACCAGCAGCACCGCAAGTCTCATCCACGTCCCGGTGTGTCCGGGGCCGCTTACGCATCGCATCGGCATCTCCCTTGCCCGATCTGCAAAGTCCCGGAATGCGCGCCTTGGCATAATCCGCTCCCGTTGTTGTTGGACTTGTTGCGCGGGTGGCGAAGGTGTAACACCACCACTGCGCCCGCGACAAGGCATGCGGAGGGTTCCAGTCTGCAAGTGCATGTTGCCACCGGCCTGCTCGAAGGCGTGCGCCAGGTATTGAGTCCGCATCGCGATGCGCGGCCGGCGAATGTGGTCGCCGACCTCATCGTCATGCATGGCATCAGTCTGCCACCCGGCGAGTTCGGCGGCGCGTGGATCGAGAAGCTGTTCACCGGCAGCCTGCCGCGCGGCGTGCACCCGTATTTCGACAGCATCCAGGGCCTGCGCGTGTCGGCGCATCTGCTGGTGCGTCGGGATGGCGAGCTGGTGCAGTTCGTCCCCTTCCACCGGCGTGCCTGGCATGCGGGCGCGTCCAGTTACCAGGGACGCGAGGCCTGCAACGACTTCTCGATCGGCATCGAGCTGGAAGGCGTCGATGACCAGGCCTATGAAGAGGCGCAGTACGCCGCCGCTGCCGCTGCGGTGCGCGCGCTGCTCAGCGCCTATCCCACGCTGTCGCCGGATCGCATCGTCGGGCACAGCGACATTGCGCCCGGACGCAAGACCGATCCCGGTGCCGCATTCGACTGGCCGGTCTTCCGCGGCCGACTGGGCTGACGAGGAGCAAGCATCAATGTCTGCAAATGTTTTCCAGTCGCGCGAGCTGCGCGCCGCGCTCGACGCCGCCCGCGCTGCGGGCGAAGTCATCGCCCCGCTGTATCGCGCCAATGTCGCGGTGGAGCTGAAATCCGACCGCACCCCGGTGACCGAGGCGGACACGCGCGCCGAAGAGGTGATCCGCGAGGTGCTGCAGTCACAGTTTCCGGACCACGGTTTCTTCGGCGAAGAGGGCGGTCGCAGCGGCAGCGATGCCGAATGCCTCTGGCTGGTCGACCCGCTGGATGGCACCAAGTCTTTCGTGCGCGACACGCCGTTCTTCTCCACTCAGATCGCGCTGGTACGGCGCGGCGAGATCGTGCTGGGCGTGTCAGCGGCCGGCGTGTATGGCGAGCTGGCCTGGGCGGAGCGCGGTCGTGGCGCATTCCTGAATGGCGAGCGCATCCGCGTCAGCGGCGTGTCGCGACTCGATGAGGCCATCCTCTCCAGCGGCAACATCTGCACGCTGGCGGCCGGCGCACAATGGCCCGCCTACGGCGCGCTGCTGCAGAAGGTGAACCGCGTCCGCGGCTATGGCGATTTCGTGCACTACCATCTGCTCGCGCGCGGCGCGCTCGACCTGGTGGTGGAGTCGGATGTGAACATCCTCGACATCGCGGCGCTGTCGGTGATCGTCACGGAGGCCGGCGGCCGCTTCACCGACTTCGCCGGCCGGCCGGTGGGCATGGAAACCACCACGGTGCTGGCCAGCAATGGCCTGCTGCACGAGACGCTGCGCGCGCAGTTGATGGGCGGATAGGCAAGGGGGCGGCGAGTTGCAGCACCGGGGCGCACCCGCCCGGGTGATTCTCGCGGGCCGGATGATCAATCCGGGCCAGCCCCGCTGCCGCGCATGGCCGACGGATCACCGGTGGGTGGCGGCGCCAGGTCCTCGGCGTCCGGCGGTCCCAGCCATTCCAGCAGCACCGGCCGCAGCGCATCGGCCCAGATCTCGTAAGCCGGCAGTGCCAGATGCAGTCCATCGCCATCGGCCATGCCCGGCAGCAGCCGGCCATCGGCATCGGCGAGCCGGTCCGCAAGATCGATGAACCGCAGCCGCTGGCCATCGTCCCGCCGCGCCAGTTGCGCATTGATGCTGCGGATCACCGGCATCAACGCCATGTCGTCATTGCGCGGCGTGATGCCCATCAGCACGATGCGCGCCTGCGGCGCAAGGCTGCGGCAGCGCGCGAGGATGGCATCGATGCCGCGCACCACATCGGCCGCCAGATCAGCCGGCGTGCGCGCGGCCAGCGCACCGCCGAGATTGTTCGTGCCGGCCATCACCACGATCACCTTCGGCGCGACGCCATCGAGCTCGCCATGGTCCAGCCGCCACAGGATGTTGCGCGTGGTGTCG
Organism: uncultured Steroidobacteraceae bacterium; assembly: GCA_964417875.1. Classification (GTDB taxonomy): domain Bacteria; phylum Pseudomonadota; class Gammaproteobacteria; order Steroidobacterales; family Steroidobacteraceae; genus ZC4RG30. Next base: position 6,721 of record CAYQJU010000045.1, read on the forward strand.
CCACCCCAGGCGAAATTGGCGGCATGCCAGCCATGGAAGCTGCGCTGCCAGTGTTCCAGCAGCGCCCGATAGGGCGGCTCGGCCGCACCCCAGCGACGGGTGATCGAATCGCCGATGAAATAGACATCGATGCGGCCGCGGTCGCGCTTGGCGAGCAGGTCCGCATGCGCCTGCGTGGAGTTGGCGTCGGTGCGTGGCGCCGGTGCATCGGCGCCGGGCAGTGCGGGGCGCGGTGAGGCGGCCTGGGCGGGCGAAGCCGGTTGTGCGGGCACGGGTGAACCAGCCTGCGCGCCGTGCAGCCAATCCGCGGGCACGAAGACCAGGGCGCAAAGCCAGGCCGCAACCAGCAGGCGGCGCGCGCCCGGCGCGCCTGCGCAAAGCCGCACGATTGGCGCTAGCATCATGCGCACAAGAATACGGCGCCTGCATTGCAGGCGTGGAACTCAATTGCGCCATTGCGGTTCATGCGGCACCGCGGTTCGGCGACAGGGAGATTGCAATGACACAGCGGATGAACATGCGTGCGGCCTGCGCCGCGCTGCTGCTGGCCTTTTTCGCCGCGCCGGCCCTTGCGGCCGGCGCGCCAGAGGGTCTCGCCACCGCGGCGCCGGAGCGCGCCGGCATGTCCGGCGAGCGGCTGCAGCGCCTCACCACCGCCCTCGATGGCTATGTGCAGCAACAGCAGCTCGCCGGCAGCGTGGCGCTGGTGGCGCGCAAGGGGCGCATCGTCTACCACCGCGCCTTCGGCCAGCGCGACCGCGAGGCCGGCGATGCCATGCGCACCGACAGCATCTTCCGCATCGCCTCGCAGACCAAGGGCGTCATCGCAGTGGCCACGATGATGCTGGTGGAGGAGGGCAAGCTGCTGCTCACCGATCCCTTGGGCAAGTACATTCCCGGGTTCGCCGAGACCACCGTCGCCATGCCCCGTGCCGGCGGCGGCTACGATGTGGTGAAGGCGAAGCGCGCCATCACCGTGCGCGACCTGCTGCTGCATACCTCGGGCATCGGCTATGGCATGGGCGTGGCCGCTGACGCCTGGCAGAAGGCCGGCATCCAGAATTATTACCTTTCCGATCGCGACGAACCCGTCGCCGCCATCGTCGAGCGCATGGCCGCACTGCCGATGGATGCACATCCCGGCGAGCAATGGGTCTATGGCTACAGCTTCGACATCCTGGGTGCACTGATCGAGCGCGTCAGTGGGCAGCCGCTGGACCGCTTCCTGCACGATCGCCTGTTCGGCCCGCTGGGCATGCGCGACACCTCGTTCTTCCTGCCGCCCGAGAAGCGCGACCGCCTCACCGCGGTGTATGGGCGCGATGCCGAAGGCCGCCTCTTCCGCGCCCCCGATGCCGGTGCCGCAGGCCAGGGCGCATTTGCCGACGGTCCGCGCCGCACCTTCTCCGGTGGCGCCGGCCTGCTGTCCACCGCTGCCGACTACGCGCGCTTCCTGCAGATGCTGCTCAACGAAGGCACCTTTGAAGGCCGCCGCTACCTGTCACGCAAGACCGTCGAATTGATGACCGCGGATCACCTCTCGCCGCTGGTGTTCCGACCCGGCGTGGGCGAGGGCCTCGGCTTCTCCGTGGTGCTAGACCTTGGCGCACGCGGCGAGCCCGGCTCGGTGGGCGAGTTCGGCTGGGGCGGCGCCTACCATTCAACCTACTGGGTGGATCCGCAGGAAGAACTGGTCGTGGTGTATCTGACGCAGCTGAATCCGGCGGGGGATGTGGATGATTTCGGCAAGCTGCGGGCGCTGGTTTATCAGTCGATTTCCGACTGACGCCGTGACGCGGCATTGATCAGCGAAAAGGAGCGGCGTCGTGAGCGATGCTGCACGGCTGCCGCGCGGGCACGATGCGAGTGCCTGGCGCGCTGCAGACAGCCGGCGCTCACACGGCAACGCTCACATGAAACGGCGGTGGTGGTGCGCCGGGAACTTGCGCGCCAGGCACTCGCATCACCCCCGCGCTACGGCAGTGGACCGGCGAACATGACCTGAAGGTCCTGGTGCTTATGACGTGCGGCTACAGGCAGGCCGGCAAAAGATTCGCCCGATGGGGTGCCGGCCATGAAGAATGATTTGCCTGGCCAGCCCCGTGAAGACTGAGCTTCAGTTTCGTGTCCAATCTGCATCACAGACGAGAGTCCGAACTCACCTGGACGCAGCGCGGGTGTGCTGTCGGGGGCTCGCCGCGCAAGTTTCCGGCGCACCACCACCGCCGTTTCATGCGACCGCCACCGTGTGAGCGCCGGCTGTTTGCAGCGCGGTGAGCCCCCGACAGCACACCCGCGCGGCACCCAAGCGCCTTCCGGTTCCTCTGCTCTCTTCAGCGATTCAGCAAATTAGCCGGTGAATACTGATCAGTCAGCACCCGCGCCCCGGTATCCCAGTCCTTGCGCGTCGTGAACATCCCCACCACCTGGTTCACATCCACGCCATACCCGCGCAGCGCCAGCTCATATTCCGCCGCCCGCACCTTGAGCTGCTCCGGCGTCGGCAATCCCGCCGGCCGTGCCACGATCACGCGGTTGGCGGACTTCAGGTTGTAGAACTCGCCGAACACCGCCGCGTAGGTGGTGGACTCATGGTCATAAAGCCGGCTCGACGAGAAGGTGTTGCCCACCAGCACACCGCCCGGTGACAGCAGCGACTTCACCTCTTCGAGAAACTCGCGCGTCAGCAGGTGCTCGGGAATGTATTCGTGGTCGAAGGCATCGAGCAGGATGGCGTCATACTTGCGCCCCTCGCGGATAGCGCGCTTCACGAACACGCGACCGTCCACCTCGAAGACCTTCATCTTCGGATCGTCCTTGAAGCCGAAATATTGCCGCGCCACGCGCGTCACGGCCGGATCGATCTCCACCGTGTCGATCTCGGCATCGGGCAGCACCTCGCGCAGCGCGGTGGGCAAGGTGCCGCCACCCAGGCCCACCACCAGCAGCCGCTTCGGCGCGGTGGCCGTGGTGAACAGCAGTCCGCCCATGGCCATGTGCGTGTAGCTCAGTGCGAACTCGCGCGGCTTGGCCAGGTTGATGCACGACTGGCGGCCGATGCGGCAGTCGCGCGTGAAGCACATGCAGCGCTCGCCGCGTTCTTCATAGACCAGTACGTCGCGATACAGCGAGCGCTCCGAATGGATCAGCTTCTGCGCGAACGCGGGGGCCGCCGCCAGCAGCGACAGCAGCATCAGCGGCACCAGCCGCACCACCAGCTTGTTCATCGGCATCGTCGACTTCATTTGCGGCTCCTTGCCACCGCCGCGAGCACCGCCAGGCCTGCGGAGATGGAGATCAGGCTGATCAGGATGGTATTCACTTCGAACCACAGCACCAGGTAGAACGAGGTCATGATGGTGCCGCCAGCGCTGCCGAAGGTCGACACGAAGTAGAGCTGGCCGGCACGGCGGCCGGAGATCTTTTCATCGTCCACCAGCAGGCGCACGCAATAGGGCGAGACCATGCCGGAGAAGAAGGTCGGCACGAAGAACATCAGCGTGGCGCCCAGCAATGATCCAAAGCGCGGATCGGGCACGGCGATGGCCAGGTTCTCCAGCGTTTCGCCGGACAGCACCAGCACCGGCAGGGCCGTCAGTGCCGCGAGCGCAAGCAGCAGCGCCAGGCGCCCGAGGCTCGGGTTGCGCTGCGACCAGCGCCCGCCGACCAGGTAGCCCAGCGACAGCGCCAGCATGAACACCGCGATCAGCGCGCCCCACACATAGATGCTGCTGCCGAAGTTGGGTGCCAGCAGGCGCCCGCCAAGCAGCTCGACCCCCATTACGAAGAAGCCGGACCAGAAGGCCACCAGGTAGCACACGACGACCTGGAAGCCGGAAATCAGGGGACGGTGATCGCTCAAGGTTGCAGCCTCTTGATGGTCCAGGGGCCCGCGACCGGTCTTGCGCCGCAGGAGAGAGATAGTTCGCGGCTCCAGCGCGCGCGCTCGTGCAGGCGGCCGGTGCCGGCCACCCACAGTTCCACCGCCTCGGCCCAGAAGACATATCCGCCCCAGTGCGCCGGACGCTGCACGGGACCTTCGCCGAAGCGCTGGCGCGCGGCCTCGGCCTGCGCGCGCAGCTGCTGAATGGATTCCACCGGTTCGCTCTGCCGGCTGGCATGTGCACCGATCTGGCTGTCGCGCGGGCGGGTGGCGAAGTAGAGGTCGCTGTCGTCTGCGGTGGCGCGATCGATGCTGCCTTCCAGGCGCACCTGGCGATGCAGGTGGTCCCAGTGAAACACCAGCGCGGCATGTGGATTTGCCGCCAGCTCACGCCCCTTGCGCGAGTCATAGTTGCTGAAGAAGCGCACCGATCCGGTGGCCGCGTCGATCTCCTTGCACAACACCACGCGCGCCGAGGGACGCTGGTTGACGCAGGTGGCGAGCACCATGGCATTGGGATTGGGCTGATCGCGGCGGCGCGTGGTTTCGTCGAGCCAGGCGGCCAGCAGTGCCATCGGTTCGTTCGGCAGCGGATCGGGCAGCTGCTGTTCAGGTAACATTGCGCGAGTTTAGCCGCTTAACGGTTCGCGATGGCCACGACTTCCCTGGAGCAACTGCGTCAGCAACTCGATCGTCTCGATAGCGAAATCGTGACCTTGATCGGCCGGCGCCAGGCCATCGCGCGCGAGGTCGCTGCGGCCAAGCGCGCCACCGGCTATCCCACGCGCGACTACCAGCGCGAGCGCGAGGTGATCCTGGGCGCAAGGCAGCGCGCGGCGCAGGAAGGCCTTGCACCCGATGTGGCCGAGAAGGTGCTGCGGCTGCTGATCCGGTCCTCGCTCACCACCCAGGAGCAGGTGAGCGTGGCCGCGCATGGCGTCGGCAATGGCCGGCGTGCGCTGGTCATCGGTGGCGCCGGCAAGATGGGCGAATGGTTCGTGCGCTTCATGGCCTCGCAGGGATTCGACGTGCTGGTGGCCGATCCTGCCGCGCGTGACGCAGCCGGCGGGCATGTGTCCGACTGGCAGGCACTCGACGATCTCGACGTCTTCGACTTCATCGTCGTCGCCACCCCGCTGGGCGCCAGCGGCAACATCCTCGCGCAGCTTGCCGCACGCAAGCCTGCCGGCGTGGTGTTCGACCTGGGATCCCTGAAGTCGCCGCTGCGCGCCGGTCTTGCGGCATTGCAGGCCGCCGGCGTGAAGGTCACTTCGCTGCATCCGATGTTCGGTCCGTCGGTCGAACTGCTGTCGGGCCGCCATGTGATCTTCATCGACCTCGGCGATGCCGCCGCGCTCGATGCCGCGCGCGCGCTGTTCCGGCCCACGCTGGCCGAACAGGTGGTGATGGATCTCGACGAGCACGATCGCCTGGTCGCCTTCGTGCTCGGCCTCTCGCATGCGGTCAACATCGCGTTCTTCACGGCACTGGCCGGCAGCGGCGAGGCCGCGCCGAGGCTCACGCGCATGTCCAGCACCACCTTCGACGCGCAGGTCGATGTCGCCGCCGCGGTGGCCGAGGAAAGCCCCGAGCTCTATTACGAGATCCAGGCGCTGAACGACTATGGCGGCGAATCCCTCGCCGCACTCGCCTCGGCAGTGGAAGAGCTGCGCGACATCGTGCAGCAGCGCGACCTGCCGGCCTTCCGCGCATTGATGCAGCAGGGGCTGGAATATCTGAAAGGTCGCCGGCAGCAGGTGCTGCAGCGGGCCTGAGGCGTCTCCAGACGCGGTCGCCTTGCCATGGGAAGGCAAGCCGGTTACAAGAAACGGACCATGACCGACGTGATCGACCGGGACGGATTCCGCGCCAACGTGGGCATCGTCCTGATGGGCGAGGACGGCAAGCTGTTCCTTGGCCGCCGCACCGGTGGCAAGGGATGGCAGTTCCCCCAGGGCGGCATGCGCCGCGGCGAATCGGCCGAAGAATCCCTGTTCCGCGAACTGCATGAAGAAATCGGGCTCGCCCCCGAAGATGTGCACCTGCTTGGCGCCACCACGCGCTGGCTGCGCTACCGGCTGCCCACCCGCTACCAGCGGCGCGGCCAGCGGCCGCTGTGCGTCGGGCAGAAGCAGCGCTGGTTCCTGCTGCGCCTTTCCTCGGCCGAATCGGGCATCCGCCTTGACGCCACCGGCGAGCCGGAGTTCGATCGCTGGCGCTGGGTGGAATACTGGCAGCCGGTCAAGGAAGTGATCTATTTCAAGCGACCCGTTTATGTGAAGGCGCTGCATGAGCTGGCGCCGCTGGCCCGGCCCGAAGGCCTGCCGCCGTATCCCTCCTGGTGGACCCGCAACACCCGCCAGCGCGGCGAGACGCCGGCGCGAACATCATCCGCCAGCGCGCGCAGCGAAGCGGCCGCCGCCGGTTCCACCGCCGGCGAATGAAAGTCCCGCAGGTGAACGTGCCGCGCCTGGTGGTGCGCTCCGACGCGCCCGGCCGCCGCCGTTTGCTGCTCGGTGCCGGCCTTGTGATCGTGCTGCTGCTGCTGCTGTGGGGCGCCTTCCAGTGGGGACGCGGCAACCTGGGCCTGCCCGGCGGTGTCACGCCGGACCGGGTCACGCTGCGCGATCGCGTCAATTCGCTCGAGGGCGAGGTGCGCACGCTGCGCGTGGAGCTGGCACGCCGCGAGAGCGAGCGCGTCGGCCAGGCGCGCGAGCGCACCGAACTGGCGCGCACCATCGGCTCGTTGCGCGCCGATGTGCAGCGGCTGCAGAGCGAGCTGGGCTTCTACCGCGGCGTGGTGGGCTCGGATGTCCCGGCCGATGTGCTGAAGGTGCAGCAGTTCCGCGTCACGCCGCTGGCCGAGGCCGGCTCCTATCGCCTGCGGCTGGTGCTGGGCCGGCCGCTGAATCCGCAGGGCAATGTCAGTGGCCGCCTGCGCATGCGCTTCGAGGGCGCGCCCGGGTCGGAACCCGGGGAACTCGACCTGGCCGCGGTCGCCGGTGTGGAAGGCGGCGAGCTGCCGTTCGATTTCCGCTACCTGCAGGAGATCGAGCAGGTGATCCGCCTGCCGGCCGGTTTCACGCCGGCCCGCATGGTGGTCGAGCTGGTGCCATCGGGCCGGGGCGTGAACCCGGTGCAGGAAGCCTTCCCCTGGACCATGGAGAATTGATGCCCATGTTCCGCCGCGACAGTTCCGCCATCGAATCCCTGCTGGGGGCAACCACACGCATCCAGGGCGACCTGGTGTTCGGCGGCGGGCTGCACCTGGATGGCGCGGTGACCGGCAACGTGAAGCCGGAGGGCGAGGGCAACTCGCGCCTGGTGATCGGCGAGACCGGGGTCATCGAGGGGTCCTGCGAGGCGCATGTGGTCGAGCTGCACGGCACCGTGAAGGGCGACATCACCGGCCGGGTGCGCGTGGTGCTGGGGCCGAAGGCGCGCGTGGAGGGCAACCTCATCTATGGCGCGGTTGAAATGGCCGCCGGGGCCGCCATCAAGGGTAAGATGGTGAAGCTATGAACGATCCTGTGCTGTTTACCGATGCGGCGGCCTCCAAGGTCGCCGAGCTGATCCGCGACGAGGGCAATCCGGCGCTGATGCTGCGCGTCTATGTGCAGGGCGGCGGCTGCTCGGGCATGCAATATGGCTTCGAGTTCGACGAGGCCGTGCAGGACGGCGATACCCTGGTCGAAAAACAGGGCGTCAAGCTGCTGGTCGACCCGATGAGCTTCCAGTACCTGAGCGGAGCTGAAATCGACTACCGCGAAGGCCTCGAGGGCGCGCAGTTCGTCATCCGCAATCCCAACGCCCAGACCACCTGCGGCTGCGGATCCTCCTTCGCGGCCTGAAGCTGGCCGCCGCACGGACGCGCGAGGAATGAGTCGCCGAGCACAGCGCGTGCCGGACGTACTCGCGGCCGTCGACCTCGGTTCCAACAGCTTCCACCTCGTCGTCGCCCGCTTCCGCAACGGCCAGATGCTGGTCATCGACCGGCTGCGCGAGCCAGTGCAGCTGGCATCGGGCCTCGACGCCGACGGCCGGCTGCATCCTGAAGTCGCCCGTCGCGCGCTCTCCTGCCTTAAGCGCTTCGGACAGCGCATCGCCGACATGCGCGCCGACGCGGTGCGCGTGGCCGGCACCAGCGCGCTGCGCCGCGTGCGGCGCAGGGAGACCTTCCTGTCGCGTGCCAGCCAGGCGCTGGGCCATCCGGTGCAGATCATCTCCGGTCGTGAGGAGGCCCGCCTGATCTATGCCGGCGTGTCGCAGTCGCTGCCGGCCACGTCCTCCGGCAACCGCCTGGTGGTGGACATCGGCGGCGGCAGCACAGAACTGATCATCGGTCGCGGCCACGAACCGCTGGAACTGGAAAGCGTGAACCTGGGCTGCATCGACCTCAGCCAGCGCTGCTTCGACGACGGGCGGCTGACGCGCAAGCGCTTCGAGCGCGCGCGGCTCGTGGCGCAACAGCTGTTCGAGCCGGTGCAGCAGACCTTCATCCGCCGCGGCTGGGAGTCGGCGGCCGGCAGCTCCGGCACCGCGCGCACGGTGTTCGACGCCTGCCGCGAACTGCACCCGAAGGCCACTGCGATCACCGCGCGCTGCATCGAGGATCTGATCGACAACCTCTGCAGCGCCGGCCGCATCGACGCCATCTCGTTGCAGGCGGTCACGCCCGACCGTCGCAACGTGATTGCTGGCGGCGTCGCCATCCTGTCGGCGGTGTTCTCGCAGCTGCGCGTGCGCGAGATGCGCTGGAGCGAGGGCGCGATGCGCGAGGGGCTGCTCTATGACATGGTGGGGCGATTCCGCAGCGAAGATGCGCGCAACCGCACCGTGCGTTCGATGCAGCAGCGCTACCACGTGGACCTCGCGCAGGCCACGCGCGTCGAAGACACCGCCATGAAATTGCTGGCGCAGGTGCGCAAGTCCTGGCGCCTGGAAGACCCGATGGCCGGGCAGATGCTCGCCTGGGCCTGCCGCCTGCACGAGATCGGCCTCGATGTGGCGCACAGCGGCTACCACCGGCATGGCGCCTACCTGCTACAGAACGCGGACATGCCCGGCTTCACGCGCGATGAGCAGGCGGTGCTGGCGCGACTGGTGGGCGTGCATCGCAAGAAGCTGCTGCTGGACGGTTTCGCCGACCTGGATCCCCCATGGGATCGCGCCGCGATGTACCTGGCGCTGATCCTGCGCCTGGCGGTGCTGCTGCACCGGGACCGCAGTGCCGATCCGATCCCGGACCTTCAGCTGGTGGGCCGTCCGCGCACGCTGGAACTGGCCCTCAAGCGCCGCGCGGTGCGCAGCCGGCCGCTCACCGCGGCCGATCTGGAGGACGAGACACGCTACCTGCGCGCGCAGGGCCTGCGGCTGCGCGTGCGCGCCGCCTGATCCCTCGCTGGCCTGCCGGCTCAGATGATGGCGTAGCGCTTCAGCTGTTCCTGCTGCGCCGACAGCGCCGGGCCTTCCGGCGGCACCACACGCCGGTAGCTGCCATCCGCCTGCAGCAGCCAGGCATCGACCGTGTCGTCCAGGTACAGCTGCAGGTCGCGGCGGATGGCCGCATGCAGCTGCGGATCGAGTACCGGGAAGGCGATCTCGACGCGCTGGAACAGGTTGCGCTCCATCCAGTCGGCGCTGCTGAGGTAGATGCGCGCACTGCTGCCCTCGCCGAAGCACCACACGCGCGGATGCTCCAGGAACCGGCCGAGGATGGAGCGCACGCGGATGTTCTCTGAAACACCAGGTATTCCCGGTCGCAGGGCGCAGATGCCGCGCACCACCAGGTCGACGCGCGCGCCCGCCTGCGAGGCCTCATGCAGCGCCTCGATCACCTGCTGTTCGGTCAATCCGTTCATGCGCGCGGCGATGCGGCCGTCTTTCCCCAGCGCGGCCTGCTCGCGGATCATCGCCAGCAGCCGCTCATGCAGCGTGAATGGCGACTGCAGCAGCAGCCGCAGCTTCGGCGTACGCGTCAGGCTGGTCAGCTGCATGAAGATCTCGTGCACGTCGAGGCCAATCGCCTCGTTCGCCGTCAGCAGTCCATAGTCCGTATAGGCCCGCGCGGTCTTGTGGTGGTAATTGCCGGTGCCCAGGTGGCAGTAGCGGCGGATGCCATCCTGCTCCCGCCGCACCACCAGCAGCATCTTGGCGTGGGTCTTGAAGCCCACCACGCCATACATCACGTGCACGCCGGCCTCCTGCAGCCGCGTGGCAAGGCCGATGTTGGCCTCCTCGTCGAAGCGCGCCCGCAGCTCGATGATGGCGGTGACATCCTTGCCGTTGTTCGCGGCCGTCACCAGCGCGTCGACGATCGGCGAATCCGAGCCGGTGCGATACAGCGTCTGCTTGATGGCCAGCACCTGCGGATCGGAGGCGGCCTGGTGCAGGAAATCGATCACCGGCGCGAAACCATGGAAGGGCTGGTGCAGCAGCAGGTCGCGGTGACGCAACTGCTCGATGATGCTGGCGCCGACTCCGGGCTGCCACGGCAGACCCGGCGTGAACGTGGGATATTTCAGGTCACTGCGGCCGACCAGGTCATGGATCACCGACAGGCGATTCAGGTTCACCGGCCCGGACATGCGATACAGGTCCTCGCGTTCCAGCAGGAACTGGCCGAGCAGGAAATCCGCCACGTCCTCCGGGCAGTCCACCGAGGTTTCCAGCCGCACGGCGGCGCCATAGCGCCGGTGCGCCAGCTCGCCCTCCAGCGCGCGGCGCAGGTCGTCGATCTCCTCTTCATCCACGAACAGGTCACTGTTGCGCGTGACGCGGAAGGGGTAGCAGCCGGTCACCCGCATGCCCGGGAACAGCAGCGGCACGAATTCCGCGACGATGTTCGACAGCAGCACCAGCGACACGCCGCTGGCGCTGTTCGGCACGCGCACCACGCGCGGCAGCGAGCGCGGCACCTGCACCACGGCCAGCTCGGTGTCGCGGCCGAATGCGTCCTTGCCCTCCAGGCGCACGATGAAGTTCAGGCTCTTGTTCTGGATGCGCGGAAAGGGCCGGGCCGGATCCAGTCCCAGCGGGCTGAGCACCGGCTCCACCTCCTGGTGGAAATGCGCCTCCAGCAGCGCCCGATCCTCCGCGTTCCAGGTGTCGCGGTGCTGCAGGCGCACGCCCGCCGCATGCAGCTGCGGCAGCAGCCGCTCGTTGAGGCAGCGGTACTGGGCGTCGATCAGCCCGGCGGCGCGGCTGCGGATATGCGCCAGCAGTGGCGCCACATCACCGCCCAGTTCCTCCAGCTGCTTCAGGCCCGCCACGCGGATCTCGAAGAACTCATCCAGGTTGCTCGAGGAAATGCACAGGAACCGCAGGCGCTCGAGCAATGGCAGCGAGGCGTCCTCGGCCAGTGCCAGCACCCGCTGGTTGAATTCGAGCATCGACAGCTCGCGGTTGATCAGCGAATCCATGCGTGACCCGCGAGCTTCGTTCACGGTGGTGACAGTCCCGTGACAGCGCCGCGATACAACCCGCCCAGCACCCGCGGGCCGCGCGCGCCGGTGACCGCAGTGATGTTGCCGGCCAGGCCCGCAAGATAGCGCCCGGCCAGCCAGGCAAACAGCGCCGCCTCCACATGCTCCGGCGCAATGCCGCGCACGGCGGTGCTGTGCACCTGCATGCCGGGCAGCGCCGCGGCCAGGCGGCGCATCAGCTCAAGGTTGCGCGCGCCGCCGCCGCACACCAGCAGCTCCCGCGGCGCGAAGTCCGGCACCGTCCGCAAGGCATCTGCGATGGTGCGCGCGGTGAATTCGGAAAGCGTGGCCATCACATCGGCCACGCCGGCCGTGTGCTGCTGCAGGGCCGGCGCCAGCCACGCACGGTGGAACAGTTCGCGGCCGGTGCTCTTCGGCGGCGGCAGCGCAAGATAGGGCTCGGCCATCAACTGGCGCAGCAGCGGCTCGTGGACCTGGCCCCGCGCCGCCAGCGCGCCATCCCGATCGAAGGGCGCGTCCAGGTGTTCCTCGGCCCACAGGTCCATCAGGCAATTGCCGGGGCCGGTGTCGAAGCCGCCCACCGTGCCATCAGCAGCCAGCGTGGTGATGTTGGAGATGCCGCCGATGTTGACCACGGCGCGATCCTCGCCACGGGCGGCAAAGGCCGCCGCATGGAAGGCCGGCACCAGTGGCGCCGCTTCCCCGCCGGCCGCGAGGTCCCGGCGCCGGAAGTCGGCCACCACATCGATGCCGGTGCGTTCGGCGATGCGGTTCGGATCGCCGATCTGAAGTGTGTATCGCAATGTGCCGCGCGGCCGGTGCAGCACGGTCTGGCCATGGCTGCCGATGGCGCGCACGGCCTCTGCCGTCACGCCGCAATGTCCCAGCACCGCCTGCGCCGCATCGGCAAACACCTCGCCGACCTCGGCATCCAGCTGCCCCAGCTCATCCAGGCCGCAGGCGGCCGGCGAGGCCACCGCCTGCTTCAGGCGGGCGGTGAGTGCGGGCGGATAGTCCAGGTGCAGCGCGCCGCGCACCGCGAAGCGGTCGGCGGACATCTCCAGCAGCACGGCCTCGACCCCGTCCATGCTGGTGCCGGAGATCAGGCCGGCGAACAGGTTCATGGAAAAGGTGCGGGGCCGGCCTGCGCGTCAGCGGGCCGCCAGCGCCGTGCCGGTCGGTACGGTCGCCGCGTCCAGATGCGCCAGCAGCGGCGTGACCTGCGCATCGAACACCGCACGCAGGTCGGCGGGAATCGGCGGGCCGGGTTCACTGCGCTTGATGGCCTTCTGCGGGTCCACGTACACGCCATTCTCGATGAATTCAAAGTGCAGGTGGGGACCTGTGGCAAGGCCCGTGCTGCCCACAAAGCCGATCAGATCGCCCTGGTTCACGCGCTGCCCGTTCTTCAGCCCTGGGGCGAAGCGCTGCAGGTGCCCGTAGCGCGTCACCACCTTGCCGGCATGCGCGATCTCGACCAGGTTGCCGAAACCACCCTTCACGCCGCGGAACTGCACCCGGCCGGCCCCGGCGGCATACACCTTGGTGCCGGTTGGGGCCGCATAGTCCACGCCACGATGCGCGCGGATCGTGTTCAGCACCGGATGGCGCCGGCGCGGATTGAACACTGAGCTGATGCGCGAGAACTGCACCGGCGTCTTCAGGAACGCCTTGCGCAGGCTCACGCCCTCCGGCGTGTAGTACTCCACGGTGCCGTCCGGGAATTCGAAGCGCACGGCACGGAAGGTCTTGCCTTCATTGATGTATTCCGCGGCAAGGATGTTGCCGTCCTTGATGATCTGGCCGTCGCGTTCGATCTTTTCGTACACCAGCGTGAAGGAGTCGCCCTCCTGCACGCGGTTGAAGTCGATGTCCCAGCGGAAGATGTCGGCCATGTTGAAAAGAGTGCGGTTCTGCACGCCGGCCGATGCGCCCGCCGCAAACAGCGAGGAGGTCGTGGGCTGGATGGACCCGCCTGCGGCGGTCACGTGCCGCGTCAGTGGGATGTCCTCGACGATGGCAACGAACCCCGCCTCGGATTCGGCATCGCGCTGCACCTTCAGCAGCTGGTCATCGCCGATCAGCCGGTGCAGCCCGACCAGCTCCCCGTCGCGCGTCAGCAGCGTCAGCACATCGCCGATGTTCAGGCGATCCAGGGCGGAACGTGCCGTATCGATACCGCGGATGTTCGCAAGGTCCGTCAGCGAGAACTCCAGGCGGCGGAAGATCGCATCCAGCGTGTCGTTGCGCTGCACGGTGATCTTCATCTCCGACAGGTTGGCCAGCGCCGTTTCGGCCACCGCCTGTGCCGAACTGGCGGCGGTGGTGGCCGTCGCGGCCACTTCGAGCGCGGCTGCGGCCACGCCGGCCTCTTCGGTGCGGTTGAACAGCTTCGCGCCCAGATAGATGCCGGCGCCCACCACGACTGCGCAGCAGGCAATCTGCAGGCCGGACAGCGAGGTCTTGCGGCGGGATTTCGTTCGATACGTGGCTTGGTACATGAAGGTCCGCCGGATCAGTCGGTTACATAATATTGATGCCGAGGAAACTAACTGAGGTCGCCGGGTCAGGCAACCGGCAAATCCCCGGCGCCTTCCAAACTGCGAGGCCCGACACGCAAGGCAGGGGCATCCGTTATCCTCTGGCGCGATGAGCCAATCCAATCCGTCGCCGGATGCATCCGGCAAGCACGCCGCGCAGATGGCGGAAATCGCCCGCGGCACCCAGGAAATCCTCACTACCGCCGACCTGCAGCGCAAGCTCGGGCAGGGTCGACCGCTGACCATCAAGGCCGGCTTCGATCCCACCGCGCCCGACCTGCACCTGGGCCACACGGTGCTGCTGAACAAGATGCGCCAGTTCCAGCAGTCTGGCCACCAGGTGGTGTTCCTGATCGGTGATTTCACCGGCATGATCGGCGATCCCACCGGCCGCAATGTCACGCGGCCACGCCTCACGCCCGACGAGATCAAGAGCAACGCGGTCACCTACGAGAAGCAGGTGTTCAAGATCCTCGACGCCGCGCGCACGAAGGTGGATTTCAACTCCCGCTGGTTCGGCCAGATGAGCGCCGCCGGCCTGATCGAGATCGCAGCCAGGCACACCGTGGCGCGCATGATCGAGCGCGACGATTTCACCAAGCGCTTCCGCTCCAACCAGCCCATCGCGCTGCACGAATTCCTCTATCCGCTGGTGCAGGGCTACGACTCGGTGGCGCTGAAGGCCGATGTCGAACTCGGCGGCACCGACCAGAAATTCAACCTGCTGGTCGGTCGCGCGCTGCAGGAACACTATGGCCAGGAGCCGCAGGTGGTGATCACCGTGCCGCTGCTCGAGGGCCTGGATGGCGTCAACAAGATGTCGAAGTCACTCGGCAACTACGTGGGCATCGCCGAAGACCCGGACACCCAGTTCGGCAAGCTGATGTCGATATCCGACACGCTGATGTGGCGCTATTTCGAGCTGCTTTCCTTCCGGCCACTGGGCGAGATTGATGCATTGCGACGTGCCGTGCAGGAGGGCCGCAACCCGCGCGACGTGAAGTTCGAACTCGCCGGCGAGATCGTCGCCCGCTTCCACGACCGCGCTGCAGCAGAGCGCGCGCGCGAGAACTTCATCGCGCGCTTCTCGCAGAAGACCCTGCCCACGGACCTGCCGCTGCAGTTCCTCTCCAGCGACAATCCAGGCGGGCTGAAGCTGGCCGCGGCGCTGAAGGAGGCCGGCCTTGCGGCCAGCAATTCCGAGGCAAACCGCAAGATCCAGGAAGGCGCGGTCAAGGTCGACGGCAACCGCACCACCGATCGGGAAATGCGGCTGATTCCGGGCTCCGAATACGTGCTGCAGCTGGGCCCGCGGCGCTTTGCCCGCGTGCAGGTGTCGCCGCACGGCTGAATGGCGCGGGGAGATTGAACTTCCCGCTTCCGGCCGCACTCTGAATGACCGGGCGGAGACATTTCCGCCCTTTCGCGCAGGGCCTCCCAGGGGGCCAGAAAAATCACTGCTGAGGGTCGTTGACAGGGCACTGGCGATGACTATACTGCGCGCCCTCCAGACGGCACTTCGCAGCGCAAACAGCGCAGCAAGGGCCCCTCGGAAAAGACTGAAAAAGAAGGGTTGACGAGAAGCGGACTGTCGCTATACTTGCCGCCCCTTCGCCACGGACCAGAACGGAACGTGGCAACCCCGGAACCCCAGCGGCTCCGGCGCTTTTTAAAAGTTCGGCAAGTAATTTGTGTGGGGACTCGTGTCATGCACTTTGGTGCGAATTGACCGAGTGACCAAAAGTCCAGCAATGGGCCTTTGATTGCTCTTTTAGATTGAAGCTCAAAACTTCTATTGTCGAAGAGTTTGATCCTGGCTCAGATTGAACGCT
>CAYQJU010000046.1:0-22081 GCA_964417875.1 uncultured Steroidobacteraceae bacterium
GTGCGCATTGCACATGTATTCCACTGCGTCGGCGATGATCTCGCGCGAAGGCAGGCTGTAGAGCATGCCGTCATGACCCATCGCGATGCCGTCGTCCACGGCGATGGTGTTGAATTCCTTGCCCACGCCACCGGCCGCCTCGATCTCGCTGATCACCAGCTGGCCCAGATCCTTCAGGTGGACATGCCCCGGCACAAACTGCGTGAACGAGTTGGCGACCGCGATGATGGGCTTCTGGAAATCCGCGTCCTTCATGCCGGTGGCACGCCACAGGGAGCGGGCGCCGGCCATGTTGCGGCCGTGGGTGCTGGTTCGGGAGCGGTAGACAGGCATGGCGGGACTTCATCCAGGGCGGAAAACGGGGGTCGTATGGTGCCTTGGCGCGCACCGCCGCTCAAATGCCTTCCGGAACCGTACGGGCTGCGCGTGCCTGCGGCGCAGCCGATTTGCCCCCGCCAGCAGCCATGTTTTCGGTACGCGGCGCGGATTCTCGCGGCCATGGCTGCCGGGCGATCTGATCACCCGGAAATGACTGACTGCCGTGTACACTCTCGCGCCAGTTCGACAAAAAACTATCCGGGGGTTGATCGAATGGCACGCAATGGAATGTCACGCCGCGCGCTGCTGGGCAATTTCGCCTTGCTTGGCGTCGCCGCGGGACCAGGCAAGCTCTTTGCCGCGCAACACAAGACGGCCCCGGTTCACCGGGACTTCTCCAATCCATATCTGGAACTGGTCCGGCTGCTTCGCGAAGCGGCGGAGATCGAGCATGACCTGATGGTCCAGTACCTCTATGGCGCGTTTTCGCTCAAGCCGGCCTATACGGAAATGGTCGGCAACCCGGTGCCGGGCGCGAGTTCGTTCATGGGCGTCACCATCCAGGAGATGCAGCACCTGGGCGCCGTGAACCGGCTGCTGGTGGAACTGGACGCAGCGCCCGTGCTGACGCGCCAGGACTTTCCCTACGAGTCCGAGATCTACCCCTTCCCGTTCGAGCTGGCACCGCTCAATCCGGTCAGCCTTGCGAAGTTCACCTATTGCGAAGCGACGCCGGAGGCACTGCACACCACCAGTGGCACCGGCCCTTCATCGGTGCGACTGCTCGACCGCATGCAGGCCACCCTCGGCGGAAGCATCGGTCCGAACCATGTCGGTCCTCTCTATGATGCGGTGATCGAGGCGCTGGGCAATGTCAAGAAAGCCGGTGCCGCCGAGGTCGATTTCGACCAGTGGACCGAGGACCTCACGCACATCAAGGACGAAGGCGAGATCGGTCACTTCACGTTCTTCCGTTCCGTGTACGAAGGCACGCACTCGCTGCTGGAGAAGACGCCGGACGTGTGGAACCTCCCCGCCACCGATGCGCGCTTCCCCTGCTACCAGGTGCCGTGGAATCCCACCGCCTACACAGGACATGACAACAGCATCGCCGATGCGGACCTGCGCGCCCTCGCCTGGCTTGGCAACTTGAACTACTGGGTCATGCTGGCCTTCCTCGACTCAGGCTATCGGAATAATTCCCGCGTCGATCTCGCGCTCTCGCAGGCGGTGATGATGGGGCCGCTGTGGTCGCTCGCGCGTTATCTGCCGACGAAAGGGGCCGCGGTCCCGTTCGATCCACTGAGCATGGGCTTCGAGCCGGGACTGGATGCGGCCGCGAACCAGCGCTTCACGCGCCTGATGCTGGAGGAAACCCGCGACTTCGCCCGGTCGATCGAGCGGCTGCTTCCGCCGGACTTCAGCCTGGCGATCTACGACCAGTTGCTGGCCGCAGTGTGATGGACTGGCGCCGGCTCCGGGCCGGCGCCATATCACCTGTCAGGGGCGTAGGCTGCCGCTGTTCCTGAGCGAACATCTCGCCCGCTGCACGCGACGCCCCGCCGCTATTCGGCGACGGTCACCGTGACATAAACCGGCGCAACCTGCGCAGCCGGTGCGGAAGCCCCGGACGCTGCCGGATCCTCCGGGCATTCCTCACCTTCGCCAATGCCCGGCGCGCAGCCTGTGACAGTGGCCTGGTCCTGGCTGATCTGCTGCAGGACCCGGCCCTGGTTGAAGATCTGCACCAGCATGAAGACCACGCCCACGACCAGTGCGGCGACCAGCAGGTCGCCGGCAGTGGATTTCAGCACGGACCGGAGTTTTTCCATGCCGGAAGTCTACCGCTGCGTGCGCTGCCGGGCCTGAGGTATCCTGCGCGGATGATGAAATCAAGGCTTCCCCGGGACCTTGCCATCACGGCAGGCGTTGCACTCTGCGGCTCTGCGGCACCGGCTTCTGCGGCGGCGCCGCCCCCGTATGCAGGGTTCGACATCGGCTTCGCCTCCATCGGCCTTCCGGCTTCGGCAATCGAGGAGCAGGGCGTGGTGGCCACCAGCAGCGACCGGCGCGACACCGGCTTTGCCATTTCGCTGGGATGGCGGTTCTCGCCACTGCTGGCCGCGGAAGCCTCGTTCATCGAACTGGGCGAAGCCCGATACTCGGTGGCCGTCGATGATGGCGGTGCCGTGTCGAATGCGTCCGTCACGGTGCGCTCGACCGGCGTCCTGCTTGCACTGGCGGGCAACTGGCCGCTTCACGAGCGCTTGTCGCTGGAGGGTCGGGCCGGCACCTATCTGGGCAAGACGGAGACCCGGGCCCGGGGCCAGGCGCTGAACCCGCTGGGCAGCCAGAGGTTCAACAACCTGATCGGCTCCAGCACGAAGGCGGGCCTGGCCGCGGGCATCGGCGCAGTGGCTGCGTTCAACGACACCTGGGGCCTGCGCGTGGGTTACGACTACCTGGACAAGGCATTCGGTGAAGACGCCGGCCGCTTCTCGGTGGGCGTGCGCTTCAACTGGCCCTGAGCCCGTCCGCGTGGACGGGCCCGAGCCCTGCCGGATGCCCGGCGCTTCGCAGCGCTAGAACTCGACCGGATCCGACGACGGCCAGAAGCGGGCAGTGGCCACCGGCAGGCCCTTGAAGAAGGCATTGATCGACTGGATCTGCCCGCCCCAGACCTTGAAAGCCTCGAAGGTCACCAGCGCATTGCCCTCGCCGTAGGAATTGCCGGTGTGCCCGAAATTCATCCACAGCAGCACCACACCGCTTTCTTCATCGACGGCGGCGACGCTGGCGATGATCCCCGGATGCAGGATGATGTTCTGCGAATACAGGCCGCAATCGGCGCGGCCGCAGCCGGGACCGGCGGTGATCACGCCGTTCTCGACGCGATAGGACCCCGGCGCGAACGGCGTTTTGCCATCGGTGAAGTTGCCGATGCGAAGTCCCTCGGTGTAGGTCAGCGCGATCCGGATCATCTCCTGGCGTGACTGCCGCTGGCCGGCAGGCACCGGGTCGTTCATGCCGCGCACGGGCTTGCCCAGCTCGGTGGGCTGGAAGCGTGACTCGGAGGTGATGCGCTGGACCAGGGTCTCGATGCCGGCGATGCGCCGCTCCTGCACATGCAGCAGCACCGACAGCAGCACCTGGGTCTCGCCTTCCAGCATCACCACATGACTGGCCGCGACCTGCTTGGCGGTGTCCAGGTAATCGTGGCGGAAGGAACCCTTGCCAGTGACGGTCTTCCAGAGGCCATCGCCGAGCTGGATGGCCCGCGAATCCTCGGTGACGCGCACCGTGTCGGCCAGCGGCAGCCGCGCCGGATCGCGCGCCACCAGCGCATCCACATAGGTGGTGATCAGGCCAGTCAGGCAGGCCCGGTCACAGGGGGCCGCTGCCGCCGCCGGTTGTGAATGACTGAATGCGAAGACGATCAGCAGTGCCGCAAGAATCCGCACCGTCGGTGCCCTGTGTCGTGTCATGAACCCCCCTTCCCTGGCTTTTTCCGGAAAAGTCGCCGTTGAACTGTGGAGCATATCTGCTCGCTGGGGGAGATGACGCGCTTGAGCGAAAGTTGCTGCGATCAGCCGCTCATGGCACAGGCGCGCGGACCCGCGCCCCGGGTTCGGGGCGGGGATACAGGACATCTGGACGCGGCGACAGCCTCAGCTGATCACGCCGCAGGCGATCCGGTCGCCGGAGCCGCCGGAGGGCTGGGTCTTGTAGTCATCCGGCATGGCGTGCACGACAACCGCCTTGCCGAGAAGCTGGTTGGGTCCGCCGTCCTTGTCTTCCAGCGTGGCGCCCTCGAGGCGCACTTCGATCTCGGCGCGACCATTGTCATCGGCCTTGGCATTGGGCATGTCGCCCAGGTGCTTCGAGTTCGAATCCGGTGCGCCATGCTGGTTGCGGGCGGGATTGAAATGCTCGCCGGCGCTCTTGAAGTCGGGCAGCGTGCACTGGCCCACCTCGTGCACATGGAAGCCGTGCTCCTGTCCGGGCTTGAGGCCCGTGATCTCGCCAGTCAACAGCACGGCCAGTCCCTCGCTCTTCAGCGTCAGGTTGCCCTTCACCGAACTGCCGGCAGCGGACATCAGGTCCACCTGCGCGGTGGTCCTGGGCACCTCATCAGGCGTGGTGGCCGGCGACTGCGACCGTGCGGGCTGTGCAGCGGAAGATTCCACCGACATGCCGGTGCAGACCGCCAACGGAATCAGCATTGCGAACGCCAGGGTTTTCATGAGGTCCCTCTTCGGAAAGGTTGTGGAATTCGTATGCGCAAATCCTGCCGCACTGCGCTGGTCAGGCGCAGTGGACGGGCGCCAGATCAGGGTGTAGTCGGGTTCTGACGTCAGGGTTTCCCGTATTTGCCTGAAAGTGCCCGCCGGCATCGCCGAAACGCGCCGCCGCTACAGCGAGAATCGCATCTCCCGACATCTCCCTGAATACGGCGGGACCGACGATTGATGCCGACCAGTCCGTCAACACCTGCGACCCGCAATCCCGGCCGGCGATGTAAAGCCATGCGCTGGCCGCTGGCCTTTTGTATGTCGCTGGCCATCGGCCTGCCGGCCGCTCACGCGCAACAGGTCACCGAGCTCACCGCACTGAGCCTGGAGCAGCTGCTCGAACTGAAGATTGTCGGCGCATCGAAGTATGCGCAGGCCCAGGGAGAGGTCGCCGCGGCTGCCACCGTGATCACCCGCCAGGAGATCCGTGCCTATGGCTGGCGCTCGATCGATGAGGCGCTGGCCAGCCTGCCCGGCATCCACACCACCTACATCCGCCAGAGCACCTCGCTGGGCGCCCGCGGCTTCGGACTGCCGGGCGACTTCAACACGCGCATGCTGGTGATGATCAACGGCAACCGCATCAACGAGCCGATCTATGACAGCGGCATCGCCGGCCAGGCCTTCCCGGTCGACATGGACCTGATCGAGCGGATCGAATTCATCCCCGGCCCCGGCGGCGCGGTGTATGGCCAGAACGCGATGTTCGGCGTCGTCAACGTGATCACGCGCACTGCCGGCGAGCTGGATGGCGCCGAGGTGTCGGCATCGTGGCAGGACCCGCAGGCGCGGCGCGAGGGACGCGCCAGCTGGGGCAAGGTGTTCGGCAATGGCACCAGCCTGCTGGTGTCGATGTCCGGCATGGATGCCGATGGCGAAGACCTGTACTTCACCTATGGCGACTCCGGCATAGCCGGCCTCGCCACCGGCATGGACGGCGAACAGACCCGGCGATGGTTCGCGCAGGTGGAGCATGGTGCCTGGTCCGTCGAGCACACCCATGGCGCGTGGCTGAAGGAAGACCCGACCGGCACATATTTCTCCGATCCGCTCTCCACCGGCCAGTACATGGAGGTGAAGGTCGGCCTGACGCAGCTGCAGTACGAAGACACCTTCGCCGGCGACCGGCTGCAGGTCGCGGCACGCCTGTTCCGCAACGCGCTTCAATATCGCACGCTGTTCAAGTATTCCGGCGACCGCTTCGCATCGGACACGCAGAGCCGCGTGCACGGCGGTGAACTGCGGCTTCTCTATACCGCCCTCACCGATCACAAGCTGTCGCTGGGCATCGAAGGACAGGACTCGCCCCGCTCCGACCAGGTGGTGCCGGTCAGCGGCAATCCGGCCGACAACCTGCTGATCCACAGTCCCGGCTATCGCCTCGGCGTCTATGCGCAGGACGAATGGCGCATCGCAGATCAGCTCGTGGCGACCCTGGGGCTGCGTGTCGACCGCAACAACATGACCGGCACGGACGTGAGTCCGCGCACCGGACTGATCTGGCAGGCATCTCCCGCGACCACATTCAAGGCGCTGTATGGCAGCGCGCATCGCGCCCCGAATGCCTTCGAGCGGGACTATGACGACGGCGCCACGCAGGTGGGCAACGCCGCACTCAAGGGCGAGAGCATCGACACGCTGGAACTGGTGACCGACCACCGCATCGGGCCGAACCTGTCTCTGCGTGCCTCGCTGTACCAGTGGAACATGCAGGACCTGATTGCGCTGGGCCTCGATCCGGTCAACGGGATCCCGCAGTACCAGTCAGGCGAGAAGATCACCGCGCGGGGAGCGGAGCTGTCGGTGGACCGCACCTGGCGTGCAGGGCTGCGACTTCGCAGCAGCGTCTCACTGCAGGATGTGGCATCGCGCAATGGCGAGGAGCTGGTCAATTCCCCGAGCGTGCTGGGCAAGGTCAATCTGTCCGGGATGCTGCCCTGGGGCGGGATTCGCGCCGCCTATGAGCTGCGGCATGAATCGCGAAGGCTGACCCACGACGGCAGCCATCTGGGCGGCTACTCGATCTCGAACCTGGTGTTCACGCGCAGCGCGCAGCGCAAGGGACTGGAGACTTCGCTCGCCATCTACAACCTGTTCGACAAGCATTACGCAACGCCGGCCGCGAACTCCAACTGGCAGAACTCCTTCGACCAGGACGGACGCAGCGTACGGATCACATTCGGCTACCGGTTCTGACGCGCATGCGTGCCGCCATCCTGCTGGGCGCGCTGGCGGTTTTCGGGGTTTCTTCCGGTGCCGCCGAGCCCTCGGAATATCAGGTGAAGGCGGCGTTCCTGTACAACTTTGCGCAGTTCACCAGCTGGCCGGAAGCCGTGGGTGGCACGCTGAAGCTGTGCATCCTCGCGCCGGATCCGTTCGGCCCGGAGATCGATGAACTGCACGGCAAGGCGGTGGGCCAGCGTCATCTGAAGATCGTGCGCAAGCCACCTGCAGGCTCGCTGGCGGAATGCCACATCCTGTTCATTCCGCGCTCCGCCGCCGATGATCTGCCGCGCACGGTACTGGGACTGCGCGACAGTCCCGTGCTGACCGTCGCGGAAAGCCACCATGCCGCGCGGCAGGGTGCAATGCTCAACATGACCGTCAACCGCGACAGGATCAGCTTTGTGGCGAATCTGGCGGCCGCGCAGCAGGCGCAGCTCGTACTCAGTTCCAAGCTGCTGCGGCTGGCCACGGAAGTGCTGCGGTGAAGCAGCCTGTCACCCTCGCGATGCGCCTGCATCGCATCAACCGCCTGACGCTGGGAATCTCTCTCGGCGTGGTCGCCGTGCTGTTCGTCCTCAGCAGTGGCGTGCTGGGACTGCTGTCCATGCTCGACACCAGCCGCGTGCAGGCCAGGATCCTCGCCGAGAACAGCACCGCGGCGCTGGCCTTCGAGGATGACGCGGCCGCCGACGCGCTGCTGCAGTCGCTGCGCAATTCACCGGACATTGCCGGCGCCGTGCTCTATCGCAGCGATGGCCGGCCGCTGGCGCGCTACCAGCCTGACGGGGTGGAACTTCCTGACCTGGGGCCGATGGCGCGACAGGATCTTTCGCTCGGCTTCGACTACCTGATGGTGGGCCAGCCGGTGCAGGTCCGTCCGGGCGAGGCCGGCCGGCTGGTGCTGGCGGTGAGCCTTGCCAGCCTGAACCTGCAGATCGCCTGGCAGATCGCCGCCACGCTGGTGGTGGCGCTGCTCGCGCTGGCCGCCAGCGGTCCGCTGCTGCGGCGCCTGAATGCGTCGCTGCTGCAGCCGCTGACCGGACTGAACGAACTGATGGAGCGCGTTTCCACGCAGGCCGACTACAGCGTGCGCACGCCGCAGAACGGCATCGTCGAGCTGGATTCGCTGGGCCGCGGCTTCAACAACATGATCGGGCAGCTGCGCGAACGCGACCGCCGGCTGGCGGCCCATCGTGACCAGCTCGAGAACGAGGTGAGAGAACGCACGGCGCAGCTGCAGCTCGCCAAGGACGCCGCAGAAGCGGCCAGCCAGGCCAAGAGCGAGTTCCTGGCCACGATGAGCCACGAGATCCGCACGCCGATGAATGGCGTGCTGGGCATGAACGAGCTGTTGATCCAGAGTCCGCTCGAGCCGCAGCAGCGGCTGTGGGCCGAGGCGGTGCAGGTCTCCGGTCGCCACCTGCTGGATGTCATCAACGACATCCTGGATTTCTCGCGCATCGAATCCGGCCAGCTGGAGCTCGAAGCCGTCGACTTCGACCTTTCGACCGTGGTCGAGGAAGCCGTCTCGATGTTCGCGCAGCCGGCCGCCAGCAAGGGACTGGAACTGGTGGCGCAATGCGTTCCGCCGGATGCGCAGCTCGCCCTGTGTGGTGATCCCTACCGGCTGCGGCAGGTGATCGCCAACCTCGTCAGCAACGCGATCAAGTTCACGGCCACCGGCGAGGTGGTGGTGCGGGTGGTGCTGCAGGCGGAAACCGAGCGTGACGTGCTGGTCAGCCTGTGCGTGGAGGATTCGGGCATCGGCATTGCGCCTGCCGCGCAGGGCCGGATCTTCGAGCAGTTCCTGCAGGCTGACGGCAGCACCACGCGCGAGTACGGCGGCACCGGGCTGGGACTGGCCATCTGCGCGCGGCTGGTGGAGATGATGCGTGGCGGCCTGCGCGTCGAGAGTTCGCCTGGCGAGGGCGCGCGCTTCTTCGTCGACCTGCGGCTGCCCAGATCGCGCGTGCCGCCAGCTGCGCCTCCATCCAGTGAACTGCTCGATGGCATCCGCACACTCATCGTCGATGATCACCCGGTCAGTCGCGGGACGCTGCACTCGCAGCTGCAGGGCTTCGGCATGCAGGTGACCTGCGCTGGTGACGCGCAGCAAGCCATGGGGCTGATCACCTCCGCAGCGCAGGCGCGCCAGCCCTTTGAACTTGCGGTCATCGACCTGCGCATGCCCGGCACCGACGGCCTGCAGTTGGCGCGCTGGATCAGGGCGGACGCAGCCTTCGCGCAGATGCGGCTGGTCATGCTGACTTCGCCGGCGGCGGAAGTTGGCGAGGCGGAGCGTCGCACGCTGGGCATCCAGCGCTGTCTCAGCAAGCCGCTGCGACGCCGGCAGCTGTTCGAGGCATTGAACGCCGTAGTCGGCGACGTGCCCCCCGCCAGCACCGACAAGCTGCCTGCCCTGCCGGCGCCCTCGCCGGCCACGGGTCATGCGGTGCTGCTGGTCGAGGACAACCAGATCAACCAGCTCGTGGCCGAGGCCATGCTCACGCAGCTCGGCCTGTCGGTGACCGTCGCCACCGGTGGCGCGGAAGCGGTGCGGCTGGTCGCGCAGCAGTCCTTCAGCATGGTGTTGATGGACTGCCAGATGCCGGGCATGGATGGCTTTGAAGCCACGCGGCGCATCCGCGCCTGGGAGCAGCAGTCCGCGCCGGCATCGCCGCTGCCGATCGTCGCCATCACCGCCAATGCCATGGCCGGCGACCGCGAGGCCTGCCTCGCCGCCGGCATGACCGACTATCTGGCCAAGCCGCTGTCCGCTGCTGCGCTTGCGAAGATGATCGCGAGATACCTTGGCGGGGATGCGGCACCCTCGCCGACGGCCACCGCGCTGCCGGTGTTCGACCCCGCAGTGCTGGCCGCGCTGCCGATGGTGGCCGACGGCTCCGAGCCGGAATTCCCCCGCATGCTGCTGCAGCACTACCTGCGGGATGCCAACGACATCATGGAGACCTTCGGTCTGGCCGCCACCACCCATGATGCCGAGACGGTGCTCCGCTGCGTGCATACGCTGAAATCCTCCAGCGCCGAAGTGGGCGCCCTGGCGCTGGCCGGCTTCGCGCGCAACCTCGAGAGCCGCCTGCGCAGCGAGGGCAGCATTGCGCCACAGGACGTGGATCGCCTGAACGGCGAACACCAGCGTGCCCAGGCCCGCATTGCCGCGCACCTTGCGGGCGCCTGCAGCGTGACTGCGGAGGCATCATGAGCACCGGCATCCACGACGCTGGCGCGCCGGCCCGGCTGCTGATCGTCGACGACAACTCCCTGTCGCGGCGCATCGCGGCCAGCACGCTGCAACACGCCGGATTCGAGGTCAGCGAGGCGGACAGTGGCGCGGCCGCATTGACGCTGTTCACCGGACAGCGCTTCGACCTCATCCTGCTCGACCTGATCATGCCCGGCATGGATGGTTATGAAGTCTGCAGGCGCATCCGCACGCTGCCGCATGGCGCACTGGTCCCGATCCTGATGTTCACCGGCGTCAACGACACCGAGTCCATCGACCTCGCCTACCAGCATGGCGCCACCGACTTCATCACCAAGCCGATCAACTGGTCGCTGCTGTCGCATCGCGTGCGCTATGCACTGCGCGCCAGTGCCGCGGCCGAGTCGACCCGGCGCACGGCCGAGCGGCTGGTGCGCGCGCAGCGCGCCGCGAACATGGGCAACTGGTCGGTGTCCACCGATGGCGGCTTCGAATTCTCCGGGGAGTTGCTGCGCATCCTGGACGTGCCGGAGCATGAAGAACCTTCCAGCCTGATTGCGCTGCTGATGGATCGTGTAGTGCCGGAAGATCGCGAACGCCTGATGGAGGCCACCACCGTGCTGGCGCGGGACAAGACGCCGATGCAGCTCCAGCTCAACATCATGCGTCGCGACGGCTCCATCCGCACCCTCTACGCCCAGGGTTCAGCGGTGCTGGATGAACAGGGCAACACCACCGGCATCGAAGGCATCACCCAGGACATCACCGAACGCGCCGAGGCGCGCGAGCGCATCCGGCGACTTGCCAACTATGACGCCACCACCGGCCTGCCGAACCGCAAGCTGTTCGCCGACCTTGCGCATCCCATGCTCGAGCGTGCGGAACGACTGCGCTCCAGCTGCGCCCTCTTCTACCTGGACATCGACCTGTTCAAGAGCGTGAACGACGCGTTCGGCCGCAGTACCGGCGATGCGATCCTGAAAGAGGTGGGCGAGCGGCTGCGGGCCTGGGCGTCCGACAGTGAACTGGCGTACGGCAGCCGCGCCGGCGACCGCACGCTGCTGCTGGGGAGCGCCGGCGGCAATGCATTCACGCTGCTGGTTCCTGACCTGCAAGGCCAGGACCAGGCCACCGTTGTGGCGCAGGGGTTGCTGAAGGTCATTGCGCAACCGATCCCGGTGGAAGACCAGCCGCTGGTGCTCACCGCCAGCATCGGCATCGCGTTCTTCCAAGGCGACACCGGCGATCTGCCGGGCCTGATGCGGTGTGCCGAGCAATCCGTGCATGCCGCCAAGAACGGCGGCCGCGCGCAGTACCGCTTCTTCAATCCGCAGATGAACGTGCTGGCCACCAAGCGCCTGCTGCTGGAAACAGAGCTGCGCCGCGCCATCGGGCAGGACGAGCTGCGCCTGCACTTCCAGCCCAAGGTCGATGCCGGCAGCGGCGTCGTGGTCGGCGCCGAAGCACTGGTGCGCTGGCAGCACCCCGAACGTGGCCTGCTGTCTCCCGGAGAATTCATCCCGCTGGCCGAGGAAAGTGGCCTGATCCTGCCGTTGACCGACTGGGTGCTCGAATCCGCATGTTGCCATCTGCGCAGATGGTCGGATGCCGGGATGCCTGCCATCCCGCTGTCGGTGAATCTCGCCGCGACCAGCCTTGCGGACATGACGCTGATCGACAAGCTCGATGCGCTGATGCTGCGGCATGGACTGTCGCCCTCCAGCCTGATGCTCGAGATGACCGAGACGCTGCTGATGCGCGATGTGCAGTCCGGCGTGAAGATGCTCGAACGGCTGCGCGCGCGGGGATATGGCCTGTCACTGGATGACTTCGGCACCGGCTATTCGTCGCTCAGTTACCTGAAGCGCTTTCCGCTCGATGAGCTGAAGATCGACCGCGCTTTCGTGACCGACGTCGCCAATGGCAGCCGCGATGGCGCACTGGCCGCGGCCATCATCGCGCTCGGGCACGAGCTGGGGCTGGATGTGGTTGCCGAAGGCGTGGAGACGCAGTCGCAGTCCGCGTTCCTGCTGGGGCGTGGGTGCAATGTGCAGCAGGGGCATCTGTTCTGCCGACCCGTGCCGGCCGCGGAGTTCGAGCTGCTGGCCTGGAACAACCTGGCACCGGCCGAGACCGATCAGACCGGGGAGCTGGCGGCAGCGACCGGCGCCTGGAAGGTTGCCGGGGCGTTCGAGGGTGCGCTGCCGGAGTCGGCCGATGAGGGGGAGACGGACTCCGGCGGAGAATCGCGGGTGGCGCGCAAGCGCGCGGCGAATCTGCCGTACTGGCGGTTGAAGGCGCGGCTGAAGGCGGCGTCGGAGCTGTAGGTCAGCCGCGAAAGCTGTGGCGGCAGCTCTGGCAGCGGCGCGGCGACGCCTCGTGGTGGTGCGGCAAGTCCAGCACGGACTGCCGCAGCGAAGGCGTGGCGCCGCAGGAGCGACAGTATTCGAGCAGGTGGTGCAGCAGGCAGCCTGCCGACAATCCCAGCGGCAGACCCACGGCATAGCCCGCCGTCGTGCCGCCGGCCGCCCAGGTCGCAAAGCAGGCGGCGAGGATCGCGGCCAGTGCCGCCGCGGTCACGGGCAGCAGCCAGCGCTTGATCGTGATGCTGTGGCTGGTCCGCAGGAAGGCGACCGCCAGCAGCAGGGAAAGGGAGATGGTGACGAGGAAGCCGCGCATGGGATGGGCGGGATTGTCGGCCGGCACGGGGTCGGGGGCCGGAACTTGCGCACAAACCGGCATCGCGGAATTGCGAGGGAATTAACATATTTCGCACGCCGGGCGGCCGGTGGACCGGGACCGGGACGCTCCGGAACATCGCCGGGTTCCGCGGATCGGCAGTAGCATGTGGCCAGATGGACCTGGGGGGAGCTGCAATGGAAGGCGGAGAAAATGCCATGCGAACGTCACTCGTGGTTTCTGCGGCGCTGGTTGTGGTCATGGGTTGCGTATCGGTAAACCTCTGGCGGGGGCTGCGGACCGAGCGGCTGCAGGTCTCGGACCTGAAGGAGCAGCTCGTACAGGCGGAAGCGTCGCTCGCCCTGGCTGAAGCCTCGCTTGCCCAGGCAGTGCAGGCCCAGGCTGAGGCTCAGGCACAGCAACGCCGGCAGCAGCAGCTGCTGCAGGAACAACAGCAACGCATGCTGGCAGCGCGCCCGGCGCCCGTGACCACGGCGCGGCCCGCGCTGCCGCCAGTTCCCGTGATGCTTCCACAGCCAGCCGGGCCCTTGCCTCCTCCTCCGGTGGTCACCGCTTCGGTGCGCCAACCCCTAGTCGGAGCCACCTACGAGGAACGCCGCGCCGACGCGCTGCTGCAGTCCGACGTGACGGCCACGGCGCGCGTCCGGGCGTGGAGTACGGTGCTGAACCTGAGCCCGGAGCAGCTGCAGGCATTGAGCGAGACTGCCATGGCGGAGCTGCGGCGCGAGACAGAGGAATCGCTCGAGATCGACAGCAGGAGCGGGTCCATGGACGCCCAGGCTGCAGCGCAGTTGAAGGTGGAAACCCTCAACCGCCAGCACGACACGAATCTTCGCATCCTGGAGAAGATGACCCCGCACATGTCGCAGGAGCAGAGCGAGCGGATGCGCCTCATGTTCGAGGCATGGGTCCAGCCGCGGCTGGCGGCAGCACGTGCAGAGCAGGAACAGGCGGCCTTTCCCCGCAACTGACACGCCCCGCGGACGAGCCTGACGCGATGCTCAGGCTCCGGGAGCTGACCGTTGCCGCGCGTAGTGCGCTGGCGACTGCCCGACCTGCTTGCGGAATGCCGCACTGAAAGCACTGCGCGATCCATAGCCGACCTGCGCGGCGACATCCGGGATCGACATCCCTTCCACGCGCAGCAGGTCCCTGGCGATCTCGATGCGCCAGTACTGCAGGTACTCCATCGGTGCGATGCCGACCTGCTGCGTGAAGCGATCGTGGAATGCCGACCGGGACAGCGTCGCGGCGCTGGCAAGCTCGCCGATCGTCCAGGGTTCCCGCACGTTCGAATGCAGCAGCGCCAGCGCAGGCGCCAGGCACGGATCGCCCAGTCCGCGCAGCAGGCCCACAGGTGGATCGCGCACCGCGGTCTGGCGCATCGCTTCGACCAGCATCATTTCAACCAGTCGCGACAGCATGAATCCTGAGCCCGGAAGCTGGTCCGCGGTTTCCGCGGCGACCAGCTCGAAGAGCTCCGACAGGCGTCCGGATCCGCGGATGTGCACCACTGGTGGCAACAGCGAGGCGAGCAACCCGGGGTTTGTTCCGCCGAGCCGGAAGGTCCCGCCCACGGCGCGCATCGAAGGTTCGGTGCTGGACACCGTGAATGCGCCAGTCGCCGGCAGCAGCACGAAATCGTCGGTGTAAAGGACGCGGGGGAGCTCGCGCTTGTCGTCCATCACGCAGCGTCCTGCGATCGCGGCGCAGAAGCCCGGCAGTCCGTGGGCGACGGGATGCTGCACGGTCCAGCTGCACTCGCCACTGAGAAGGTTGGTCAGGACGGCGCGGGGCCGCAGCAATGACACGACCTGGGACAGGGGATCAATCGGGTAAGGCGCAGCGTTCACCGGACGATCGCTACCAAAAAGGGGGGCTTTTGTGATCGATTGTCCGGCGAGCTTTGCCGAAGGCGCTGCAAGTGGTCAATCGTCCCGGGCGGCAGATGATGTGCTCGCGCGGCGAGGTACCCCAAGGCACGCGAACCCGGCA
Organism: uncultured Steroidobacteraceae bacterium; assembly: GCA_964417875.1. Lineage (GTDB taxonomy): Bacteria > Pseudomonadota > Gammaproteobacteria > Steroidobacterales > Steroidobacteraceae > ZC4RG30. The sequence continues at coordinate 14,755 of CAYQJU010000046.1, forward strand.
AACCCGCCAACCGACCCACCGGTCCAACGGTCCGCCTGTCCGCCTGTGCGCCCCGTCACCCTACAGGTGAAAATCCCCCGCCGCCTCCGGCTGATACACCACCTTCTCGATCTGGATCGTCAGCGGTCCCTCCGGCCCGAGCCAGTCGACCCGATCCCCTTCGCGGAATCCCAGCACCGCCGTGCCGACGGGCGAGAACACGGACAGCCGGCCCGCGCGGCGGTCCGCTTCTGCCGGATACACCACCGAGATCTCGGCGGCGGGCCCGTCATTCACACGCAATCGCGCCCGGCTGTTCATCGTGATCACATCCGGCGCGACCTGCTGCGGCGGCACCACGATGGCGCGATCGATCTCCGTGGCCAGGCTGGTGAGCACCTGCTGATCCGCATTGTCGCGCCGTTGCGCGGCCGCGATCAGCTTGCGCAGCCGCTCCCGATCGAGCTGCGTGATGCGGACCTCCGGCGCCGTGGCCGCGATGTGGCGCGGCAAGGCGAGATAGCGCTCGCGCGCCAGCACGAAGGTCAGCAACGTGGGGCTTTCACCGTGCAGCTCGAAGCCGCAATTGCGGAACGCCCTGATGGACCACACGTTGCCTGGATGAATGCGCGCGATCAGCCGGCTGGCCCGCAGCTCGAGGAACGCCGCCTTCAGGCCCAGCTGCAATGTGCTGGTGCCGAGCTTGCGACCCCAGTTGCTGCGCTCACCGATGACGATGACCATTTCATGGTCGGGGCCAGCCGTGACGAGACGGACAAATCCGATCGGCATGTCACGCTGCCCGTCATGCACCATGAAGAACCGTCCGCCCTGGTTGAACAGATGCGTCAGCGTGGGCAGGTGCACCCGGTTGACCACCCGCTCGATGTCGCGCGACACATGCCGCGAATCACTCAGGTACCGCGTGACCTCCGGGTCCTTGAGCCAGTCCATCATGGCCAGCGCATTCGCGCGGGTGATCTCGGGGGAAAGGCGGATGAGGGGCCTGTTCATCGGGGTACCGCATTCCCGGCCGATGCCGGCCGGCTGTCCTGAACCGGCGGGCGATGATGGACGTTACCGGCAGTCAGATCAAATCCGCGGGCCGGCACGAGCCTGCCCATCCGCGTCCCGGCATCCCGACCGTTACGCTGGACGATGAGACTTACTACAAGGCGCCGGCATTGGCAGACCCCGACATCGACGCGGCACCCCCTTCTAGTGCATCGCCCGCAGCCGCCCCACCTCATCGGCCGTGATCGAAGACGGCTTCGCGCCAAACCGCGCGATCACGTAGTTCGACACATCGGCGATCTCCGCATCCGTCCAGGCCGCGCCGAAGGCCGGCATCACGGCGATCTCGCCCGAGTCGGGCAGCGTGCTCGTCCCATGCAGCACGGCCAGGGCCACATTGGTGGCGGTGGGATCGTTCACGGCGCGGTTGCCGGTCAGCGTCGTGTAGGGCACATAGCTGCCGGCGCCGGTCCATGAATGGCAGCCGGCGCACATGCTGGCGAACATCAGGTGACCGCGCGGGTTGCCTTCTGCAGCGGCATCCTCCGAGGGCACAGCCGATGCAACCTGCAGCTTCGGTGCAGGCAGGTCCGGCGAGGAGACCGGCGGCACGCTGCGGATGTAGGTGACGATGGCCTTCATGTCCGATGGCGTCAGTTCCTGGAAGCTCAGGTGCACTGCCAGTGCCATCGGCCCGAAGGCCGTGCCGTGTTCGGGCGAACGGCCGGTGCGCAGGTATTGCTCCAGCGCCTCGGTGCTCCATGCGCCGATGCCCGAATCCTTGTCGCTGGTCAGGTTGTACGCGCGCCAACCGTCGGCGATGCCGCCTGCGAACTTGCTGCGGTTGTCGAGCGCCTGCAGCAGGTTGCGCGGGGTGTGGCAGTCACCGCAATGGCCCAGCGCCTCGGAAAGATAAGCGCCGCGGTTCCATTCCGCGGACTGGTCGGCCACCGGCTGGAAGCGCTCGTCCGGGTTGTAGAACTTCGACCAGATGCCCATCAGCCAGCGCTGGTTATAGGGCCAGCGCAGTGAGTTCTCAGGCGCGGTGTAGTCCACCGCCGGGACGCTGAACAGGTACGCCTTGATCGCCAGCACGTCCTCGTCGGTGAGGTAGGTGTAGGCGGCATAGGGAAAGGCCGGATACAGCCGCTTGCCGTCCTTCGAGACGCCCTCATGCATGGCGCGCAGGAAATCCGCATCGCTCCAGGAGCCGATGCCGGTCCCGGCATCGGGCGTGATGTTGGTCGAATAAATGGTGCCGAAATCGGTCGGGAACGGCCGCCCGCCTGCGAACGGAATGCCGCCGTCCTGGGTGTGGCAGGCCTGGCAGTTGGCCGCGACGGCCAGATAGCGGCCGCGGGCCAGCGGATCGGCATCGGTGAAGTCCGCCGGCACACCAGTGGGACTGCCCTCATAGTCGGCCAGCGCCACGCGCCGGCCTTCGGCAAAGGCCATCGGCCCCGGCTGCACCAGCACCCATGCCCCCACGACGCCGGCCAGGATCACGATGCCGCCGAAAATGCCCAAGCGCTTCTTGTTCATGTACTCCCCCCGAGATGGCGCCGCTGGAGTCTGTGCTCCGACGGATGCAGGCGCCTTTGGCGCGACAAAATATCCCATCTGCCCGCCCGGGTCTGCAAACTTCGCGGACATCTTGTGCACCGCACTGGCTTGCGCCGGCCGGACGGAGATGCCCTCAGCCGCGCCGGGTGCAGTAGACTGCGCGGCAAAGGGGCGGTCTGACGGCCGGAAAAACAGGACGCGTGGGCCCGCGCCGCGCATACCGAGGTATCGCATGAGCCACACCATCAACGTCAATGGCAAGCCGCAGACCGTCGAGGTCGAGGCCGACACTCCACTTCTCTGGGTGCTGCGCGACGAACTGGACCTGAAAGGCGCCAAGTTCGGCTGCGGCATGGGCCTGTGCGGCGCCTGCACGGTGCATGTCGACGGCCAGCCGGTGCGCGCCTGCGTAACGCCGGTTTCCGCGATCAGCGAGAACGCCAGGATCACCACCGTCGAGGCCATCGGCGACAGCGAGATCGGCAAAAAGGTGCAGGAGGCCTGGCTCGCGCTCGACGTGATGCAGTGTGGCTACTGCCAGAGCGGCCAGATCATGGCCGCGGCGGCATTGCTCGAGCGCACGCCTAAGCCCACCGACAAGGACATCGACGATGCGATGAGCGGCAATTTGTGCCGGTGTGCCACCTATGTGCGCATCCGCGCGGCCATCAAGCAGGCCGCCGGCCTTCCGACCGAAGACACGAGGGAGATGGCGTGATGTCACACCTGGCACAACGAAATGGCATGTCCCGCCGCAGCTTCCTCACGGCCAGCGCGGCGGCCGGCGGCGGCCTCATGCTCAACTTCAGCCTGCCCGCCTTCGCAGTGGGCGACAAGGGCTCCGCGACGCTGAACGCCTACATCTGGATCACGCCGAACGGCGAGGCGCACATCGTCAACAAGAATCCGGAGATCGGCCAGGGCATCAAGACGGCCTTCCCGCAGATCATCGCCGAAGAGCTGGATGTGGCCTGGAAAGACGTGCGCGCCGAAGACGCCGAGGTCGATCCGGTGCGCTATGGCGGCCAGTTCGCCGGCGGTTCGATGTCGATCCCGATGAACTACGACCTGCTGCGCCGCATGGGCGCATCCGCGCGGCTGATGCTGGTCACCGCCGCGGCGCGCTCCTGGGGCGTGCCGGTCGAACAGTGCGAGACCGCCGACGGTGTCGTTCATCACCGGGCCAGCAACCGGCAGGCCACCTATGGCCAGCTCGCCGCCGCCGCGGCCCGCATTGCGCCACCGGACCCGGCGTCGGTGAAGCTGAAAGATCCAAAGGACTTCAAGATCATCGGCCAGCCGCACGGCGGCGTCGACAGCCCGCTGATCGTGAAGGGCCAGCCGATCTTCGGCATCGACGTCAGCGTGCCGGGCATGAAATATGCCGTGTATGAAAAGTGCCCGGTGTTCAACGGCAAGTTCGTCAGCGCCAACCTCGATGAGGTGCGGGCACTGCCGGGCGTGCGCGGCGTGCATGTCATCAAGGGCAATGTGACCGAGCTCGACGCCGGCCTCTACAACGGCCTGACCGATGGCGTTGCCATCGTGGCCGACAAGTGGCACCAGGCGAACCGCGCGCTGGGCAAGCTGAAGGTGCAGTGGGACGAGGGCGAGACGGCCAAGCGGTCCACCGCAGGCTTCATCGCGCAGGCCGCAACACTGGCGCAGGGCGCGCCGGCCGAGTCGCTGACGAAGGAAGGCGATGTGGATGCGGCGCTGAAGAACGCCGCCAAGGTGCTCGAGGCGCGTTACGAGGCGCCATTCGTGAATCACTCGGCGCTGGAGCCGATGAACACCACCGTCGCGATCCGCAACGGCAAGGTGGAGATCTGGTCGCCGACACAGATGCCCGGCGGCGGCAAGACCGCGGTGTCGCGGCTGCTCGGCATTGCCGAGAAGGACATCACGCTGCATGTCACGCGCAACGGCGGCGGCTTCGGACGCCGGCTCTCCAACGACTTCATGGTCGAGGCGGCCGCGATCGCCAACGCGCACGGCGAGCCCATCAAGCTGGTGCGCAATCGCCGGCAGGACGTGCAGAGCGGCGTGTTCCGCCCGGGCGGCTTCCACCATTTCAAGGCGGGGCTCGATGCCCAGGGCAAGCTGGTCGCGTTCCGCGATCATTTCGTCACCTTCTCGAACAGCGGCAAGCCGGCAGGCTCCGCCACGCTGAGCGCAACCGAGTTCCCGGCCGGCTACGTGCCGAACCTCGACTTCGGCTTCTCGATGATGCCGCTGGACGTCCCCACCGGTCCGATGCGCGCGCCGGGCAGCAACACGCTGGCCTTCGCGTTCCAGTCGTTCATCGACGAGCTGGCGCATGCCGCGGGCCAGGATCCGCTGCAGTTCCAGCTCGACCTGCTGGGCCCGGCACGCGAACCGGCCGTGACCCGCTCGCAGTTCGGTACGTCGGTCGGCTTCAGCAATGCGCGCCTGGCCGGCGTGCTGAAGGCGGTGGCAGAGAAATCCGGTTGGGGCACGAAGAAGCTGCCCAAGGGCACCGGCATGGGCATTGCCGCCTACTTCAGCCACCAGGGCTACTTCGCCGAGGTGGTGCAGGCCTCGGTCAGCAGCAGCACCGGCCAGGTGCGCGTCGACAAGGTGTGGATCGCCGGCGACGTCGGTCGCCAGATCGTGAACCCGAGCGCGGGCGGCAACCAGGTGGAAGGCTCGGCGATCGATGGCGTGTCGCAGGCGCTGTCGCAGGCGCTCACCTTCACCAACGGTCGCGTCGACCAGAGCAACTTCCACGACTATCCGCTGCTGCGCATGCACCAGGCGCCCAAGGTCGAGGTGCACTTCGTGATGACCGACAACGACCCCACGGGACTGGGTGAGCCGGCGATGCCGCCGGTGGTGCCGGCGCTGACCAATGCCATCTATGCGGCAACGGGTCGGCGCGTGCGGACGTTGCCGATCAACACGGCGGAGCTGAAGGGCTTCGCTTAGGACAAGCTGCTGATTCCGTCCTCGCTTCTGCAGGGCTTCCTGTCCTGCAGAAGCGTGCGGCGATCTCTCAATCTCTCCGGGCTGCCAAGCGCCGCCCCTCCAGTGCGTCAGCGTTGCACGTGCCCCGGATGGGGAGTGCTCCTACTTCCCGTTCCGCTGCCATCACATACGGTCACAGACCGGGCGCCGTTGGCGCATGCCACTGCAAAACGTAATCCCAACCGGAGAGTCATCATGGCCAGCAGGAACAAGGCGGTTTTCGGCATCTTTTCCACCCAGGTCGAAGTTGAGCGCGCGGTTGACCTCCTGATCGCCGCGGACTTCCCCAGCAGCGCGATCTCGGTGCTGTTGCCGGACTCGCGCAGCACGCGGGAGTTTGCGCACGAGAAGCACACCAAGGCGCCGGAAGGCACTGCGGCGGGAGCCACGGTGGGCGGCGTGGTCGGCGGCACACTGGGTGTGCTGGCCGGCATCGGTGCGCTGGCCATCCCGGGCATCGGTCCCCTGATTGCGGCCGGACCGATCGTTGCCGGTCTGGCAGGCCTGGGTGCCGGTGGTGCGGTTGGCGGCCTGGTGGGCGCGCTGGTCGGCATGGGCGTGCCCGAATATGAAGCCAAGCGCTACGAGGGACGCGTCAAGAGTGGCGGGACGCTGCTGTCCGTGCACTGTGATACGGCTGAAGAGGTCGATCGCGCGAAGCACCTGCTGCAGGGTGCGGGGGCAACCGATGTGTCATCGACCAGCGAGACTGCAGGCGCGGATGGGGCCGATGATGATTCGGGGCAGGTGCGACATCTGGATGATGCGGCCTTCCAGGCATCCACCACCCGACGCAATGTGGACCCTGCGCGTCCGGACCGCCGGTAAGGCATTCACCGCCGCTGGGTGGCGGCGCCGATCCGCATCGGGTCGGCGCCGCTCAGATCAAAGCGTCGCGACCCACTTCGCGAAGTCTTCGCGATCCTTCGCCGAGACGCTGGCCGGGAACGACTTGCCTGCCTTGAGGAAATCCTGCATCGCCGTCTTGAGCGTGCCTGCATACGCCGCATCGAGCTTCTGCAGCGTGACATAAGATTCCTTCGTCTCGGCCAGGCGCCCGGTGAGCAGGAACAGCTCGGCGCGATACTCGATGGCCTCGGGGTAATCCGGCGACAGCGCCAGCGCCCTCTCGTAGGCAATCAGGGATTCTTCATAGTCGCCCAGCTTGCGGCTGGTGAAGCCCATCATGTTCCAGGCCTCTTTCATGTCCGGCTTTGCTTCAACTGCCTTGCGGAAGTGTTCGCGCGCCGTACGCAGGCGGTTCTTCGCGGTGTCGGCGTACTGTGAGGCGAAAGCCGGCATGGTGGCCGCCTCCAGTTCGAGCTTCGCCGCGCCCTGCACGGCTTCGTGGCCCTGGTTGTAGCTGTTGCGGGCAATCGATTCCGGGTCCTGCGGACCCGCCGCCGCCGCGTTGCGCGATGGCATGGGGCCATCGGGCACGGCCAGGGCGGCCGGTGCAAATGCAAGGATGGCGAGCGCGGAAATCAGACGTGGATGCTGCATGGTGGTTCCTCCCCCGGAGAATCCATCGTACCGCAGTGCGAATTCCAATGGACAGGACTTGCAGACAAGCAAAGCGAAAAGAAGAGCAGGAGGACGGATAACCATTTGAGCATCATTGAGGTCAAATTGCTTCCCGCTGGTCCATGTCGTTAGGATCACCGCGCGCAAAAAGACCGCAGTGCGGTACAACGAGAGGCAGATGGACAAGAACAAGGTAGCGGTGATCGGCACCGGTGTGATCGGTGCCAGTTGGGCCGTGTGTTTCCTCGCTCGCGGCTAC
>CAYQJU010000047.1:0-2523 GCA_964417875.1 uncultured Steroidobacteraceae bacterium
ATCGTGCAGCAGGTGCAGCCGGACGAGATCTACAATCTCGCCGCGCAGAGCCATGTGGCGGTGTCGTTCGAGACGCCCGAGTACACCGCCAATGCCGACGCGATCGGCACCCTGCGGCTGCTGGAGGCGATCCGCATCCTGGGCCTCGAGAAGAAGACCCGCTTCTACCAGGCCTCGACCTCGGAGATGTTCGGCCAGGTGCAGGAGATCCCGCAGCGTGAGACCACGCCGTTCTATCCGCGCTCGCCCTATGGCGCGGCGAAAGTCTATGCCCACTGGATCACGGTGAACTACCGCGAGGCCTATGGCATGTTCGCCTGCAGCGGCATCCTGTTCAATCATGAGTCGCCGATCCGCGGCGAGACCTTCGTGACCCGCAAGATCACCCGCGGCCTGGCGCGCATCTCGCTGGGCCTGGAGCGCTGCCTGTACCTGGGCAACCTCGATTCGCTGCGCGACTGGGGGCACTCGCGCGACTATGTGCGCGCGCAGTGGCTGATGCTGCAGCAGGACCAGCCCGAGGACTATGTGATCGCCACCGGCGAGCAGCACTCGGTGCGCGAGTTCGTCGAGAAGGCCGGCGCGGAACTGGGCATGCGCATCCGCTGGCAGGGAAGCGGCGTCGAGGAACAGGGCGTCGATGCAAAGAGCGGCCGCACCGTGGTGCGGGTGGATCCGCGCTACTTCCGGCCGACCGAAGTCGAGACCCTGCTGGGTGATCCCACCAAGGCGCGCGAGCGCCTGGGCTGGCAGCCGGAGACCGGCTTCGGCGAACTGGTGCAGGAGATGGTCGCCGCCGACCTCGAGATCGCGCGTCGCGATGCGATGGTGCGCCGCGAGGGCTTCAAGGTGTGCCGGTACGCGGAATGAAGACGCGGATCTTCGTCGCCGGGCACCGCGGCCTCGTCGGTGCGGCATTGGTGCGCCGCCTGCAGCAGCAGGGATCCGCGGAACTGGTGCTGCGCACCCGCGCCGAACTCGACCTCACCGACCAGGCGGCGGTGCGTGAGTTCTTTGCCGCCGGGCGCATCGACCAGGTTTATCTCGCCGCGGCGCGCGTCGGCGGCATCCTCGCCAACGACAGCTATCCGGCGGATTTCATCGGCCAGAACCTCGCCATCCAGACGAATGTCATCGAGGCGGCGTGGCGCCATGGCGTGAAGAAGCTGCTGTTCCTGGGCTCAAGCTGCATCTATCCGCGCGAGGCGCCGCAGCCGATGCGCGAGGACTGCCTGCTCACCGGTCCGCTGGAACCCACCAACCAGTGGTATGCCATCGCGAAGATCGCGGGATTGAAGATGGCGCAGGCCTGGCGCATCCAGCATGGCTTCGATGCCATCTGCGCGATGCCCACCAACCTCTATGGCCCCGGTGACAACTTCGACGCCGCCAGCTCGCATGTGCTGCCGGCGCTGATCCGCAAGTTCACCGAGGCCGTCAGCGCGGGCCACAGCGAGGTCACCGTCTGGGGCACCGGCCAACCGCGGCGCGAGTTCCTGCATGTGGATGACCTGGCCGACGCCTGCGTGTTCCTGATGCAGCACTACAGCGACATCGAACCGGTGAACATCGGCTGGGGCGAAGACATCTCCATTGCCGAACTGGCGCAGATGGTGGCACGCGAGACCGGCTTTCATGGCCGCCTGCGCTTCGACACCAGCCGGCCGGACGGCACGCCGCGCAAGCTGCTCGATGTGTCGCGCCTGGCGGCGCTGGGATGGCGGCCGCGCATCGACCTGCGCAGCGGCATCGCATCCACCGTGGACTGGTATCGCCAGACGCTGGCGCCGGCCGCGCCGCCGGCCGCCGTTGCCGGAGTGGCACGATGAAGGACCGACCGATGAAGATCATTCCGCAATATGAGACGGAGCTGCAGCTGCTCGAGGAAAGGCTGCGCGCCCAGTGGAAGCCCGGCCAGATGCTCAAGGTGCTGGAGGCCGGCTGCGGCCGCAAGTGGTACTTCCGCATGGATGGCGTGGACTACGAGCTGACCGGCATCGACATGGATGCCGAGGCGCTGCAGGCGCGGCGCGTGCAGATGAAGGACCTGCAGCATGGCATGGTGGGCGACCTGCGCACCGTCGAACTGCCACCCGAGAGCTTCGACATCATCTACAACGCCTTCGTGCTCGAGCATGTGGAAGGCGCGCGCAAGGTGCTCGACAACTTCGTCCGCTGGCTCAAGCCCGGCGGCATCATGATCATCCGCGTGCCCGACAAGGACGGCGTGCAGGGCTTCCTGGCGCGGCATACGCCGCATTTCCTGCATGTGCTCTATTACCGCTGGGCGTGGAAGCTGAAGAACGCCGGCAAGCCCGGCTTCGCGCCCTACCCCACCGTGTATGACGAGGTGATCTCGCGCCGCGGCATGCACGAATTCTGCGAGGCCAATGGCCTCGAGGTGGTCGAGGAGATCGGCGTGGGCAGCTACCGGCGCGGCCATGGCCTGATCAGCCGCATCACGCCCTTCGTGGCGCGCGTGATCAGCCTGTTCTCGCTCGGGCGCATCCACGACAAGTACGT
>CAYQJU010000047.1:2623-3897 GCA_964417875.1 uncultured Steroidobacteraceae bacterium
GGCGTCACCACGCACATCGCCTATGACACTGCGGCCGGCCTGCCCGGCCTGCGGTTCGTGCATCCGCGCTGGACCGGCCTGTGGGCGGCCGCGCGGCGTGCCGATGCAGATGTCTACTACGTCAGCTGCGCCGGCATGCAGGTCGGCGAGCTGGCCATGTTCGCGCGCCAGCATGGCCGCAAGCTGATCTTCCGCGTCGCGCACGACGATGACTGCGTCCCCCACCGGCTGGTGGCGCGCCTGGATGCATCGGGGCCGCGGTTCTGGCTGCATACTTCGCTGTACAAGTACGGCCTGGCGCGCGCCGATGTGGTGCTGGCGCAGAGCGAGCAGCAGCGTCGCGCGCTGCGCGAGCATTTCGGCCTCGACTCCACCGTGGCCACGATGCTGGTGGATGGTCCGCGCCGCATGCTCGACTTCGCGCAGCGCGACATCGACGTGCTGTGGGTCAACAACATCCGCGCCTTCAAGCGCGCGGACCTCGCCGTCGATCTCGCCGCGGCGCTGGGGGACATGCCGATGCACATGATCGGCGGGCGCCAGCCGCGCTTCGAGTCGCTCTATGAAGAGGTGGAGCGCCGCGCTGCGGCCACGCCCAACCTCACCTTCCACGGCCGCGTGCCCTATCACCAGATCAATGCGTTCTACGAGCGGGCGCGGGTGTTCGCCAACACCTCCGATTCGGAAGGCTTTCCCAACTCCTACCTGCAGGCCTGGGCGCGGGGCGTGCCGGTGGTGGCCTTCTTCGATCCGGACGGCGTGATCGCGCGCGAGGGACTGGGCGAAGCGGTGCGCAACCTGCACGAGATGAAGCAGGCGGTGCGTGCCCTGGCCACCGATGCCACGGCCTGGCAGCAGGCCAGCCAGCGCTGCCGTGCCTACATGGCCCGCGAATATGGAGAGGAGCGCATCCTCGCGCCCTATGTGGCCGCCATCGACAGCCTGTCGCCACCGCCGGTGGCCGCCGGCGCGATGATGGCGCGATAAGCCTCGACCATCCGCCCGAAGGCGAACTGCTTCTCGACGCGTGCGCGTGCCGCGGCGGCCATCTGCTGCCGGACGGCGTGGTCACGGCACAGCTTCCGCAGCGCATCGCCCAGTGCCGCATCATCACCCGGCCGGACGATGAAGCCCTCCTGGCCCTCGCTGATCATCTCGCGCGCGCCACCGATGTCGCTGAGCACCACCGGCAGTCCCATCGCCATGGCCTCCAGTGCCGCATTCGAGAAGGTCTCGACCGAGGTGGAGGGCAGCGCGAACACATCCATCGCGGC
>CAYQJU010000047.1:3997-15979 GCA_964417875.1 uncultured Steroidobacteraceae bacterium
CTTGTCGGTGTTTTCCTACAGTTGCGACACCAGGATGGTGTCGGTAATTTTGGTTGCATGAGTCGGCGTAGCGAAGGATTCCGCGCTGTACCCGAACCGCGAATCCACCCAGGCAGGCCATGAACCATTCCATTCCCCTCGTCCGCAATGTTGTTTCCACCGCCCTGCTCACGGCTGCGGCCGTGGCATTCGCGGCCCCCGCTCTGGCCGTCCCGGTGATCCCGGGAGCCGCGGGATTCGGCATCGAGACGCCCGCCGGTCGCGGCGGCAAGGTCTACAAGGTCACGAACCTCAACGAGTCCGGTGCGGGCTCGCTGGGTGAGTGCGTTGCAGCATCCGGTGCGCGCGTGTGCGTGTTCGAGGTGTCGGGCACGATCCGCCTGACCAAGGACCTGCACATCAAGAACCCGAACATCACCATCGCCGGCCAGACCGCGCCGTCGCCGGGCATCATGCTGCGCGGCGCCGGCCTGTGGATCCGCGCCAGCAATGTGCTGGTGCAGCACATCCGCGTGCGTCCCGGCGACGACAAGAGCGGCCCGAACCCGGACAACCGCGATGCGCTGGTGATCGACTCCAGCGCCGACAAGCCGGTGTCGAACATCGTCATCGACCATTGCTCCTTCCAGTGGGCCATCGACGAGACCGCCTCGGCCTACTGGCACTGGAACAACATCACATTCCGCAACACCATCTTCGGTGAGGCCCTGAACCAGTCGCTGCACTCGAAGGGCTCGCATGGCTATGGCGTGATCTTCGGCGCCAAGAACACCGGCTCGGTGTCGATGATCGGCAACCTGCTGGCGCACCAGGCCGATCGCAACCCGCTGTCGCGCGCACCGCGGCTGGTGTTCGTGAACAACGTCGTCTACAACCGCAAGTACTACGAAGTGGACCTGCAGGGCGGCGACACGGCTTCCGAGAACATCGTGGTCGGCAATGTGTTCCTGCGCGGCAAGGACCACGGCAACCCGAAGGTGAAGGAGATCCAGCTGGGCGGGTACAAGTTCCCGCTGCTGGCCGGCTCCAGCCTGTATGCGGCCGACAACCTGGCCAGCGGCGTCACCAGCGACCCCTGGTCGATCGTCACGATCTCGTCGATCCAGAAGGCCATCGCGGTGCTGAAGCCCTCGGCCCGCCCGTCTTCGTGGCCGAAGGGACTGACTGCAATGCCCACCGCCAACAACCAGGTGCTGAACCATGTACTGAAGTACGTGGGCGCGCGCCCTGCCGATCGCGATCCGGTGGATGCGCGCATCGTGAAGAGCGTGAAGGATCGCAGCGGCCAGGTCATCAACTGCGTGGCGGCGGACGGCAGCGAGCGCTGCCAGCGCAATGCCGGTGGCTGGCCGGTGTTGGCACAGAACAAGCGCGGCTTCAGCGTGCCGGCAGACCCCAACAAGGTGGGCTCTGACGGCTACACCAACCTCGAGCGCGTGCTGCACCGGATGGCGGCCGAAGTGGAAGGTCGGGCCACCACCTCGAACCGCACCATCGCGGCACCGAAGGCGCTGATCGACTGAGCTCATGCCCTGGTCCCCTGGACCAGGGCACCCCTGCACTGCAGGTCCTCGTCACCGAAGGCACGGAAGCGCGGCGCAAGCTGGCCGCGCGACAGGCCGTCAGTGCGCGCATTGCGCATCAGGCGGCGGATCACGAGCCCGGACTTTTCCATCGACTCGATGTGCTGCGAAAGCAGCACGCGGTTGAGCAGGAACGGGCGCCGGCCGCGCACCAGCTTCCAGGCGGCGTCCGGATAGGCCAGGTGGCCGTTCCAGCGACCGGTGATGCCATGGTCACTGAAGTCGATCTGGTGCGAGAACCATCCGCCGTGCGCCAGCCATGCGGCACAGGCGCGATGCAATGCCGCAACGTCATCCACATGCTCCAGCACCGAGTGCGACAGCACCAGGCCGACAGTGCCGGCCTCCCCGGGCTGTGGCGCGCCCCAGGGCACGCGGTACCGGATGAACGCCGACTCGCCGCCCGGGATGCCGGCTTCGATGTCGGCACGGATGGCCGCCACACGCTCAGGCTTCAGCGTCTTCGCCAGCAGTTCGCGCGTCAGGATGCGATGCGGGAACAGGTCTTCGTCGAGAAGTGGATCGAAATCCGGCCAGCCCTTCTGCGGACGCGGCGCGCGCTGGCGGAACAGCTCCACCAGCTGATCGAAAATGGCGAGGTTGCGATCGCGGTCGGCGAAGCGCACCACATCGAGCGCAAGGCACTGGCGCGCACCGCTGAGCAGGGCCGCCAGGCCGGTGCCGAGGGAATCCCCGGGTCCGAACTCGGCGACGACCGCCGGCACCGAAGGCATGCCGGCCTCTGTCAGCATCACCAGGTGTTTCATCCATACGCCATAGCAATATGACGCCGCGGTGGAGCCGCCTGTAGGACGGACACCGACAAGCGACATCACGCCGGGCACGAAGGTCAGCGCACCTTTGACGAGGGGAAGCAATTGCATGGTTGACTCCGCTTGTCACGTCATCCGTGTTCGGTACCATGCAGGTCCGGTCTCGCGCCGCCGGCGCCCCAACTGCCAGCCAGCCACTTGTCGCCCGTTCCTGCCTCCTCTTCCAACGCCGCGCTTCGCAACAATTTCGACGTCCTGCGGCTGCTGATCGCGGTGCTCGTGCTGGTGCGGCACTGCATGTCGCGCCTCGGCATCGACAAGCCGGACTGGTGGTGGTTCGTCGATGTGTTTCCGGGCGTGCCGATCTTCTTCGTGATCAGCGGCTATCTGGTGGCCGCCTCGTGGGAGCGCAGCCAGAGCCTGCGCACCTATGCACGCAGCCGCATCCGGCGCATCTTTCCGGGCCTGTGGGCCTGCGTGCTGGCCACCGTGGTGGTGGCGCTTTATTTCGGCTTCGACTTCCTGCACGGACCCGGCGTGTTCTGGCTGGGCACCCAGCTGGTGGGGCTCATCTATACGCCGGGCTTCCTCGATGATTTCGGTTCGGGCACCTACAACGGCGCGCTGTGGACGATCCCGGTCTCGCTGCAGTTCTACGTGATGCTGCCGGTGCTCTACCTGCTGCTGTCGCGCAGCGCGGGCGCCAATCGCCGCTTCGTGGCGCTGTGGCTGCTGGCCACGGCACTGGCGCTGGTATTCCGTCCGATGCTCGACACCGGCCCGGACGGAACGGAAACGCTGGAGCTGAAGCTGCTGCGCTACTCGATCGTGCCGCATTTCTACCTGTTCATGCTGGGGCTGCTGTTCCATCGCCTGCGCATCCAGGACTGGACGATGATCCGCGGCAAGGCGTTGTGGTGGCTGGGTGGCTACCTCGCCGGCATGTACTTCCTGCCCGATGCGCCGCTGAAGGACGTGATGCAGCCGGTGGCGCTGGCCTTCCTGGCGATGTCGTTCGCCTACACCGCGCCGGGATTCACACGTGGTGCGCTGCGCGAGCACGACGTCTCCTATGGACTGTTCATCTACCATGGGCTGGTCATCAACGTGTTCGTGGAGCTGGGCCTGCAGGGTTCCGCTGCATACGCCTGGGCGGTGGCCGCCATCTCGCTGGTGGTGTCGTGGCTGTCGTGGCGCTTCATCGAGAGCCCTGCCCTGGGGCGGCGACGCGCGCTCGTGCCGGCCATACCCGTTGCCGGAAAGAGCTGAGGGCGATCGCGGCGCATTCGGAACGCAACGCGAGCAGCACCGCAAGGTAGGCCAGGGCCGCCGCCCCGCCTGCCAGCGCAAGATTCAGGAACAGCGGCAGGCCGGGCAATCCTGGAATGGCGATGACGAGGCCGGCCACGCCGGTGGCCACCACGACCTTGGCCAGTTCGCGCCATTGCAAGAGCCCGGCGAAGCGCTGCTCGTAGCGGCGCATCACCAGCGGCGCGAGCAGCAGCGGCTCCACCATCATGGCCAGCGCGAAGGCCAGCACGGCACCCAGCGCGCCCAGCCAGGGCATCAGCACCGCCAGCCCCGCGGCGTTGACCAGCAATGCGGCCACATTGCACTTCAGCAACGGCCTGGTCTCGCCGATGGCCTGCATGGGCGTGGCGAAGTCCACGCAGTTGCGGGCCATCACGATCACGAAGGCCTGCAGCAAGGGGGCGGCCGGCACGTATTCGGCGCCGAATGCCACATGGATGAAATCCTCGGCGCGCACCAGCAGCATCACCAGCAGCGGGAACATGCCGGCACAGACCCAGGAGACGCCGCGCTTCCAGACATCCAGTGCCGCATTGCCGATGCTCTGGCGGCGGCGCACGATCTCCGGCAGCGTCACCAGGAACACCGACTTGGTGATCGCGCCCACGGCCGGCTCCGGGTAGGTGGCCACGGTGTATCGCGCCAGCGGCACCGGCCCCAGCAGGCGCGCGATCAGCAGCGCGCCGGCATTGCGGTTCAGCATGATCACCAGCCGCGCCATGCCGGTCTGCGCGCAGAAGCGCCACTGCTCGCGCGCGGCGTTCAGCACCTGCGCCACCGGCTGCCGCCGGTCCCACAGCCACCAGGCCACCGCCGAGATCAGCAGGCGCAGCACTTCGGTGGCGACCAGCGCCCAGACGATCACCTGCACGTCGCGCCAGACCGCGGCGGCCACCACCACCACGATCATGCGCGCGGCCAGCCGCACCGTGGAGTAGATGAGGACGGCGGTGCTGCGGCCTGCAGCCAGGAACAGCCCTTCCCAGAAGTCGAAGTTCGCGAAAGAGAACACGTACAGCGCCAGCGGCAGCGCGAACCAGCCGAGCAGCCCGCCCTGCATGATGGCATCGGTGCCGAGGACGCCGAGCACCAGCAGGCCGCTGGCCAGCGCCACCAGCAGCATGCTGCTGCGGATGAAGGCGCGCTTGCGCGCCGGATCGGCGGGAATGAAGTAGAGCAGGCTGTCGTTGATCGAGAAGCCGGCGATCCACTGCAGGATGCCGGCATACAACATGAATTCGCGGTATTCGCCAAACTGTTCGACGCTGAGCAGCCGCACCAGGAACAGCGGGCTGAGCAGCATCACGCCATAGTTGGCGAGCCGTGCAAATACGAGGATCGCCGCCTGGCGCTTCACGGTTGCTCCCTGCTGCCCGCCGGGTCATGACCGCCGCAGCGCGGCGGTCGGTGGCGGCGTGATCACGCGCTGGCCGATGACCGGCGCCACGGCACGCGGCGCAGCGGCTGGCGCTCCCTGCAGCACCGCAAGACGCATCATCAGGCCAATGTACGCCCACAGATAGGGCCAGGGCGAGAGCAGGGTCAGGAAGGCCATGGCCACCAGCAGCGTGGCGATGCCCGCCATGAAGGCGATCAGCTGGCCGCGGTCGCCGGGCGCCGCCTGCGGCAGCGCGCGGCGCGCCACCACATAGGGCCCGGCCGTCAGCACCAGCAGCAGGATCAGGCCCGGCAGCCCGAGGTCGAACCAGAAGGACAGATAGTTGTTGTGCGCCACGTAGCGGAAGTTGTGGCTGTCCCAGCCGCCCCAGCCGAAGCCGGTGAGCAGTGTCCAGGGACTCTCCATCATGACCTTGAAGGCGTCGGCCCAGAGCTCGGTCCTTCCGGAAGATGCATCGCCGAGCCGGCCGCTGGCCTGCACGGCGACACGCTCGATGAGCCCCTGCACGAACTGCCAGCCGACCACCAGCACCAGCGGCACCAGCACCACCGCGGCCCACAGCATCCAGCGGCGCAGGCTGGCACGGTCGAACTGCCGGCGCCAGGCAAATGCGACCGCACCGCCGCCCACCGCCAGGCCCACCATGGCACCGCGCGAGCCGGTCATCACCAGCATCAGCACCACGGCGGCGAGCGCGCCCAGCCAGGCGAGCCGCGGGATCCCGCGGCTGCGGTTGGACATCGCCATGTAGGCCGGGATCAGCGCAGCCAGCAGCGTGCCGGTCTCGTTCGCGTGCCCGAAGTATCCATAGATGCGACCGCCCTCCACCTCGTTGTCGGCGCCCAGCGTGGTCGTGCCGATGCTGGTCAGGCCGGCGACATTGGTGATCGTGAACAGGCTGCCCAGCGCGATCAGCACCAGCAGGCAGGCCAGCACGCGCAGCACATCACCCTGCGTGCGCGTGCCATAGAAGAACAGCACGAAGAACAGGAAGCGGTCGATCAGCTGCGTCTTCACCGTGATGATCTGCGACAGCGGGCGGTAGCCCGGCAGCTGCAGGATGGCGATGTTCAGCACCAGCGAGCCGACGGCATAGACCAGCATCAGCAGGAAGGCGCCCTGCAGCCATCCCAGCTGCACCGGCGGGCGCCCGGTGACCGTACGCTGCAGCAGCAGCAGGCCGAAGCCCACGTACAGCAGCACGTTCTTCATGCTGAGGCCGGGAGCGATGCCGAGGTCTACGCCGAGGATGTCGCTGGCGGCCAGCACGATGAGCACCAGCATCAGCATGACGCGCATGTTCATGCGGCACCGGCCTGCCAGATCAAGGCACCGTCCTCACCCTGATAGATGACACGCAGCCGCCCGCTGCCCAGCAGCGCGTCCACTTCGGCGCCGCGGTTGTAGAGCGGGCTGCTGCCGCGCTCGGAAGTGCCGATGATGAACACCCGCCGGCCCTCGGCCGTCGCCTGCGCGATGACGCGTTCGAGCGCCTCGACGCTGTCGACAAACTGCGAATGCGTGTACTGCTCCACGAAGCGGCCGTCGCGCTTCACGACGAACTGGCCGGCCACCTGTCGCGACGCCAGCCAGTAGTCGGTGCGCCCCAGGTAGTAGTTCTGCATCAGCACTTCTTCGGCGATGATGATGTCATCCGGGCGCAGCGGCAGTGATTTCAGGAACTGCGCGGCGGCGCGGTGGTCGGCATCGCGCTCGCCCACTGCCACGGCCGTCCACGACGCCGCCGGATTGATGGCCAGCAGCGCCACCGGCAGCGCCACCAGCCACGGGCGTGCCGCGGGTCCCGCGGCCTGCCGCCGGGGCAGCCGTGAGACCAGCGCCGCGGCAACGACGAACGCCGTCAGCAGCATCGGCGCCAGCGCGAACTCCACATAGCGCGGCGGCACGTACCAGGCATTGAGCCCCACCACCAGCAACGGGCCCCATGCGGTCAACGCGAAATAAATCCAGATCTCATGGATGGCACGACCTTGCGCCAGCCTTGCCAGTGCCACCACCACGCCGATGGCAACCAGCGCCGCGGCCACCCAGGAGTATTGCGCGACCTGCAGCATGGGCCACAGGCTGGGCCAGCCGGTGATCAGCCCCACCGCCTGCCGCGGAGCGATGCCGCCCGCCACCAGCACCGCAAGGTGCGCCGCAACGACGGCGGCGGCGGCGGCAAGCAGCGCCACCCACGCGCCGCGCCACACGCCATGCCGCCAGGCCAGCACGCTGGCGGCCGCCCAGAAAATGGCGGCGAGGTGATATTGCGTGGCCACCTGCAGCGACGCCGCCAGCAGCACCAGCGCCAGCACCCAGCCGCGCATCGCGCTCATGCGCCGCGTGGCCAGCACCGCCAGCGCCACGGCACCCAGCAGCAGCGCGCCCAGAACCAGCAGCACCGGCGCCGACAGCGGCATGGCCGCGCCGCGTTGCTGCGCCTCGGGTCCTTCGCGCAGCGGGTCGGTCCAGTCCGGGAAATATTCCGCGCGCGCCAGCTCCGGATAGAAGCTGCTCACCCAGCCTGCGATGAGCAGGTAGCCGAGGCCGGTGACCAGCAGCGCACCGGCGCCCTGCAGGAAGCGGACCGTGTCACCGCGCGCAAGCCCCGGGAACAGCAGCACTGCGGCGCCCAGCAGCGCCAGCGTCTGGAACTGGATCGCGAACAGCAGCCACAGCACGGCATACAGCAGGTGGCGGATGCGGGCGGTTTCCTCCCAGCGGAACACCTGCCAGGTGGCGCCCAGCAGCGTGGCCACCATGAAGCCGTACATGCGCGCTTCCTGCGAGTCGGCAATCATCACCGGCAGCAGCGCCACGCACAGTGTCAGTGCGATGCGCCAGGGATAATCCAGGAAGCGGCGCGACACCAGCCAGGCCAGCCACACGACCAGGATGCCGCACAGCGCCGAGGGCAGCCGCGCGGCCCACTCGCTGACGCCGAACAGCATGAACGAACCGCCGATCAGGTAGGACTGCACGATGGCGCGCGCATAGAACATGCCGCTGGGAAAGCGCGGTGTGCCGTCCTGCAGGATGTGCACCGCCGCCAGCGCGGTGGTGTCCTCGTCGGGCTTGTGGAAGCTGAAGGAGCCCAGTTGCCAGAAGCGCACCGCCGCGGCCAGCAGCAGGATGCCGAACACGATCCACCGCTCGCGCCTGAGTGGTGCATCGGGCACGGGCGCCGGGTGGAACAGGGCAGCGATCTGCTGCAGCGGAACGGTCAGGATTCGGGGCATCCCTTCTCCGGGGGTGCTCATCAATAGGCCTTGTCTTCCCTTTTCAGCAACATCAGCACGGTATGCCAGAGGATCTTCAGGTCCAGCGTCAGGGACCAGTGACGCAGGTATTCGATGTCGCAGGCCACACGCGCCTGCATCTCCTCCAGGCGGGAGGTCTCGCCCCGGAAGCCGCTCACCTGCGCCAGGCCGGTGATGCCGGGCGGCACCTTGTGGCGGATCATGTATCCCTTGATGAGGCGGCGGTACTGCTCGTTGTGCGCCACTGCATGCGGCCGCGGGCCCACCAGGCTCATCCTTCCCTGCAGCACATTCACCAGCTGCGGCAGCTCATCGAGCGAGGTGCGGCGCAGGAAGCCGCCGACGCGCGTCAGCCGCGGATCACCGGGCCGCGCCTGCTCGATGCGGTCGCCGTCCTCCATCACATGCATGGTGCGGAACTTGTAGACGATGATCTCCTGTCCATCCAGGCCATAGCGGCGCTGGCGGAAGATCACCGGGCCGGGCGAGGTCAGCTTCACCATCAATCCGATCGCCAGCAGCAGCGGCGACAGGCTGATCAATGCGGCACTGGACAGCACCAGGTCGGTGAGGCGCTTGATCTTGCCATGCTGGCCGTAGATGGGCGTCTCGCACATCGTGACGAACGGCATGCCCAGCACTTCGCCACTGCGCGACTGGATCAGGTCGTAGACGAAGATGTCCGGCAGGTAGTACACCGAGGCGGTGGTGTCGCAGAGCTCATCGAGCAGGTCGATGACGCGCTGGATATGCCCCACAGGCAGCGCGATGAAGATCATGTCGATGCCATTGTGCTTCACGTAGGAGGCCATGTCGGGCAGGCGTCCGCGCAGGCTGCCGCCATCGCGGTCGATGCACAGGCGGTCCTCGCCGCGGTCATCGAAGAAACCATCCACCTCGATCTTCAGTTCCGGCGCCTGCGCCAGGCGCGCGGCCAGGCGGCGGCTGACCTCGTTGCAGCCGGCGAACACGGCCTTGCGGCGCACCGGATCGGCGCGCTGCAGGCGGCGCACCAGCGCATGCAGCCCGAGGTCGGTGGCCACCAGGAACATCGGCGTCACCAGCGCCCAGGTGCCGACGATGATGCGCGAGTATTCCTCGGTGGACTGAGAGCCGAAGCCGATGGCCAGCAGGATGGCCAGCATTGCGAACCAGCGTCCCAGCGTTCCCAGCACCAGCGCGCCGCGATCGAAGGTGAGCTGCATGGGGTTGCCGAAACGGCGTGGATTCAGCAGCAGCAACGACAGCGCGGTGGCGACCACCGCCAGCGATACATAGATCTGCGTGAAGGTGTGATTGCGGATCGTGACGATGGCATACAGCGTGAGGAATGACACCAGCGCCGGCGCCACCGCCTTGGCCACGTCCAGCATGGCACGGGTGAAGCCCTGCTCGACGAGGATGTTCTCGCTGACGCGATCGAGCGAGGCATGCGTCCCGGTGAGAACACCGACGCTGGCGAGGTCGCGCGCACTGAGGTGACGTGACCGTTCATCCGGAACCACCGGAGAAATAGAGGCCTTCGCCCTGGCTGCCTGCGACATGGTTTGCGCCGCAGTTCAGGCCGACACGGCGGCCCGGCCGGAGCACTGCTGCCCCGGCTTCGTGCCACCTTCGACCATCCCGTGCCTCTCTTTCATGGTCTTTGCAGATTAGGCGTTGCAGCGATGGCGACCAGATTGGGTGGGCACTGATGCGCTGTAGGTACTTGCCTACGCATTTCGCGGACGTGTAGGACGACGTCCCACGCGTGGCATTCGGGGACCCGTTCATCCGGCGCGACTCACGCGCGACGCGTTGGCGCGTCTGCTCCGCTGTCACGAATGTGTAATATTCGGCATCCGGGAAAAAAGCGGGACCCTCGCATGCAGTCAACGTCCAGTGTGTCGTGGCGAATGTCGATCCCCGTCCTGCATCGGCTCCTGCTGTTCTTGTCCGCGGCAGTCGTGGTCGCCGGTTTCACCGCTGCCGCGCTCGCTCCACCACAGGGGCCTTCCGACACGCTGCCGCGTTGGTTCACCTTGTTCCTGATGGATCTGGAAAAGAATGTTCCGACCTACCTTTCGGTGGGATTGCTGGTGCTGGGAAGCCTGGCGTTCTTCCTGACCGGCGTGCTCCGGTCGGCGGTGCACCACAAGGAGCGGCTGATGTGGAACATCCTCGCCGCAGGCTTCGCGTTCATGGCGCTGGATGAACGCTTCGGCATCCATGAGCGGCTGATCCGCCCCGTGCGCAGGCTGGCGCGCGACCTGTCGGCATCGTCGGAGCTGGGCATCTTCTTCTATGCGTGGGTGCTGGTCGCGCTGCCTCTGGTGGCGCTGCTGTCGATCTACCTGCTGCCCAGGGTGTTCCGGCTGCCTCCCCGGCTGCGCAACGGACTGATCCTTGCCGGCGCGGTCTACCTGATGGGAAGCATCGGCATGGAGATGGTGGGTGGAGCCTATCGCGAGGGCAACCCCATCAAGGACCCGACCTACTGGTTCATCACCACGGTTGAAGAGACCCTGGAGATTTCCGGCCTGCTGATCCTGATCAGCGTGCTGCTGCGGAACCTTCGCGAAAGCCTGCACGTGACGGACGTGTCCGTCGGTGTGCTGATCGATCCCCGGCCACAGCCGGACCCGCGCGCGCCAGTCCCGCTCGACGCGCATGGCATCGCGGCGTCCTCACGCGCGGGGTAGTCGACACGCAAATGGCAGACGTGCGCGATCCACCCCTCGTCACGGTTGGCATCACCGCGTACAACCGGCCCCTGCTGGTCCGGCGCGCGATCGAGGGCGTGCTGCAGCAGCAGGGGGTGTCCTTCGAGATCGTCGTCGTCGATGACGGATCGAGCGATGCGACGCCGGATGTGATCCGCGACCTGGCTGCGGCGGATGCGCGCATCCTGCCGGTATTCCATGCGTCAAACCGCGGCGTGAACGCGGCGAAGAACTCGCTGTTCGACAATGCGCGCGGCGAGTTCACGCTGTTCCTGGACAGTGACGACGAACTGGTCCCCGGCGCGCTGGCGGAGTTCGTGCGGGCCTTCGACGCGCTGGGTCCCGACTATGGAATGGTGGTGATGAACTGCATCGATCCGGCGAGCGGCAAGTGGACCGGCGTCGGCGTGGAAGGCGAATGCGACATCACCTATGCCGATGTGCTGCGCGGCCGCCTGCGGGGGCAGTTCTCCGGCATGTGGCGCACCGCCCTGATCGGATCCACGCGTTTCGCCGAGGCCGAAGCGGCGTTCGAGAACACTGTCTGGTTCCAGCTCTACAGGCGCGGTCGTGTCCGCTACCTTCCGAAGGTGGCCAAGCGCTACTACTGCGACACGCCCGGCAGCGTGGTGTGCCTGCGGTTCGACAGGCAGAGCGCCGCCCGGCGCCTGGCCGCGGTGGCCTCGCACCTGAAGGAGTATGGCGAGGACATGCGCACCGCCGGATCCCCCCGGTTCGCCGCGCTGCACAGGGAGATCGTGCTGTTCGGCAACCTGGCCGGCAGGCGGCGTGATGCGCTGCGAAGTGCCCTCAGCCTGATTCCGCGGTCTGCCTCCGGCATCCTCTTCCTGATGGCGAGCCTGCTGCCAAGGCCGCTGTTCGCATGGCTGGCACGACGCTACTACAGCGCCATCGGCGCCAAGGTCGCATAGTCACTTCGCGGGTTCCGCC
>CAYQJU010000047.1:16079-21399 GCA_964417875.1 uncultured Steroidobacteraceae bacterium
GATGTCGAGGATTCTGCTCGTCGGCGGCGACGCGGACTTCAATGTCGGCGACGCCGCGATCCGGCACGCGATCTGCGCCACGCTGGCGCAGGCGGATCGCGATGCGCGGATCTCGATCGTCTGCGCATCGCGCAGCCTCTCCAGTCTGCCGCCCGGCGTCAGCCAGGTGCTGCCGAAGGGACTGTGGCACGGCGCCGCGCAGTGGCGCGCGGCACGCGCGCAGGACCTGATCGTCGTCGGCGGCGGCGGCCTGTTCCAGGACGATGACAGTCGCATCAAGATGCCCTGGTGGGCCGGCAGACTGGCAGCGCTGCGCGGCAGCGGCACCGCCATCGCGGGACATTGCATCGGCGCAGGTCCGCTGGCGCACCGTGAAAGCCGGCTGATGGCGCGCATGGCCTGCGCCACGATGCGCAGCGTCACCGTGCGCGATGAGTTCGCGCGCCGCGCGCTGCAGCCCTGCACGCCGCGCAAGCTGTCGGTGGTGCCCGATCCGGCCTTAATGCTCGAGCCGCGCGCCGGCCACGATGCGGCGCGGCTGCTGCATGAGCTGGGCGTGCCCGCCGGGCGACCGCTGATCGGCGTGGCGCTGCGGCGCTGGTTCCATGTGCGCGGCGGCTTCCTGCCGCATCGCGTGCGCGCGGGACTGGGCTGGGGAACCGAAGCGGGCCGCGGAGAGATGTCGCGCGCGCTGGCCAGCCTTGCGCGCGTGATCCGCGACACCGCGCGTGAAATGGATGCCGGCGTGCTGATGCTGCCCAGCTATCTGGCCGCGCACGAGGGAGACATCGCCGCCTGCGCCGCGCTGGCCGGGCGGCTGCGCGGGGTGCCGTGCTGGACCGCGCACATCGCCGACCCACGGCTCTACAAGGCGGTGACCGGCCGGCTCGGCCTGCTGGTGTCGGCGCGCATGCATCCGCTGATTCTCGCCGCCGGCATGGGCACGCCCATCGTCGGCCTGGCCTACAACGGCAAGTTCGGCGGCTGCATGGAGGCGCTGGGTGGCGCACCGCAGCTGCTGCGCATCGAGCAGCTCGCGCTCGAAGGCGGCGATCACGAACTGGCGCAGTGCATCGGCAGCGCTCTGCGCAATGGCGAGCGCATCCGGCAGCGCGCCGATGCCCTGGCCGTGCAGGCGCGCAGCGCCACGCGGCAGCTGCTGGAGCTGCTGCCATGACACTGTCGCGGCGCCAGTGGCAGGGCCTGCTGTCGCAGCTGCGACATGCGCAGCAGGGCATCCCGCTGTATCGCGAGTTGTGGGGCCGGCATGGCATCGACGTGCGCGACCTGCGCCAGCCGGCGGACCTGGCACGGCTGCCACTGCTGACGCGCGCCGATCTGCTCGCGGCCGGCACGCAGGGGCGGCTTGCCGCGCAGCATGCACGCGGTGCGCTGCGCGCCACGCGCACCAGCGGTTCCAGCGGCACGCCGCTCACTGTGCTGCTCGACCGGCGCACGCGACGGCGGCGGCAATGGCGTTTCCTGCGCGCGCTGCTGGCCTGCGGCTATCGTCCCGGCCAGCGCCTGATGCTGGTGTCGAGTCGCCCGTCGGACACCATCCAGCAGGTGTCGCCCCTGGCTGGCCTTGCGCGCTGGCATTACATCGACCTGTATGCCGGCGCCGACCGCATGGCCGATGCCTTCCTGGCCGTGCGCCCGCAGGTGCTGTATGGACCGCAGCATGCGCTGCTGCTGCTGGCCGCCGAACTGCAGCAGCGCGGCGTGCCGGTGCCGGCGCCGGGGCTGCTGGTCAGCACCAGCGAACAGCTGACGCGCGCGACGCTGCGCCAGCTGCGCGAGGTGTTCCGTCCGGCCGGCGTCGCGGACTTCTATGGCCTGACCGAATGCGGCCTGCTGGCGTGGCGGGCCCCCGATGCGTCGCGCTATGCACTGGCCAGCGAAGCGATGCACATGGAGTTCATCAGCCAGGGCTGCGCGCCCGGCCACGCGAAGCTGGTGGTGACCGACCTTCAGCCCGGCGCGATGCCGCTGTTCCGCTACCTGACCGGCGATGTGGTGCGCGGTGACCTGGCGGCACCCCCGCCTGCGGTGCTGGAGTTCGCCGGCAAGCAGCTGGATGCGCTGCTGCTGCCGGATGGCCGGCGCATCCTGCCCTATCTGGTCGACGAGGCGTTGTCCGCCATCGACGGCCTGCGCCGCTATCGCGTGGTGCAGCAGGCGGATCTGGCCATCGACCTGACCATCGATGCCGGTGGCGAGCGCGGCGCCGAGGCCGCGCGCGAGGCGATCGCTCGTCTCTGCGGCCGGCGCATCGATATCCGCCTGCAACCGCCGCCGGCGCGCGAGCCTGCGCTGTCGCACAAGTCCCGGCCGATCATCTCGCATGCGCAGGTGCCCGCATGAACATCCTGTCGCTGACCTATGAATATCCGCCGCTGGGCGGCGGTGGTGGTGGCGTGGCCGCGGCGCTGAACCAGCAGCTGGCGCTGCGCGGTGACCGCGTGCGCGTGGTGACCAACCACATGGCCGGCCTGCCCCGGCTGGAAAGCGTGCAGGGTGTCGAGGTGCATCGCACCGCAGGCGTCAGGCGCTTTCCCCATTTCACCACCGGCGCGGAACTGGCCACATCGCTGTGGCCGGCGTGGCGTCGCGCGGCGGCGCTGGTCACGCAGGAACGTCCCGACATCATCCATGCGCATTTCGTGCTGCCCACCGGGTTCATCGCCTGGCGGCTGGCGCGGCGCTTCGGCATCCCCTTCGTGCTCACCGCGCATGGATCGGACATTCCCGGCTACAACCCGGACCGCTTCAACCTGTGGCATGCCGCGCTGCGCCCGGCATGGCGGCGCATCGTGCAGGACGCGGCGGCCATCACCTCGCCATCGCGCTTCCTGGCCGGGCTGATCACGCAGCAATGCCCCGACCTGATGGTCGATGTCATCCCCAATGGCTTTGCACCGGCGCCGCAGCTGCCGGTGCAACGGCGCAAGCTGGTGCTGGTGGTGGCGCGGCTGTTTCCGCGCAAGGGCGTGCAGTTCTTCCTCGATGCCGTGCAGCGCCTGGCGCATCGCGGCGACTGGGAGTTCGTGGTCGCCGGCGACGGCCCGCACCTGCAGACACTGCGCAACCAGGCGCGCGCGCTGGGCTCGCCGGTGCGCTTCATCGGCATGGTCGGGCAGCAGGAACTGCGCGGCTGGTACCAGGCGGCGCGCATCTTCGTGTTCCCCTCGATCCGCGAGAACTTCCCGCTGGTGCTGCTGGAGGCCATGGACGCCGGCTGCGCCGTGATCACCACCGATGCGGAAGGCTGCGCTGAGGTGGTCGGCGATGCCGGCATCGTGGTGCCGGCCGGCAATGCGCGCGTGATGGCCGAGCGCCTGGCCCTGCTGCTCGAGGACGACGCGCTGTGCGCGCGCCATGCGGCGCTGGCGCGCGAGCGTTCGCTGCGCTTCCACTGGCAGCGCATGTCCGAGGTCTATGCCTCGGTGTTCCGGCGCGTGGTGCACGATGACAGCACGCTGCTGCGCGCGCTGCCGGCGATGGAGGATGCCTGAGCGGCGCTGCACCGGCGGCCATGCGCGCGCGCCTCGTCACCACATTGCCCGGACTGCTGGCGCTGCGCCCGCACTGGGACCGCCTGCTGGCCGTCACCGACGGCGCCACGCCCTGGCAGGGCATGGACTTCATCGCCAACTGGTGGCCGCACATGGCGCGCGCGCATGCGCTGCGCGTGGTCGTCGTCGAACGCGACGCCACGCCATGCATGATCCTGCCGCTGCAGATCGCCCGGTGGCCGTGGCTGCCACTGCTTCCGGTGCGCATCCTCGAACCCATCGGCTCGATCATGGACGTCAACCGCCCGCGGCTGGCGCTGGGGCCGTGGGACGAGGCGGCCTTCGCCTGCGCGCTGGAAGCGGTCTGGTCGATCCGCACGCAGTGGCACACACTGCGCATCGACGAGAAGCTGGCGGACGATGTGGAGGTTGCCGCGCTGCGCGGCTTCGCCGCCGCACGCCGGCTCACCTTCCGGCAGATCTTCTCGCATCTTTGTCCGTGGCTGGATCTGCGCGGTGGCTGGGAGGCCTTCATGGCCGGCCGCAGCGCCAAGCTGCGCAAGAACCTGCGCGCGGCACAGCGGCGGCTTGCGGCGCGCGGCGCAGTGACACTGCAGGACTGCCGCACGCCGGCCGAGATCGCCGCGGCGCTCGAGGTCGTCACGCAGCTCAATGCCCGCAGCTGGAAGCGCCGCGCGCGCGTCGAGCATGGCCATTCCACCGCGTGGCAGCAGTTCCACCGTGGCTGGCTGATGGCGATGGCCGATCGTGGCGCGGCCCGCATCCTGATCCTGCGCTGCGCCGGTACGCCGGTGGCGGCCACCGTGGCCTGCATGGATGATCGCGGCACCTACTATTCCGCGCAGATCGTGCACGACGCGACTTACGGCGAATGCTCGCCGGGCACGCTGCTGGAGTCCATGGAACTGGAAGGACTGATGCGCGAGGCGCGCTTCCGCACCTATGACATGCTCGGCTCGTTCCTCAGCAACAAGCTGCGCTGGACCGACACCGCGCACCACACCCTGCTGGTGTTCGTGACCCGGCCCTCACTGCGCGGCTCGCTGTTCGATGCGTATTACTTCCGCTTCAAGCCGAAGGTCCGCCCCTGGCTGCTGCCGCTGCTGCGCCGCGTGCGGCGCAACCGCGGTGTCTATGCGGGCGATGCGGCCGCTCAGGCGCGGCCGCGTCCGACGCCGTAATACTCGAAGCCGAAGCGCGTCATCAGCTCCGGATTGTAGAGGTTGCGGCCGTCGAAGATCACCGGCTGCTTCAGCTGCCTGCGGATCAGGTCGAAGTCCGGGCTGCGGAATTCCTGCCATTCGGTGAGGATCAACAGCGCATCGGCACCTTCGAGCGCGGCGTTGGCGTCGCCGGCATAGGTGATGTTCTGGCGGCCGGCCAGCACGCGCTGCGCCTCCTTCATTGCCACCGGATCAAAGGCGCGGATCGACGCGCCGGCCGACAGCAGGTCCGCGATCACCGTCAGTGCCGGCGCCTCGCGCATGTCATCGGTATTGGGCTTGAAGGCCAGGCCCCACAGCGCAAAGCAGCGGCCGGAGAGATCATCCCCGAAGTGCTTGCGCACCTTGCGCGCCAGGAAGCCCTTCTGCAATGCGTTGACCGCCTCGACCGACTCGAGCACCTGCGCCTCGTAGCCCACCTCGCGCGCCGAGCGCACCAGCGCCTTCACGTCCTTCGGGAAGCAGGAGCCGCCGTAGCCGGAGCCGGGATAGATGAAGCTGTAGCCGATGCGCGGATCCGAGCCGATGCCGGTGCGCACCCTCTCGATGTCGGCGCCGACA
>CAYQJU010000048.1:0-20780 GCA_964417875.1 uncultured Steroidobacteraceae bacterium
GAGGCCAAGGAAGGCGTGCGCGTGCGCGAGGAGAACCAGACGGTCGCCTCGATCACGTTCCAGAACTACTTCCGCCTCTACAAGAAGCTCTCGGGCATGACCGGCACCGCCGACACCGAGGCGCCGGAGTTCCTGCAGATCTACGGCCTCGAGGTGGTGGTCATCCCCACGCACCGGCCGATGATCCGCAAGGACATGCCCGATCTTGTGCACCTGACGCAGGAAGACAAGTTCAAGGCCATCATCGAGGACATCCGCGACTGCGTGGCGCGTGGCCAGCCGGTGCTGGTGGGCACCGCGTCCATCGAGAGCTCGGAGCTGATCGCCGGCATCCTGACGAAGGAGGGCATCGGCCACGAGGTGCTGAACGCCAAGCAGCACGAGCGCGAGGCGCACATCGTGTCGCAGGCCGGACGGCCCGGCGCGGTGACCATCGCCACCAACATGGCCGGTCGCGGCACCGACATCCAGCTCGGCGGCAACTTCGAGGCCGAGATCGCCGACTTCGAGGCCGCCGGCGAAGTCATCGACGACGCGCGCCGCGCCGAGCTCAAGGCGGCCTGGCAGCAGCGCCACGACCAGGTACTGGCGGCCGGTGGCCTGCACATCATCGGCACCGAGCGGCATGAATCCCGCCGCATCGACAACCAGCTGCGCGGCCGTTCCGGCCGGCAGGGCGACCCGGGCTCCACGCGCTTCTATCTGTCGATGGAAGACACGCTGATGCGCATCTTCGGCGACCCGAACCGCACCAAGCGGCTGCTGCAGTTCGCCGGAATGAAGCAGGGCGAGGTGATCGAGTCGGGCATGCTCACGCGCCAGATCGAGAAGGCGCAGCGCAAGGTCGAGGCCCACAACTTCGACATCAGAAAGCAGCTGCTGATGTTCGATGACGTGGCCAATGACCAGCGCAAGGTCGTCTACGAGCAGCGCACCGGCATCCTCGGCGCCACCGATCTTGCAGACGCGGTGGCCGGCATGCGTCAGGAAGCGCTCAACGCGCTGATCGACCAGCATTCCACGCCGCAGTCCGGTCCCGCGGAGTGGAGCCTCGACGAGCTGGCCGCCGCCGTGCGCAAGGACTTCAACACCGTCATCGATCCGAAGGCCTGGGTCGAGGCGGAACCCGAACTCTCCGGCGCCACGTTCCGCGAGCGTGTGCTGGCGGCAGTCGATGCGCAGTATGAAGAGAAGACCACCCGCTTCGGCGCGCCGGTGATGCGGCAGATCGAGCGCGAGATCGTGCTGCGCAACCTCGACCAGCACTGGCGCGAGCATCTGGCCGCGATGGATTACCTGCGCCAGGGCATCCACCTGCGCGGCTATGCGCAGAAGGATTACCGCTACGAGTTCAAGCGCGAGGCCTTCGAGCTGTTCTCGAGCATGCTCGATCGCGTCAAGCACGACACCGCGTCGGTGCTGTCGCGCGTCGAGGTGCGCGACCAGGCGCAGATCGAGCGCGAAGAGGCCGAGCAGCGCGAGCGGCTGATGCGCGCACTGCAGGCGCAGCATGCCGAGGTGTCGTTGATGCAGGCGGCGGAAGCCTCCGGCATGGCACCGCCCCCGCCGCCGGGTGCCAACCGTCCAATCGGTGGCACGCTCGCGCCGCCACCGCCGGAACTCCCGCCCGCGCAGGCGCCTTTCGTGCGCGGCGATCGCAAGGTCGGGCGCAACGAGCCTTGCCCCTGCGGCTCGGGCAAGAAATTCAAGCAGTGCCACGGGACGCTGTCCGCGTAGTTGCCGCGGCGTTGGCGCGGCACGGGCCCGACGGCCCGCAACTGCTCATCGCGCAGCGCCCGCCCGGCAAGTGGCGGGCGGGCTGCTGGGAATTCCCCGGCGGCAAGATCGAGGCGGGCGAGGCGCCCGAAGACGCGCTGCGACGCGAGGTGGACGAAGAACTCGGCGTGCAGCCGCTCGATCTGGTCGACCTCGGCAGCTTCCCGCATGAATATCCCGAGCGCCGGGTCGAGATCCTTTTGTGGCTGGTGACCGCGTTCGAGGGCGAGCCGCGCGGACTCGACGGACAGGCCCTGCGCTGGGTGTCGCCCGCACTGCTGGAAGACTGCGGCCTGCTCGAGGCCGATGTGCCGATGATCGGCCCCCTGCGCCAGGCGCTGGCCGGCGTTACACTAGGTCCATGAGCACCGATCCCCAATTGCCAGAGATCCGCTTCGACGCGGCCAGCCTCTACCAGGAAGACGTCTTCACCGATCGCGCCGCGGGCACCATCCGCCGGCTGCGGCCCGTCACCGTGAGCGGCGAGGCCGATGCCTCCCGTCCGGTGCTGTTCAGCGGGCAGACGCAGCTGCTGACACCCGGCGGCGTGCTGCCGCTGGGCTTCGAGATCGACGCGACCACGCTCGAAGAGGCCATCGGCAAGTTTCCCGACGCCGTGCAGGAAGCCCTCAAGCAGGCCATCGAAGAGGCGCAGGAATATCGCCGCGAGGCGCAGTCGCGCATCGTGGTGCCCGAGACCGGCGCGATGGGCGGCCTCGGCGCGCCCGGCGGCGGCGGGCGCATCAAGCTCTAGTGCTGCGGCTCGTCCCGTGATCGCGGTGGAGCTGATCCTTCCAGGTCGTCCACCGGTTCGCCGGGCACCTTGCGCTCCTCGGCGAACCACGCGCCGAGGTCCACCATCTTGCAGCGCTCGCTGCAGAATGGCCTGAAGGCCGATCGCGCCGACCATTCCACTTCGCGCTGGCAGGTGGGGCAGCGCACACGCGGCGCCGCCATCAGCAGGTGATCAGTGTGAAGGCCACTTCCTGTTCGGCCTGGCTGGGGCGCTGGGCCAGCCCGTTCCAGCGCAAGAAACGCACGCTGCAGCGATGGTGGCTGCCGCTGATCTCCGGATAGAGATCCGAGTCGTGCGGCAGCACGATGCGCAGCAGCTGCAGCGGTGTGTCGCGGTCGAAATTGATCGCGTAGCTGCCGTTGCCGGCGGTTTCCTTGCGGGGCCGGCCGTTCTGGCGCGTCAGCCACAGCACCTCGGCCACGGCATCGCAAAGCGGGCGCAGCAGCGCCAGCCACTCGTTGAAGGCCTGGGTGCGGCTGGCCGCATCCTGGTTCAGCCAGAAATAGTAGTCGGGCAGGTCGAACTCGCAGGTGCCGCCGGGTATCGCGCTGCGGTGCTTGATGGCCGCGAGGAATTCTGAATCGCGCAGCGGCTGCAGGTAGGCGCCGCCGGCGGCCGAGAGCGCCGTGCGCAGTCGCGTCAGGTTGTTGATCAGCGCGCGCAGTCGCCCGGCATCCACGCCGGGCTTGGTGCTGAAGCCCTCGAGCTGCGCCATGTGCCGCTCGATCTCCTTCAGCACATCGGCCCGCACGTCGCCGCGCGAGGTGATGGCGAGGATGTCGATGAGGCTCGAGACGGCCGCGCGGCTGCCCCACTGGCTGCCCTTCTCGTTGTGATAGAGCGCCTGGTTGTAGAGGTAGTCGAGGCGCAGGAAGGTGCGCATCCGCTCATTGAGGGGCTGCTCGTAGATCAGCGGGGCCGCGACGCCACTGGCGACGTCGGGCCGCTCCGCGACGGCCTGATGCTGGGTCATCGCCCTATTTTGCATAAACCGGCGGCTGCCCGCACTGTCGCAGTGCGGCGACCGGCGCTTCTCAGCCGGCCGCGAGCGCCAGATAGTGCCGGTGCAGTGCCTCGACCTGCGGCGTGAGCTGCGCGACGGTGGCATCGTTGTCGATGATGTCGTGCGCGATCGCGCGCCGTGCTGCGCGCGAGGCCTGCGCCGCGATCATCCGCGCCGCCGCGTCCGGCGTCATGCCGTCGCGCATCATCAGCCGCGCATGCTGCGTCGCCGGCGTCGCATCCACCAGCAGCACGCGGTCGTACTCGCCCGCCTTGCCGGTCTCGACCAGCAGCGGAATCGCGATCAGCTGGTAGGGGCCACCGAGCGTGGCGCTGCGGCGCGCGACCTCCGCGGCGATCGCCGGATGCATGATGGCCTCGAGATCGCGCCGTGCCGCGGCATCCGTGAACACGATGGCGCGCAGCGCCGCGCGATCCAGCGTGCCGGCCGCGGTCAGTGCCGCGGGGCCGAAGCGCCCGACGATCTGGTCGAGCACGGGGGAGGGCGGGATCACCACCTCGCGCGCCACCTGGTCGGTGTCGATGAGCCGTGCGCCCAGTGCCTCGAACAAGCGGGCGACGGTGCTCTTGCCGCTGGCGATGCCGCCGGTCAATGCGATGCGCGGGATGCGGACCTGCGCCGCCGCCCGCCTTCGGTCTGCCATCAGGAGCTCCTTCAGTGCGGAGCGTAGAGGCCGAGGTAGGAATTCACCAGTGGCGGGCCGAACATCAGCATCAGCCAGCCCGCGGCGGCCAGATAGGGCCCGAAGGCCATCGGCACGCCCTTGTCGCGTGCCTTCAGCAGGATGGCCGCGATGCCGACCAGCGCGCCGACGCCCGCCGCGCCGATCAAAATCGGCAGCAGCATCTGCCAGCCGAGCCATGCGCCCAGTGCGGCGAGCAGCTTGAAGTCGCCATAGCCCATGCCCTCCTTGCCGGTGATGAGCCGGAACAGGTGGTACATGCCCCACAGCGACAGGTAACCGGCGATCGCGCCGATCACGGCCGTGCGCAGGTCCACCGGATAGCCGGCGCCATCGGTGGCCGGCAGCACCAGCGCGACCAGCAGGCCCAGCCACAGCAGCGGCAACGTGAGATTGTCCGGCAGCAGTTGCGTGTCGATGTCGATGAAGGCCAGCGCGATCAGGAACCAGGTCAGCACCAGGCCCGCGGCAGCGGGCCAGCCGAACCCGAACTTCAGGGCCACCGCCGCCGACAGCACCGCGGTGAGCAGCTCGACGATGGGATAGCGGGCGCTGATGCGCGTGCCGCACTGGCTGCAGCGGCCCTTCAGCGCCAGCCAGCTGAACACCGGGATGTTCTGGTGCGCCTTGATCAGTGTCTTGCAGGACGGGCAGGCCGAGCGCGGCACCATGAGGTTGTAGGGCGCCTCGGCGGGCGGCTCGCGCCCGTCCAGCGACAGGCACTCGCGGCGCCAGGCCCGCTCGAGCATCACCGGCGTGCGGTGGATCACCACGTTCAGGAAGCTGCCGACGAGCAGCCCGAACACGAAGACGACGCCCGCGAACAGCGGGGTCGAAGCGGCCAGCAATTCGATCACGCCCGATGCGCCACTGCGTGGATGGGTGGTGTCAGACCACCGCGCCCAGCTTGAAGATCGGCAGGTACATCGCGATCACGAGACCACCGACCAGCACGCCGAGGATGGCCATGATCAGCGGCTCGAGCAGGCTCGACATCGAGTCCACCGCGTTGTCGACCTCGGCCTCGAAGAACGTCGCGACCTTGCCCGACATCTCGTCGAGCGCGCCGGACTCCTCACCCACCGCGATCATCTGGATCACCATGTTCGGGAACAGGCCCGTGTTCTCCATCGCGCGCTGCAGCCGCGTGCCGGTGGCCACCTCGTCGCGGATCGCCAGCGTCGCGTTCTCGTACACGATGTTGCCGGTGGCGCCGGCGACGGATTCCATGGCCTCGACCAGTGGCACGCCGGCCGCGAACATCGTGGACAGCGTGCGCGAGAAGCGCGCCACCGCCGACTTGTGCATGATCGGCCCGATCACCGGCAGCTTCAGCGTGAAGCGGTCGAGCATCTCGCGCATGCGGCGCGAGCGCTTGTAGAAATAGCTGAAGGCAAAGATGCCCGCGCCGACCACGATGGCAATGAAGATGCCCTTGGTCTGCACGAAGTGCGACAGGCTCACCACCATCTGCGTGAAGGCGGGCAGATCCGCGCCGAAGCCCTTGAAGAGGTCCTCGAACTGCGGGATCACGAAGATCAGCAGGATCACCGTCACGATGATGGCCACCACCAGCACCGCTGCCGGATAGAACAGCGCCTTCTTCACCTTGGCCTTCAGCGCCTCGGTCTTTTCCTTGTAGGTGGCGATCTTGTCGAGCAGCGTCTCGAGCGCACCGGCCTGCTCGCCGGCCTCCACGAGATTCACGAACAGGTCATCGAAATGCAGCGGCCGCTTGCCCAGTGCCTCGTGCAGCGACATGCCACCTTCGACGTCGGCCTTGATGTCGAGGATCAGCTTCTGCATCGCCGGGTTCTCGTGGCCGGCGCCGACGATGTCGAACGACTGCACCAGCGGGATGCCCGCGGCCATCATCGTCGCGAGCTGGCGGCTGAACACCGCGATGTCGGCCGGCTTCACCTTGCCGCCGCCGCGCACCGACTGCTTCTTGATGCGGTTCGGCGCGACGCCCTGCTGGCGCAGCATCGTGCGCAGCGCGGTCTCGTCCTTGGCGAGGGTCTTGCCCTTGACCACCTTGCCGCGCTTGTCCTTGCCTTCCCACAGGAAGGGGATGTCGCGCTTCATCTGACGGATGGCAGTGGAGGATTGCGCCATGGTGGTCCCTTAGTCGATCGTCACGCTGTTGATTTCTTCAAGGCTCGTCATGCCGGCGGCGACCTTCGCGAGGCCCGCGCGCCGCAGGTCCCAGACACCGTCCTTGCGCGCCTGGTCATTGATGTCCATCGCATTGCCGCCGCCCATGATGATGCGGCCGATGTCCTCGGTCACCGGCATCACCTGGTAGATGCCCAACCGGCCCTTGTAGCCGTCGGTGCAGTTCTGGCAGCCCTTCGGCCCGAACAGCTGCAGCCCCTTGCCGATCATCTCGTCGGTGAAGCCTTCCTTCAGCAGCGCCTCGCGCGGCACCGTCACCGGCACCTTGCAGTTGCTGCACAGGCGGCGCGCCAGGCGCTGCGCGATGATCAGGCTCACCGAGGTCGCGATTGCATAGGGCTTCACGCCCATGTCCACGAGGCGCGTCAGCGTCTGCGGCGCATCGTTGGTGTGCAATGTGGAGAGCACCAGGTGACCCGTCTGGGCCGCCTTGATCGCGATCTCCGCGGTCTCGAGGTCGCGGATCTCACCGACCATCACCACGTCAGGGTCCTGGCGCAGGAACGCGCGCAGCGCCGAGGCGAAGGTGAGGCCGACCTTGTTGTTCACGTTGACCTGGTTGACGCCGGGCAGGTTGATTTCTGCCGGGTCCTCCGCGGTCGAGATGTTCGTGTCTTCCTTGTTCAGGATGTGCAGGCCGGTGTAGAGCGACACCGTCTTGCCCGAGCCGGTGGGGCCGGTGACCAGGATCATGCCCTGGGGCTTGGCCAGATGCTTCAGGTAGAGCTCTTTCTGGAACGGCTCGTAACCCAGCGCGTCGATGCCGAGCATCGCCGAGGAGGGATCGAGAATACGCATCACCACCTTCTCGCCGTAGAGCGTCGGGCAGGTGCTGACACGGAAGTCGATGGCGCGCGTCTTGGAGATGCGCATCTTGATGCGGCCGTCCTGCGGCACGCGGCGCTCGGCGATGTCGAGGCGGCTCATCACCTTCAGGCGCGCCGACAGCTTGCCCGCCAGCTGCACCGGGGGCGTGGCGACTTCCTTCAGCACGCCATCCATGCGGTAGCGCACGCGGTAGAGCTTCTCGTAGGGCTCGAAGTGGATGTCCGAGGCGCCCTTGCGGATCGCATCGAGCAGCAGCTTGTTCACGTAGCGGACAATCGGCGCGTCTTCGACGTCGTCGCGGGTGACGCCGTCGGACTCGAGGTCATCGCCGCCGGAGACCTCCAGGCCATCCAGCTCCATGCCCTCTTCTTCGCCGAGGTCGGGCATGGCCGAGGACTCTGCGCCCTCGATGGCGCGGTCCACCATCTTCTGCAGCTTGTCGTCTTCGACCACCACGGCGTCGACGCCCATGCTGGTCTGGAACTTGATCTCGTCGATCGCGTGCAGGTCGGTGGGGTCGGAAACGCCCAGGAACAGCCGCTTGCCGCGCTTGAACATCGGCAGCACACGGTGCTTGGCCAGCAGCTTCTCGGACACCAGGCGGGTGGTGTCGAGGTCGAGGTTGAGCGCGTCGAGGTCGAACAGCGGCACGCCGAACTCGGCCGAGGCGGAGACGGCGATGTCGCGCGCGCTGGCGGCGCCGGCGCCCACCAGCTGCGTGACGAAATGGGACTTCTTCTCGCGGGCCGCCGTCAGGGCCGAGCGCGCGTCGAGCTCGGAAACCACCCCGTCCTGCACCAGGCGCTGGGGCAGGCCGGTGAGGCCGGCGCCAAGGGCGGCCGCAGGGGCGCCGCGGGGGGCAGGGATGGAGGCAGTTTCACTCATTCGCGGGTACGTGGGCTCGCTGCGGGGATATGTCAAAGTTTAGGGGGGAGGCCGGGCGAAGCAACTGTCAAATTGCTCCCCGATCGTGGCATTTCGGAAGGGGGCGGGGCGTGACTGGGATCGCAGATTGGGTGGGTGCGGGGAGGGGCTGCGGGCGGCCCCGCATGAGGCACGCAGGGGCCCGGTTCAGATGCTGGACTTCTCCAAGGATGCGCTGGCCCGCGTGCCGTATCGGCGGCGAACCAGCTGAAGGGCGGCCAGCACGGCCAGGATTGCAAGGAAACCGAGCACCGCGGCCCGCCCCCGCCCCTGCAACAGTGCTTCGCCGAACAGGATGATCGCGGCATTGAGGGGGAAGGCAACCAGGCAGGAGACCAGCAGATACTTTGGAAAGGGAACGCCGGAAAGCCCCAGCAGGTAGTTCTGCACGACGAACGGGACGCCGGGTGTGACCCGAAGCAGCACAATCAGGTCGGTGGCGTCCCCGGCGCGCACCTGTGGCAGTTGATATCCCAGCTTCCTGCACAGATAGCTGATGGGCGGCCCTAGCGCGTAGCGGGCAAGGACGAATCCCAGTGCGATGTTGACACCGATCGCGACCATCGAGACCAGCACGACAATGCCGATGCCGAGTTGCGGGCCGAACACGGATCCTGCGGTCAGGCCGAAGAAAGACAGCGGTGCGCCAGCCGCAGGAAGTACCGCCATGGCAAGGAAGAAGGTCACGGGGCCAGCCGCGCGCAGGAGCGCCAATCCTCGCTGGATCAGTTGCGGAATGTCCTGGCTGGATGCGACGGCGGTTGCCAGTGCAAAGAGGACCGCCGCGAGCAGGAGCAGCTTTGCGAGAACGGGAAGGCGGATGGCGCAGGCCTCGAAGTGGCGATTTGTGAACTGCCGCTGGTCGGTGCGGTGGCGTCTCAACATAATGCCACGATGACGCCGAATTCCGCCGAACCAGAAATCGCGGTGCTGATTCCGTGCCTCAATGAATCGGCCAGCATCGGGAAAGTGGTCACCGACTTCCGCGCGGCGCTGCCGCATGCGGACATCTATGTTTATGACAATGGATCAAGCGATGACACATGCGAACGCGCCATGCGTGCCGGCGCGCTGGTGCGGCAGGAACCGCTTCGCGGCAAGGGGAATGTGGTGCGTCGCATGTTCGCGGACGTCACTGCCGACATCTTCGTGCTCGTGGATGGTGACGACACCTATGAGGCTGCTGCCGCGCCCCGGATGATCGAAATGCTCCGGCAACAGGAGCTGGACATGGTGTGCGCCAGGCGCACCGATGCAGACGACGGGGCATACCGGTCCGGCCATCGATTCGGAAACTGGCTGCTGACCGGCATGGTCCGATGGCTCTTCGGCAACCAGATGTCAGACATCCTCTCCGGGTATCGCGTGATGTCGCGACGTTTCGTGAAGTCATTTCCCGCGTTGTCCAGCGGCTTCGAGACCGAGACAGAACTGACGGTGCACGCACTCGACATCCGCGCGCCCGTGGCGGAAATGGAGACGATCTACCTCTCCCGCCCTCCCGGTACGGCGAGCAAGCTCAATACATTCCGCGATGGCTGGAGGATCCTGAAGACGATCGCCCATCTCGTTCGCGATGAACGGCCGATGGCCTTCTTCTCCTCGGTGGCGCTGTTGCTGGCGCTTGTCTCCCTGGCCCTGGCGTTGCCGGTCTTCCAGGACTACATCCACACCGGCCAGGTGCCTCGGTTCCCGACAGCGCTGCTTTCCACCGGAATGATGCTGGTCGCAATGATGAGCGTGGTCTGTGGGCTGATTCTCGACACGGTGACGCGCGGGCGACGCGAACTGAAGCGGATGCACTACCTGATGCATGCCGGGGTGGTCCGGCACGGTCGCCGGTCGACCGACCGGAAGGCCGAACCCTATCGTCCGTAGAGCCAGGGCAGCCCGAAGCTCCAGCCGCGATGCGCAAGATAGGTGAGCGGCGCAAACCCGACCCCCACCAGTGCGACTGCCCAGACATAGGGAACGTCCCAGACCTCCACCAGCGCCGCGCAGCAGATGAGGCCGATCACGATGTTCAGTGCCGTAGTCGTCACATAGCGCGCCAATTCCGGAACCAGCTGTGTATTGCGCCTTCGGAACGTCCAGTATTTATTCAGGGCGAAGCCGGCCAGCGTGACGAACGCGGACACCGCGGCCAGGGAGATCAGGTAGTGCAGGTGCAGGAATTCAGTGAGCAGTGCCACGCCACCCGCGTTCACGGTCACGCCAAACACGCCGGTGGCGGCATAGCGTGCGAATTCCCCGGCGCGTCGTTGCATGGTCACGGCAGGGGTCCTGCCTCGATGGCGTAGATCGCGGCGTTGGTGTCCCGCAGGGTTGGCGGCGTAAGGTAGTCGGCGGCCCCCGCAGCAAGATTGACCAGGACATTCGCGGGGGCCAGGACTGCGGCGGCAGGGCCGAGCAGCTTTTTCAGTGCCAGCATCGGGAACATCGGAATCCAGGCCGCGGGCCCGCACAACGCACTCACATGGTCAATCCGGAATCCGGCTTCCCCGATCTGTTCCCGGAGCCCGTCCCGCGTCCATCGCCAGAAATCCGTTGGATGCGGATGGTAGGGCCACACGCCGTGGGTGGAAAGGAACAACCTGCCTTCCGGACGCAAGATCCGTCGGGCTTCGGCGAGGTACTCGGGAACATGCCGCACGTGCTCCAGGACCTGGAATGAAACGACCGCATCGACACTTTGATCGTCGACGGGAATAGGACCACGGACGGGGATTTTCAGATCCGGTTCGCCATCGATGTCCGCGCCTACATAAAATGCGCCATGCGCCTCGAACATCGATCTGTAGGGCATGCTGCCGCAGCCCAGATCGAGCACACGCTGACCGGCAAGAGACTGCCGGATCACGAAGGCGCGCACTGCCCTGGCCAGCGCGGCGGCGGCCAGGCCATCAGCTCGGAGCAGGTGGGGGATCACGGATGGCTCCACGCGCGCGGTTCATTTCCATACAGGCCGGCGAGCGTCGAGAAGTTGGTGTGCCAGTCGAACAGTGCCTTGGCCATCGATCGCGCCTTCGTTCCGAGTGTCCGGACCCGGCAAGGATCCCCAAGCAGTGCCCGGATGGCCTGCCTGAAAGCTTCCGGCTCGCGCGGGCAGCGGATGATGCAATCGGCGACGTCGCTGCCCTCGTAAGCCGGGTCATCCGTCGTGACGACCGGCAGGCCGCTAGCCATCGCCTCCTGCATCGCAAGTGTGTAGATCTCACCGACCGCTGGAAATGCAAAAAGGTCGCATGCCCGGTACAGCAATGCGATCTGGTGCTGATCAACCGGTCCAGTCCAGTGAATGCCCGGGGCATGCCCCCCGGGGGGGATGGGGCCCGGGCCCGCCATCACCAGATCGAAATCCGCCGTCTTGCATTCAAGCAGGACGCGGACGCCCTTCTTCTCCACCAGGCGCCCCACGAAAAGCACCAGCGGCCTGTCAGCGGGAAGGCCGAAGCGCTTGCGCAGGGATGCCTTCTCGCCGTCGCGGGCCGGGCGGAACACTTCCGTGTCGATGCCATTGATCAGCTGCCGGATGCGTGGAGCTGGTATGCCGCGCGCAAGAAGGAACTCACGCACATTGTCGTTGTAGACCACGATGCGCCGGGCGCGGTGGAAGATCCATCGTCCGATGCTCGCATGTGCCAGCTTCTGGATGGCCATCACGAACCGGCTGGAATGCTCGACGAGTGCCACGTGTTGCGTGACGAACAGGGGCTTGCCCATCACGGCACCGAGCAAAGCGACGATCCAGGAACTCATGTAGTACACGTCGTGGATGTGGACGACGTCTGCGTTCCTGACCGCTCGCCATGCCGCTGGCACCAGGCCCGGAGAGAACAGCGGGAAGGGAATGAAGAAGATCCTCTCGAACACGTGCCAGCACGCAATGCGAATGACGGCGAGCCGGCCCTCCGCGCATTCTCCCGGGGGGGCCTCTGCGGTCGCTGACGTCAGCACCAACACGCCAAACCCGGCCGCAGCGAGGCTGCGCGCCTGTCGCTGGACCACGATTTCCAGTCCGCCGACGTGCGGTGGGTAATGATGGGCGACCACCAGGACCCGCGGGCTGGGAGGCGTCGCCGGGTCAGGCATCGACATCATCATGGCTGGCGACGACGAGCAATGACGTGCCGCCGAGCAGACGGGCGGATAGTTCCCTGTTCAGCAGCGACAGCGCCTTGCGCGGCAACCAGAACAGGTATTCACCGGCTCCGCGGGGCAGATCGACCAAGCGGCTGATGTAAGCGTGATGCAGGGGCCTGTAGCCGCTCTCCCGGAGGGTCTCGAAAGCCAGTGCCGCGGTGTAGAAGTGCAGGTGGCCGTACTGTCGGCGGGTCCATTGCTGGTGATTGATCAGGACGCCCGCGACATGCATCTCGAGCGGAATGTTGAAGACAACGAGGGGCGCCAGGCGACGCAGCGCGCGCAGGAATTCGAAGGGATTCTCCACATGCTCGAACACGTCGATGCACAGCAATGCGTCGAACCGGCGGTCGGACTTCTGCAGGTCCTCGAGGTGATAGGACAGACGCGGGCCGGCGCGGCGCTGGGCCATGCGGATCGCCGGGGGAGCGATGTCAAAGCCGCTGTAGGTGACCGTCGGCGGAAAGAGGTCATGGAGCGTCGCGAGGATGCCGCCGGCTCCGCAGCCGATCTCAGCGAGTGTTGCCGGGGCTGGCAGGCGGGCCTTCTGCCAGAGGCGATGAATCTGCCTTGCCTTCCACGCACTGTCTTCCTCGCCCCAGGTCGGGTTGGCTGCGAGATACTCGCCATCGCCGTAACGGCTGTCTGCGGTCCGGTTCATGTGCTTGCCTGATCTCCGACGGCCCCGCAGGCATTCGCGGGCCCTGGGGTTCCCGCGGCGGCAGACAGATGAGTGTATCGCCGCGCCGCCAGTGCCGGACATAAGCGGCGTAATCTGCGTACCACGTCTCAGGGAGGCCGATGGCGGGAGCGCATCATTCCGGGAGCGACAGGATCGATGAGTCTGCCAGTCGGCGCGCACACATGAACTCCCCAGGTCACGCTTTGCGTTCACCGGACATCCGGAAAGATGGCTTGCTGCTCGTGCTGGTGGGGTTGGCCGTCACGGCGGCAATCGGCGGCATTCAATGGCACCTGGGACGCGGCGTGTCAGGCCCGCACGAACTGCCCGTTTTCTGGCGGCTGTTCGTTTTCGAGGACTTCTCCGCCACTCTGCTGGTGCTGCTGACCACTCTGGTAGTCGTACTGTGGCCCGGTCTCCGGTCCTTCGGCGCGCGTCTGGCGCTGTGCATGGGCCAGCGCCCCGTCCTCACGGCGCTTGCCGCCTTTGTGCTGTTGTGCGTCGGGGCAGTGCTTGGTTACCAGGCACATGCCCTCGCAATGGATGAGTCCGTTCCTTACATGCAGGCCCGCATCTTTGGTGCGGGACAGCTCGCCGGGCAGTACCCACCTGAATTGCTCCGGTGGCTGGTCCACGACCCGTTCCGCGAGTACTTCATCCACGCGTCGGCGGAGACCGGACAGTTCGCTTCCACTTACTGGCCCGGTTTCGCCCTGTTGCTGACGCCCTTCATGGCCGCAGGTGTTCCATGGGCGTGCAACCCGTTGCTGGGCGCGACGGCCGTCTGGGTCATTCACCGGCTGACGCTGCAGCTCAGCGATTCGCAGCAGGCGGCCGGCACCGCAACCTTGTTCGCGCTGGGCTCCTCCGCCTTCATGGTCAACTCGATCAGCTTCTACTCCATGACAGCACATCTGCTGTGCAATGCGACCTTCGCATTGCTCGTGCTCAGGTCGGGCACCGGCAGGGCTGTGCTGGCCGGATGCATTGGTGGACTCGCGCTGAATCTGCACAACCCGGTCCCGCACGCGCTGTTTGCGCTGCCCTGGCTCATCTGGTTGCTCTGCGCGAAGCGTTGGCGTGACATCCTTGCCATTGCGGCGGGTTATGCACCTTGGGTGCTTGCGGGTTTCGCGTGGCGGGTATTCATCGACGGCCTCGCGGAAGCGCCCGGTGGCTCCACGGAAGTTGCCCTCGGTGGTGCGGTGGAGAGGGCCACCTCGCTGATCGGCCAGATCCTTGCCGCTCCCGACCTCGTGCAGCTGCAGGAACGCGGCATCGGGCTGGCGAAACTGTGGCTGTGGGCGAGCCCGCTGCTGCTGCTGCTGGCGGGGGCTGGGTACAAGCGCCATCGTGACATTGTCGCAGTCCGGCTCCTGCTGGCCTCTGCAGTGACCACATTCATCGGATTTCTCTACATCCCGGTTTCCGGGGGGCACGGCTGGGGCTTCCGGTACTTTCATTCCGTGTGGTTCATCATTCCCGTATTCGCCGCGCTGCTGGCCGTGCCGGTTCGCAGTCCGGGTGGTGGCGCAGGACTGCACTTCGCGCGCGGCCAGAAGTGGCTCGCGTGGGGTCGAGGCGCCGCGGTGGCCGGACTGCTCGTGCTGGTACCGTTCCAGACGTGGCAGGTCCGCGACTTCATTGATGCGCATCTGCGCCAGCTTCCGGCGGCAGGCAGCGCAAGCGCCAGGCTGTTGCTGATCAATCCGCGCGGCTACTACTCCGTCGATCTCGTGCAGAACGATCCTTTCCTGCGCGATCCGGTCATCCGGATGGTTTCGCGCGGGGAGCAGGCAGACAGGGAGATGATCGGGACATTCTTCCCGGATCTTGTGCTTCTCGCGAGCACCCCTTCGGGCCAGGTCTGGGGTGACCGCCCGGCAGGGCGGGGCAGGGGCGAATCGCAGCAGCGCTAAGTCGCACCGCACCCCGATCAGGCTGCGGCGGGCGTCTCCTGCCGCGCCTCGTGATAACTCTGCTCGGCATTGATGTCCCACAGCGCGCTCTTGTCTGCGCTGCCCATGGCGATGCAGTCGACTGCGGCCTTTGCCGCGAGCATGGAATGATCCTGGTTGTTGTAGCAGTGCATTCCGTTGCGGCCCACCGGGTACAGGTTGCTGATGCCATCGAGCCAGTCACGCACCTGACCAATCTGCCGGTACTCACCGAAGTAGGCCGGATATGCCTTGGGCACCCGGACCACGGTGCCATCCAGCACGTCGGCGCGATCGATCAGGCCGATTTTCTCGAGCTCGCGCGCCGCGTAATCGAGAAATGCCGGGTCGGACATCGACCACAGCCCATCCCCTTCGTCACAGAAATATTCGAGTCCCAGCCAGATGGTGTCTGGGTCGGCCACGAGGGCGGGACTCCAGTTGTTGAAGATCTGGAGCCGTCCCAGCTTCACGTCGGGCTCCTGGATGTAGATCCAGTTGTCTGCCGGCATGCCATTGGCCGTCAGCGATCCGGCGGTGCGGGTCGGGCGCATCCGGCGGACCAGCAAACCAGCCGTCATGAAGTCGCGATAGGGCAGGGCGTGCGAGACGCGCGCGATCTCGGGATTTTCCGGCCGAAGCTGCGCCGTGAGATCGCGGATTGGCAGCGTCGAGACGACAAAATCACACGGAATGGTGCGCACGTTGCCGTCGGTTTCGCTGCGGACCGAAACGGACCGCACCCGATCACCCTGCCGGTCCATGTCGACCACACGGTGGCGGAGGTGGACCTCACCGCCGCGTTGCTGCACCTGCGCAGCGACTTCCTCCCACATCTGCCCGGGACCGAACTTGGGATAGAGGAACCGCTCGATGAGGCTGGTCTCCACATCCTTCTGGCGCGTGCCGGCAGTCTCGAACGGTCTGCGCAACGCGTGGATCACCGCCCGCGAGATGGACAATCCCTTGATGCGCTGCGCGCCCCACTCGGCAGAGATCT
Source organism: uncultured Steroidobacteraceae bacterium (assembly GCA_964417875.1). Classification (GTDB taxonomy): domain Bacteria; phylum Pseudomonadota; class Gammaproteobacteria; order Steroidobacterales; family Steroidobacteraceae; genus ZC4RG30. The sequence goes on from CAYQJU010000048.1 coordinate 15,968, forward strand.
GGTCGCAGGGAACGCCCCAGACCTTCTCGGTGTAGTCCTTGAAGAAAGTCCGATACAGCTTGTTCCCGAAGCGGTTGTAGAGGAAGTCCTCGAGCGTCCGTTCAGGCATGCGCCTGGCAGCCCGGGCCCACGCGTAGCTGGCACCGATCTGCGCCGTATAGAGCGGCCCGAGATTCGCAAAGGTCTGCCAGGAGAGGCTCAGGGGATAGTCGAAAAACTTGCGGCGGTAATAGATGCGTGACAGGCGCGGGCGGACCATCATCACCTTGTCAGGGTCAGTGCTGCTGCTGGCCGGCACGAATGCGTGGCTGCGCCCGTGGTAGGTCAGCGACTGCGGATCCGTGCCCGCCTCCACCGGCAGGATGCCCTGCCACCAGTCCATCACCCAGTCGGACTTGGAAAAGAACCGGTGGCCGCCGAGATCCATGCGGTTGCCGCGATAGTTGATGGTCTTCGAGATGCCGCCGACCTGCGAGTCCGACTCGATGACGATCGGGTGCACATCGGTACGTCGCAGGAGTTCCAGCGCAGCCGTCAGGCCGGCCGGCCCACCGCCGGCGATCAATGCAGTCTTCTTCATGGGCAGGTGTAGAGTCCGTTTTCTCGCAGTGTGGGCGGTGCGTCGGCAGGGGCGGGCAAGGCTACCGCGTCCGTCATGTCCAGGCTGGTCACGATGAAACGCACGTCCAGAGACGCGCAAATCTCCGCGAGACTGTATGAAGTCCTGTGGCGGGGAGATTCTTCCGGCCTGAATGGATTGGTGAACGGCAGCAGTGCCGACACGGCGTCTGCGCGACGCGCCATTTCGATCGCTGCTGCCCGCGAGAACAATGCATTGGGAGCCTGGGTTGACGAGATGTAAGCCGGTCTTTGCAGCAGCAGCCACGTGTTGACTGCGGCGGTTTCCAGCTGGGTCTCGACCCACAGGACCTCGGTCCCGGGCGGAATCCTTTCCCGCCATTCCGAGAATGAATTGAACAATCTGTCGTCGTAACTCGTCGAGGCCCAGGTGCGACCAACCGGGTAGGCCAATGCCAGGACGCCCAGGAACACAAGTCCCGTCATGGCTTTCGACACCGCGGCAGATCGCAAGCGCAGGACGAACCCGGCGGCGGCCGCAACGACCAGCGCGGGGAGTACCCCGTTATCTCCCAGCAATGTGATTTTCTGCAGCAATGGATGCAGCACGGGGTGGACCGTAAGGTCCTCGTTCCAGGCCAGCCACGTCACCGCTAGACCGTGTGTCACGGCCATGGTGAGGATGGCCGCGCTCGCCCACCAAAGGAGCGTGACAGTACTGAGCGCGATGGATCGTGCGGCGGTCAGGCACGCGACGACAGCCAGCGGCGCCGAAATCAGTGCCAGCGTGCCATGCGGTCCTGCCCACGCGGCGGCGATCAACAGCAAGGCGCATTGCGTCATCCGTCCCATCCGCCACCCGCGCACGAACAGCGGCACGAGCAGAAGGATGGCAATCACGGTGCCCAGCCACATCGCCCGCCATGGCTGCGCCTGGAGCACTAGGGCGATCCGCATGGTTTCGCCGAGCAATGCGAGCAGCATCAGCGCTGCGACGGTGAGTGCGGTCGCCACGGCCAGTCGTCGCGCCAGCCCATCCAGCAGGATGGAGGAAGCCCCGAGGGTGGCGAAGACGGTCACAACGCGCGCCCAGTCCTCATGGGTCCAGTTGGCCATCCCGAGATAGGTCCTCTTCATGACCAGTTCGTACCAGACGGGATCAAACTGCCAACGCGTGAGGGGCGACCATCCCGTCTGCGACAACCCGACGATCAGGCCGCAGAGCACTGCCGCGCAGACAGCCAGAGGGGCGAGCCGGCGCCAGTGGGGCAGGATCCATTCCAGCACCGGCAGCATCAGGAGCCCTGCAAGCCCGATGATGGGATGAATGAGCATTGCGCCGATTGCGATGCCCAGCGCCGGGAGCCTGCTGCCGCGCGACCAAAAGGCGAGACTGAACAGGGTCAGCGCCTCTGCCAGCTGGCGAGGAGACACGAAGTTCTCCATGTGGTGGAAGATCCGGCCGGATCCATAGTATCCGGGTATCACCAGCAAGAGGATCACGGCGATCGCCGCCTGTTGCGACGACATGCAGGTGCGCGCAAGCAGGACAAACCCGGTGAGGAAGAGCAGGACGCTGGCGCCCGTCAGGGCGGCCGCGGCCGACTCCACCCCCAGCCAGGAAATGGCCATGGCGTGCAGCGAGGAGAAAAGTGTGTAGTCGTCCTGCGAGCCCAGGCGAAGGAAGATGTCGGCGCCGTACAGCTCCGGTTGCCAATGGCCTAGCGCCTGTAGCGTGTAAAGGCGGGCGTCATGGTACAGCCCGCGGTAGGGATGAAGGAGCAGGAAAAGCAGGACGGCCGTCAGCGCAAGCAGCGCCAGGTTCCAGCGTCGTATGGACAGACCATCCCTGTGCATTTAACTGATTCTATGCAAGGCGCGCCGGATGCGAGGTGTTCCACGTCACGGAGGCTTGCGTCGGGGAGTCCGTCTGCGCAAAAAAAGAAGCCCCTCGCAGGAGGGGCTTCTGGCGCACTGATCAGTGCTGGTTTACCACTTAGCTGCCCAGCGAGCTGGTCTCGCTCGAGTTGCCGCGGCAAGAGGCCGGCAGATACTTTTCGGCGATCGTCGTGCCGCTGCCGCCGCAGTACCACACGATGTCTTCGTTCACGTTCGTGCCAGGGACCAGGGTGAGGGCATTGCTTCCCGTTGCCTGGAGCTTGGCATTGGCATCGTTGCCATACGTGATGGTGATGACGCCATCGGCCACAGCAATCTGCGAAACGTACTTGCCCGACTTGGCAGTCGCCGCCGGCAGGCCATTGGAGCCGCTGTCGATATTGGCGCCGCTGCCCGTATCGGCATACAACTCACCAATCGCAGCCTTCAGATCCGAAGCCAGGTTCAGACCTTCCGTCACCTGCGCGCGGATCGTGTAATCCTGATACGCCGGGATGGCGATCGCGGCCAGGATGCCGATGATCGCGACCACGATCATCAGTTCGATCAGGGTGAAACCCTTCTGTACAGACTTCATCATTTCAATCTCTCCTTGAGACCCTGGAAAAAAAACTGTCGTTGCAGCGACTCGGCACCATGCCGGTATCGGGGATAAAGCAAGGCCTGTGCCAAGCCAGTCCCATGCGCCTAAGTTAGTGTTTTCGCCGGGATTTTCTGTGCCCCATTCTGCAGTTTTCCTTAATGCTGTCGTCGGCTGACGACCCCTCGGGTCAGCAAGTGACGCGCAGCGTCACCATCTGACGCTGTCCATGCGTCGCAACCCCGGGTGAACGCCTGGACGCGGCAACTCCGTCACCTGCCAGTTCCCAGTCTGCGCCGCGGCGGCGGAACGCACATCTGCCGCTGGCTGGCCCGTGCCCGTCGCTTCGGCGGTCTGCCTCTGCAGCATGGAACGCATCGGAATTGCACGCCGCGGCACCTTGCGAGCCGCTGCGGCGTGATTCGACGGGTGATAGCCGAACAATCTGCCGCCCGGATCAATAATCGTCGCAAGACGCCACTGCAGCCAGGGCGCGCCGCGTGCCCGTCTGTCAAACGAATCATGCCGTTCGCATCAAATCCGCTCTCCGCAATCTCCAGATACTCGCTTGTGCGTGGTGGACTGGCTCCAGGTGGGGCCCCGGTCCATCGCATCAGATAACTCGAATCACAAGTTGGGGGGTTGCAACGGTGTCCAAGTACGCTGTTACCACGCGTTTCACACGCGTGCCGGGAATCGCGCTCGTTGGCGCCTCGGCGCTGCTGGGTCTTTCATCCCAGATCATTGCCGCGGAAGCGGATGAAGAAGACGCCGAGCTGCTCGAAGAGGTGCAGGTCACCGGCACCCGCATCCAGTCGCCGAACGTCACCGCATCCAATCCGGTGACGTCGATCGATGGCGAGGAACTGCGCCGGCTGGGCATCGTGAACGTGGCCGACGCGCTGACCCAACTGGTGCCGCAGAACATCTCCAGCTACATGCCGACGATGGTTGGCGATGACCAGTCCGGTTCGGGTGGCGGCGGCATGGATGTCATGGACCGCGGCTCCTACTTCGTCGGCAACACCATTGCCAACCTGCGCGGCCTTGACCCCACCTTCGGCTCCCGCACGCTGACGCTGGTCGACGGACGTCGCGTGACTTCCACCTCGAACCAGGCTGACGTGGTGGACATGAACACCATCCCGTCGAACCTGCTGGCGCGCATGGACGTGGTGACCGGCGGCGCATCAGCCACCTATGGATCGGGCGCGGTGGCGGGCGTCGTGAACCTGGTGCTCAACAACCGCATGACCGGCATCAACCTCGACGTGGACTACGGCGTGAACGGTGCCGGCGACGGGCGCAGTCCGCACCTGGCCCTCTCCGGCGGCATGCCGCTGTTCGGCGGTCGTGGTCACATGCTGCTCAGCGGCGAATACCAGAAGACCAATGGCATCCAGAACTGCGCCTCCGCGCGCAGCTGGTGCCGCGAGTCCCGCACGCTGTTCAGCAACGGGTCCGGCAGCCAGGAAGACCTGCTGGGCGCCAACACGCCGTTCATCGGCTATGAGGACATGCCGGCACGCTTCGAGATGGCCAATGTGCGCTACGAGCAGCGCTGGTCCGAAGGCGCCCTGTATCACAACGATGCGCTGGCCACCTCCGGCTACCGCTTCGATCCGTTCGGTGTGAATGGCACCGAGTACGCCTATGGCTACCGCGGCGGTGCCTCCACGTCGGTGGTGAACGGCAGCGGCGACCTGGTGACCAGCACGCAGACGCTGCTGCCCACCAACGAGCGCAAGGTGTTCT
>CAYQJU010000049.1:0-20596 GCA_964417875.1 uncultured Steroidobacteraceae bacterium
AACGGCCGCACCTTCCAGGAATCCCTGCAGAAGGCATTGCGGGGCCTCGAGACGGGCCTCGATGGCCTGACTGGCATCGTCACGCTGCCGCTGGCCGGCGAGGATGCCAGCGACTCGCTGGCTTACGAGCTGCGCAATCCCGGCGCCAGCCGCCTGCTGTACGTGGCCGATGCGTTCCGCGCCGGCTGGAGCCGCGAGCGCATCCACGAGCTCAGCTACATCGATCCCTGGTTCCTGGCGCAGATCGAGGACCTGCTGGCCGAGGAGGCGCGCGTCGCCGCAGGCGGCATCGCCGCGCTGGATGCGCCGCGGCTGCGCAGGCTGAAGCGCAAGGGCTTCTCCGACGCATGCCTGGCCCGCCTCACCGGGCAGACCGAGCGCACATTGCGCGATCGCCGCCGGCAGATGGGCGTGGTGCCTGTGTACAAGCGAGTCGACACCTGCGCCGCGGAGTTCGCCACCTCCACCGCATACCTCTATTCCACCTACGAGGAGGAATGCGAGGCGCAGCCCACCGGCAACCGCAAGATCATGATCCTGGGCGGCGGACCCAACCGCATCGGCCAGGGCATCGAGTTCGACTACTGCTGCGTGCATGCCGCGCTGGCGCTGCGCGAGGCCGGGTACGAGACCATCATGGTCAATTGCAACCCGGAAACCGTGTCCACCGACTACGACACCTCCGACCGGCTGTACTTCGAGCCGCTGACGCTCGAGGACGTGCTGGAGGTGATCGCGAAGGAAAAGCCGGTCGGCGTCATCGTGCAGTACGGCGGACAGACGCCGCTGAAGCTGTGCCGCGCGCTCGAGGCCGCCGGAGCGCCCATCATCGGCACCACGCCCGAGTCCATCGACATCGCCGAGGACCGCGAGCGCTTCGCCGACCTGGTACGCAAGCTGGGCCTGCGCCAGCCGGCCAATGCCACCGCGCGTACCGAGGAGCAGGCACTGCGCCTGGCGCGCGAGGTCGGCTATCCGCTGGTGGTGCGTCCATCCTATGTGCTGGGTGGCCGCGCGATGGAAGTGGTCTATGCCGAAGAAGACCTGAAGACCTACATGACCGATGCGGTGCGGGTGTCGAATGACTCCCCGGTGCTGCTCGATCGCTTCCTGGACCAGGCCATCGAGGTCGATGTGGATGCGGTCTGCGACGGCACCGATGTGCTGATCGGCGGCATCATGGAACATGTGGAGCAGGCCGGCGTGCATTCCGGCGACTCCAGCTGCTGCCTGCCGCCTTACAGCCTCACGCCCGACATGCAGCAGCAGCTGCGCGAGCAGACCCGCAAGATGGCCTTGGCACTGAAGGTCATCGGACTGATGAACGTGCAGTTCGCGATCCAGAACGGCGTGGTCTATGTGCTCGAGGTCAATCCGCGTGCCTCGCGCACCGCGCCATTCGTGTCGAAGGCCACCGGTCGCCCGATCGCCAAGCTCGGCGCGCTGGTGATGGCCGGTCGCAAGCTGGCCGAACTGGGCGCCACCGAGGAGGTCGTGCCCGGTTTCTACTCGGTGAAGGAGGCGGTGTTCCCGTTCGCCAAGTTCCCCGAGGCCGATCCCATCCTCGGGCCTGAGATGAAATCCACCGGCGAGGTGATGGGCACCGGACGCACCTTCGGCGAGGCCTATGCGAAGTCGCAGGCCGCCTCCGGCGAGGCGCTGCCGCGCAAGGGTCGCGCGCTGGTCAGCGTGCGCGAGCGCGACAAGCCCGGCGCGGTCGATCTGGCCCGGCGCCTGATCAACCGCGGCTTCGAGCTCGTGGCCACCGATGGCACCGCGAAGGTGATCACCGCGGCGGGGCTGGCCTGCAGTCGCGTCAACAAGGTGCGCGAGGGCCGTCCGCATATCGTCGACATGATCAAGAACGACGAGGTGGAGCTGATCATCAATACCACCGAGGGACGGCAAGCCACGCGCGACTCGATGGAGATCCGCCGCGAGGCCGTGAGCCGTCGCGTCACCTACTTCACCACGCTCGCTGCGGGGCTGGCCACCTGCGAGGCCCTGGACCATCTCGAGGACGTGGACGTCAACCGCCTGCAGGACCTGCACAAGGAAGTCGCATCGTGAAACGCGTACCCCTGACGCTGCGCGGCGCCGAGGCGCTGCGCGAGGAACTCCGTCGCCTGAAGAGCGAGGACCGGCCCAATGTGATCAAGGCCATCGCCGAGGCGCGCAGCCATGGCGACCTGTCCGAGAATGCCGAATACCACGCGGCGCGCGAGCAGCAGGGCTTCATCGAGGGGCGCATCCAGGAGCTGGAATCCAAGCTCGGCAGTGCCGAGATCATCGATGTGACGCAGCTGCCGCAGACCGGCAAGGTGGTCTTTGGCACCACCGTCGAACTCGAGGACGAGGACAGCGGGTCACGCGTTACCTACCAGATCGTTGGCGAGGACGAGGCGGACATCAAGGCCGGTCGCATCTCGTTCGCCTCGCCGATCGCGCGCGCGCTGGTGGGCAAGTCCGAGGGTGACCAGGCGGTGGTCATGGCGCCCGGTGGACAGCGCAGCTACGAGGTCATCTCCGTCCGGTACGAATAGGCGTCGCCACCGCTGCCCGCACGCGGGACCCGCCGGGTGCCCGTGCTACATTCCCGCGCCATGCGTTTCAATGGCCTGGATCTGAACCTGCTGCTCGCCCTGCAGGTGCTGCTCGAGGAGCGCAACGTGACGCGGGCGGCGCGGCGGCTGAACATCAGCCAGCCGGCGATGAGTGCGGCGCTGGCGCGGCTGCGCGACTACTTCCAGGACGACCTCCTCACGGCCCATGGCCGGCAGATGCATCCCACCGCGCAGGCTGAACGGCTCGCCGGACCAGTACAGCGGATGCTGGCGGACCTGGATGCACTGCTCACCAGTTCGGCGCGCTTCGATCCGGTCACCACGCAGCGCAGTTTCCGCCTCGTGGCATCCGACTACATCTCCGCCTCGGTGATTGCGCCGCTGGCGGCCCGGCTTGCGGCGCATGCGCCGCGCGTGCGCATCGAGATGATGCTGCCCTGTGAGGAAGCCGCGCAGCTGGTGATGCAGGGGCAGGCGGACCTCATCATCACGCCGGATGATTTCGTCGACCCGGACCAGCCCGCCGAACTGCTGTGCGAGGAACCGCAGGTGGTGGTGGGCTGGCGCGACAACGCGGTGTTCCGCAGCGGCCTGGATGTGGAATCGTTCTCGCGGCTCGGCCATGTCGCGGTGCATGTCGGCAGCAACCAGGTTCCGTCTTTCGCGGACCGTCAGCTGGAGCGCATGGGGTTCGCGCGGCACATCGAGGTGACCTGCGGTTGTTTCACACTGTTGCCCTTCCTGGTCGTCGGCACGGCCCGGCTGGCGGTGATGCATGAACGTCTCGCGCGGCAGATGGCCGCCGCCTTCCCGCTGGCCATTGCGCCGCTGCCGTTCGATTTCCCGGTCATGCGCGAGATGATCCAGTACCACCGGGTCCGCGAGGCCGACGAGGGGTTGCGCTGGCTGAAAACGCAGCTGCACCAGCAGGTCCTGCTTCCCGCCATCAGCCAGGCGGATCGCTGACGATCACTTCTATTGCTTTGGCCGGTGCGACCCCGCTGGGTATGCTGCGGCCAGCGAAGCGGGGGGAGTGATGTGAAAGACCTGTCCATCCTGGTGGTAGGTGCCGGCATTGGCGGCCTGACCTGTGCAATCGCGCTGCGCCAGCAGGGATTTGCGGTGCACCTGGTGGAGAAGGATCCGGCCTGGTCGGTGTACGGCGTGGGCATCATCCAGCAGGGCAACGTGCTGCGGGCCATCGACCAGCTTGGCGTGCTCGATCGTTACATCGATGCCGGCGCCGGCTTCGATGCCGTGGAAGTGTTCGCCCCGAATGGCCAGCGCGTGGCACGCGTGCCATCGCCGCGGCTGCTGCCGGACCGGCCCGCCAACGTCGGCATCAGCCGCCGTGCGCTGCAGGACGTACTGGGCCAGGCGGCCCTGGATGCGGGCGCCACGCTGCGCCTGGGCGTCACCGTGACGGCACTGCATGATTCCGGCGACACCGTCGAGGTTGTTTTTTCTGATGGCAGCGCGGGCCGGTACGACCTCGTGGTCGGTGCGGACGGCGTCCATTCCCAGATCCGCACGCGGCTGTTTCCCGACGCCCCCGGCCCGCAATTCACCGGCCAGGCAGTGTGGCGCAGCAATCTGCCGAGGGCGGAAGGCCTGGATGCGCTGCAGGCGTACAACGGACCCACCGGTGCGGGCCTGGTGCCGATGAGTGACGGGCTGATGTACATGTTCCTGACCACCCCGGAACCAGACAACCCCCGCTATCCGCGCGAGGGGCTGGCGGCGCAGATGCGCGCCAGGGCGGCGGGCTGCGCGCCGGCCATCCGCGAACTGGCGGAGCAGATCCAGGATGACGCGGCCGTGGTCTACCGGCCGCTGGAATGGCTGCTGCTGGAAGGCCCCTGGCATCGCGGGCGCGTGGTGCTGCTGGGTGATGCGGTCCATACCACCACGCCGCACCTGGGGCAGGGCGCCGGCATGGCGATCGAGGACAGCCTGGTGCTGGCCGAAGAGCTGGCGCGCCACGCCGGTCTCGCAGAGGCATTGCAGGCCTATGGAGAGCGGCGCCATGCCCGCTGCGCCTGCATCGTGCAGGCGAGCCTGGCCATCTGCATGGGACAACTGGGCAAGGGACCACCCGTGGACAATGCCAAGGCCACCGCTGAAATGTTTGCGCTGACCGCGCAGCCCATCTAGGGGAATCCGCAATGAGCAGAGTGACCGAGATCCGTTACATCGGCTATGGCGTGCAGGACTTCGAGTCCGAGGGCGCGTTCTATACCGCCAGGTGGGGCCTGCAGCCGGTGGCCTACGAAGGTGACCTGGCGTGGTTCCGCACCGAAGGCGGCGACGAACCGGCCACGCTGCGCCTGCGCCGCTCCGATGCCAATCACCTGGACCTGATCGCACTGGCGGCGGACAGCCGCAGCGACGTGGACGCCCTGCATGCGGCCGTGACCGCGGCCCAGTGCCGCATCGTGCATGCACCGCAACCGCTGTCCAGTCCGGGTGGCGGTTATGGTTTCCGCTGCTTCACGCCGGATGGACTGCCGCTGGAGATCTCCTGCGACGTGACACGCGCGCCGGGGCGCAGGGTAAAGGCCGCCGAAGGCGTTCCGGACCGCATCAGCCACATCGTGCTGCATGCACCCAGGCCGGCCGAGGCGGTGAAGTTCTATACCGAAGTGCTCGGTTTCCGCGTCAGTGACTGGTTGGGCGACTTCATGTGCTTCCTGCGCTGCAACCGCGCCCACCATCGGCTCGCCATCCTGCCCGGTCCACCCTGCCTGAACCATGTGGCCTACGATGTGCCCGGAGTCGATGGAATGATGGCGGGCATCAGCCGCCTGCGGCAGGCCGGCGTCGACCTGCGCTGGGGACCCGGTCGCCACAAGGCCGGCAACAACACTTTCAGCTATTTCGTCACGCCGGCCGGCTTCGCCGTCGAATACACCGCCGAACTGGAAGAAGTGGATTTCGACACGCACCAGCACCAGGTGCATGCGCCGGCACCGCGCACCATGGACCTGTGGGGCATCGGCACCGGTGGACCGCAGACCATGCCGGCCCCCGCGCCAGACCTTCGCCTGTTCCAGCCGGCACCGCTCTGAAGCCATGGCCCTGTTCGAATATTTCCCGAACTATGTCTGGAACCTCTCGGTGGCGATGGCGCTGGAGAGCGGCGGCAGGATCGGCGAGATCGAGGACATGTGCCGCCCGCTGCGCGAGGCGGCAGCCCGCGGCGCGGACGCCGGCACCGGCGAATTCATGCAGCGCTGGATGGAGGTGGCCGAGCGCCTGATCGGCCTGGCCGACGAAGACGCCGCTGCCGGCCGGGGTTTCTCCGCGTCGGCAAAGCTGGAGCGCGCCGCGCTGTACCTGCTGGTGGCCGAACGCATGCAGGCGCAGGGCTCCCCCGCGCGCGAAGACACCTATGCGCGCGCCCGCGAGATGTTCGATCGTTCGACCGCACTGGGCAGCCTGCTGCGCGAGCGCGTGGAAATCCCGCTGGCACGGGGCCACATGCCCGCGCTGTACACCCGCGCACCCGGCAGCGGCCGGCGTCCGGTGGTCATCTATTGCAATGGCCTCGACAGCTGCAAGGAACTGCTGTGGTGGTCGCGCCTTCCCGAGGCGCTGGCGCAGCGTGGCGTCTCCACGTTGTGCGTGGACCAGCCAGGCAGCGGCGAGGCGCTGCGCCTGCAGCAGCTGTCGGTGGATCCGCATGCCGAGAACTGGGCTTCGAAGGGCGTGGACTGGCTGGTCGCGCAGCCGGACGTCGATGCGGCGCGCATCGGCATGACCGGCATTTCACTGGGCGGGCATTTCGTGCCGCGCGCCGTGGCCCATGAGCCGCGCTTCGCCGCCGGCGCCGTCTGGGGTGCGAACCACAACTGGGCCGAAGTGCAGCAGCGCCGGCTGCGGCGCGAGGGTGAGAATCCGGTGCCGCACTACTGGAAGCATGTGCACTGGGCCTTCGGCGCGCGCGACATGGACGATTTCCTGCAGAAGGCCGCGGACATGACGCTGGAGGGGCACCTGCAGCACATCCGCGTGCCGTTCCTGGTGACACATGGCGCGCGCGACCGCCAGATCCCGGTCGACTACGCGCATGCCAGCTTCGCCGGCCTCGTCAACAGCCCGAAACGCGAACTGAAACTGTTCACGGATCGCGAAGGCGGCGTGGAGCATGTCGGTGCGGACAACATGTCCTTCGCACGCGACTTCATCGCCGACTGGCTGGCCGAACAACTGGGAGGAAACACACGATGAAGCCGGTTGCCGTGCGTCGCGTCGTCACCGGTCATGATGCGCAGGGCCGCGCCGTGATCCAGCAGGATGGAGCCGTGCCGCGCGTGCAGCGCATCGGCGGTGAACACGGCCCCTGGTTCCATGAGGTATGGAACACGCGGGCGACGCCGGCACCGATCGATCGTGATTCGGGAGAACCGCCGGAAGAGGGCATCCAGCTCGCGCCGCCGAAAGGCGGCACCCGCATCCGCGTGCTCGACATCCCGCCCGATGACGCCAGGTTCGAAGCGCTGACGCCGGAACAGATCCAGGCGCATTTCGCCGAAGTCGGCGCCGCGGACGCGCCGGTCGAAGGCGGCACCGGCGGCACGCGCCGTCACGCCTTCATGCACCGCACCGAGACCATCGACTACGGCATCGTGCTCGAGGGCGAACTCACGCTGATCATGGACGTCGGCGAGACGGTGGTGCGGGCCGGCGACATCGTGATCCAGCGTGGCACCAACCATGGCTGGGCCAACCGCTCCGGCCGCAACTGCCGCATCGCCTTCATCCTGATCGACGGCGAATACCAGCCCGGTGACCTCGCGTGAAGCTCGCCACGCGTGCCAATGGCTCACCTGACGGGGAACTGATGGTGGTGTCGCAGGATGGCACGCGCTGGTTGCCAGCCGGCGCGCGCTGGCCGGACCTGCTGGCCGTGATGGCCCGCTGGCAGACAGCCGAAGCCGACCTGCGCGTGCTCGATGCCCGCCTCGCCGCCGGCGAGGGCACCCGCATCGATGCGGCGGAGCTTCGTGCGCCATTGCCGCGCACCTGGCAGTGGCTGGATGCCTCCGCCTTCCCGGTGCATGCTGAACTGATGCAGGTGGCCTTCTCGACGCCACGCATCCAGACGGAAAAGCCGCTGATGTACCAGGGCATGTCCGATCGCTTCTACGGTCCCTTCGAGCAGGTGCCGTTTCTGGACGCGGCGCACGGCATCGATTTCGAGGGCGAGTACGCGGTGGTGGTCGATGAAGTCCCGATGGGTTGCACTGTCGAGGCGGCCGCGCGCCACATCCGCCTGCTGGTGCAGGTCAATGACTGGTCGCTGCGCAACCTTGCAGTGCCGGAGATGAAGACCGGCTTCGGCTGGATCCAGGCCAAGCCGGCTTGTTCGATGGCGCCATTTGCAGTGACACCGGACGCGCTGGTCCCGCACTGGCGCGCCGGGCGGCTCGAACTGCCGCTCCACATCGACCGGAACGGACAGTCGTTCGGGCGGGCCAATGGCCGCGAGATGGGATACAGCTTCCAGCAGCTCATCGCGCATGCCGCCGCCACGCGCGACCTGGTGGCCGGCACGGTGATCGGCTCGGGCACCATCGCCAATGCCGACCATGCCGAGGTGGGATCCAGCTGCATCTCCGAGCGGCGGGCCATCGAGATCATTGCCGAGGGTGCGCCGAAGACGGCCTTCATGGCGTTCGGCGACCGCGTACGCATGGCGGCGCGCCTGCCGGATGGCAGCGAGCCCTTCGGCTGCATCGACCAGCAGGTGGTCAGCGCGCGGGTGTCCTGACACCGGCCGGGCGGCGGCTTCTCTGGCTGGGGGCGCTGAATTAGTATGCATGGCATACATTCAGGCCAGGGTGGCCTCCGGGGGAAAACCATGTCGATCGCCCATCGTTCACTGATTGCCCATGCAGGTTCCTGCCTGGCCGCGCTGTTGCTGGCGGCCTGCGCCGTCACCGCCGATGCGCCCGCGCCTGATGCAAGCCCCGGTGCCGGTGCTGCTCGCGGACAGGGCCCCGGTGCCGCGCCGCGTGGCGGTGGCGGCTTCGCCGCGGACCCACGCGCCCAGTCCCGCAGCTATCACTTCACCGACGCCAACCAGGACATGCCCTACTGCGTGTTCGCCTCGTCGAAGGTCAGCAAGGACAAGCCCGCGCCGCTGATCGTCTCGCTGCACGGCATGGGCGCGCCGCCCACCGTCATGTGCAACTCCACGGCGATTGATCTGGCCGAGGAGGGCGGCTATGTGCTGGTCGCGCCGATGGGTTACAGCACCACCGGCTGGTTCGGCTCGCCGGTGATCAGCATGGGACCAGGGCGGGGTGCGCGCGGCCCGGGTCCTGGTCCAGGCGCTCGCGGTCCCGGGCCAGGGCCGGGCCCCGGTGCAGGTGCTGGACCCGGTGCCCCTCCGGGCGCGGGAGCCGGACCGCGGGCTGGCGCCGCCCCTGGTGCGGCACCGCCACCGGGCGCCCGTCCCCCCGGTGGTGCGCCGCCTGCCGCTGCCGGTGCGCCAGGACCGGACAATGCGCAGATCGCGAAGCTGAGCGAGCAGGACGTGATGAACGTGCTCGAGATGACGCGCAAGGAATTCAACATCGATCCGAAGCGCATCTATCTCACCGGCCATTCGATGGGTGGTGCAGGCACGTTGTTCCTGGGCGCCAAGCACGCGAACCTCTGGGCGGCCATCGCACCAGTGGCGCCGGCCTCGTTCATGATGAACAATGATCGCGCCGAGATCCTCGGCCGGATCAAGGCTGCAGGGGTGCCGGTGCTCCTGCTGACCGGCGACGCGGATGAAGTGGTGTCGCCGGCGAACACCCGCATGTGGGCCGAGACGCTGAAGGAGATCGGCGCCGAGCATGTGTATGTCGAGCAGCCGGGCGTCACCCATGGCCCGGTGATCACCACCAGCCAGAAGGAAATCTACGAGTTCTTCGGCAAGCACCAGAAGAAGTGACCTGCACCGCACCGGGGTCGCACCGGTGCGGCCCCGGTCTAACGAGGGAGTCGATCGATGCGCAGCGCAATGATCTGGCTGGGGCTCGCGGCCGCGCCGCTGATGATTTCCACCGCGGCACAGCCGCCCCCGGGTCGCACGGCCGCTGAGCGCTGTGCGGCACTGGCGGGCACCTCCGCCGCCAACTACCGCGTCGATACGTCCGAGTGGGTGCCGGCCGGTCCAATGCCGGGCCGGCCCGGCACGACACCGGTGGAACTGCCGGCGCACTGCCTGTTCCGCGTCACGCTCGATCCGCGCGAATCCGGCCTGCCCGATCTCTCGTATGGCACCGGCATCGAACTGCGGCTTCCGGAGCGCTGGAACCAGCGCCTGCTGGTACAGGGGGGCGGTGGACTCAATGGCGTACTGAGTCCTGCCCTGGGCAATGTCGCCGGTTTCCCCTCGGCCCTGGAACGCGGGTTTGCGGTGCTGTCGAACGATGGCGGGCACCGCGGCCGCAGCAGCATCGATGCGCGTTTCGGCGTCGACCAGCAGGCGAAACTCGATTTCGCCTGGCAGGCTGTCGAACGCAGCACCCGCGAGGCAAAGCGCTTGCTGCACGATTTCTATGATCGAGGGCCGGAGTACTCCTATCTCATGGGCTGTTCCACCGGCGGTCGCGAGGCGATGATGGCGGCGCAGCGCCTGCCGCTGCTGTTCGATGGCGTCGTGGCCGGCAACCCTTCCTTCAACCTGACGCGCATCGCGATGAACCAGGTGTGGAGCCTGCAGACTGTCACGCGCATCGCGCCGCGCGATGCCGAGGGACGACCGCAGTTGCATGCCGCGTTCTCCGATGCACAGCTGCTGGCCATCAAGGACGCCGTGCTGGCGCGCTGTGATGCGCTCGACGGGCTGCGTGATGGCATGGTCAATGACTACAAGGCCTGCGACTTCGATCCGCGCATGCAGGTCTGCGGCGACCCTTCCGCGCCCGCGGCCGGGCAATGCCTGACTGCCGCGCAGGCGGACGGCCTGGCCGCGATCTTTGGCGGTGCGCGCAACAGCCGCGGCGAGGAACTCTATGGCCAGTACAGCTACGACACCGGCATTGCCGAACCGGCCTGGCGCTCGATGCACCTGGGCACGCCGGCTTCCCAGCCGGCGAATGCCTCGCTGGGCCGCGACACACTGCGGGAATTCTCGATCACGCCCGCTGATCCCTCGCTCGATCCCCTGCAGTTCGATTTCGACCGGGACGTGGCCCGCACCGCGGAAACCGCCGCGATCAATGACCCGGTGGCGACGCTGCTGAACACCTTCGCCGGCCGCGGCGGGCGCATGATCGTCTACCACGGCCTGTCCGACCAGGCGATGGCCACCGGTGCGCTCACCGACTGGTACGAGCAGTTGACCCCGGCCGGGCCGGAAGGTCCCCAGGACTGGGCGCGTCTGTTCCTGGTGCCGGGCATGACCCATTGCGGCGGCGGGGAATCCACCGATCGCTTCGACATGCTCACCGCGATCCAGGACTGGGTGGAAAAGGACCAGGCGCCGGATCGCATCGTGGCCAGTGGCAATGCCTTCCCCGGCGTCACGCGGCCGCTGTGCCCGTATCCCGCAGTCGCCCGTTACACCGGGGGCGATCCGGCCAGCGCGGCCAGCTTCTCCTGCAGCGTGGCGCCGTAATCGCGTCGCGCACCCGCAGCATGCGCGCAGTCGATCAATAGCGATCGGCCGCGATGTTGGGGTAGGCCACGCTGCCATCCGGATACGGCAGCATGGTGGCATTCCACGCCTGCCAGCGTTCCTTCATCTGCGCGAAACGGGCCGCTTCGCGGCGGACGAGATTGGCGCGCTCGCGCTCGTCCGCGGCGAGGTTGAACAGGTATTCGTTGTCGCGGATCTTCAGGTACTTGAAGTCGCCATCCCGCAGCGCCGCCTGGGTCGATGCCTTGTAACGCCAGTAGAGCTGCCGCGGACGGACCGGCGCGCCGCCGGTGATCACGGGCAGAAGGTTCTCGCCGTCACTGGGCCACGCCGGGTCCGGTGCACCACCGGCCGCGGCCAGCAATGTCGGCACCCAGTCCATTGAGATGTTCACCTGCTCACTGCGGCTTCCCGCCGGGATGCGCGCCGGCCAGCGCACCAGCATCGGTACGCGGATGCCGCCTTCCAGCAGCTCGCCTTTCTGGCCGATGAATGGCCAGGTGTCCGAGAAGCGTTCACCACCGTTGTCGCTGGTGAACAGCACGATGGTGTTGGCGGCCACGCCAGTACGTTCCAGTGCCGCCAGCAGGTTGCCCACGCCGGCATCCATCGAGCGCATCATCTGCGCATATTTCGCCAGGCTGCCGCCGTCGCGATGCTGGAGGTTGTTGAGCCCGGCGCCCAGGGTCGCCGCGACCGCTTCGTCCTCGGGACCTTCCCATGGCCAGTGTGGCGCGGTGTAGTGCAGGCTGAGGAAGAAAGGCCGCCGGTCATCACGCGCGGCCTCGACCTGCTGCACGGCGCGCCGCGAGAACAGGTCGGTGAGATAACCCGCGTCATCGCTGGGCTGCGTGCCGTCGAACAGCATGCCGCCGCGGCCGATGTCATCGGATGCGCGGTGCCTGAAATAGTCGGCCGCCCCGAAGGGTACGCCGTAGAAGGATTCATACCCGCTGTGCAACGGGCCATACCTTTCTGACAGGCCCAGGTGCCATTTGCCCACCAGCGCGGTGCGGTAGCCCAGCGCGCGCAGCAGCGAGGGCAGCGTCGGATGTGCCGGGTCCAGTCCCACCTCGGTGTTGCTGGTGGCGATCGGCTCCTCAAGCCCCACGCGCAGGCGGTACTGATAGCGACCGGTGATCAGCCCGGTGCGGGTCGCCGAGCACACCGCGGAATTTGAATATGACTGGCGCAGGAGCAGGCCTTCGCGCCCGATGCGGTCGATCTGCGGCGTCGTGAAGGCGCGCTGTCCGGTGAGTGACAGATCCGCATAGCCCATGTCGTCGGCCATGATCCAGACGATGTTGGGCGGCCTGTCGGGCTGGGCTGCGCGCAGCATCGGCGAGAGGGCGGCGCCGAGCCCCGCGGCAGTGCCCTGCAGGACCCTTCGCCGGTTCCAGCCGGCACTTGAAACCTTCCCGCCGTCGTTGTGGCTATTACCGCGCATCCTTGTGCCTTTTCGGGTCGCCCCGATCCCTGGGTAAAAATCCTGGCGCCGGAACTCAGGGTGTCAGCACCACCCCGGTCCGGCGACTCCGCCAGTCGTCGATTCCGTTCCGCCAGACGCTCATCGTGTCAGCTCCCGTGCCAGCAGCCATTCATGCATGCGGTCGATCCAGCCATCCACCGGCCGTCCACGTGGCGTGAGTCCGAAGCCGGCACTGATCTGGTCGTAAACATGCAGTTCGGCAGGTTTGCCCGCCGCCTTCCAGGCAGCGAACAGCGCCAGGCATCCATTGGTGACATTGAAGTGGGTGGAACCCACGGCAATGAACAGCGGCGGAGCGTGGGCTGGAACGCTGACATCCATCAGCGAGGGTCCATACAGCGACACGAGAAAATCAGGAGAGGCGCTGGTTTGCGGCGCCAGCGCGGTCCCCACGGCCACGCCGCCGCCGGCGGAGAATCCCATGATGCCGATCCGCGTCGGATCGATGTGCCAGGCTGGTGCGTTCTCACGCACCAGCCGGATGGCCGCCTGGGCATCGGCCACGGCCATGTGCAGCACTTCGGTCAGCGCGGCATCGTCCGGCGCAGGATTGGCATTGGCATTGCGGATCACCAGTTCCTGGCGCGGCGCGCCGCCTGCTGCGCCGGGGGGCGGGCCCTGCGGGCGCCGCGTCGTACCGTCTGCCGGCGCCGGCGCCGGCGCCTGCTGCAGCGTGCGGTACTTCAGCACGAAGGCGGCGATGCCGCGCTCGTTCAGCCAGCGGGCGACCTTGACGCCTTCATTGTCGAAGCCCAGCACGCGCAGCGCGCCGCCGGGCGCGATGACCACGGCCGTGCCGGTGGACCGCGCCGCATCCGGCAGGAACACCGTCAGGGTGGGTACGCGCACATTCGAGATGACCCGATCACCACCGGGTGAAGTCGTGACGGTCTCGGGATACTGCCAGTCGGCCGTGCCGGGCGCCGCGCCAGGCCACAGCCGCATCTCGGTTCCTGGTGCGGGAACCGGCGCGGCATCGGCGGCGCTGGCGGGCATGCCGACCAGCGGCAGCAGCAGCCAGGCTGCCACGCCGGCAGCTCTTCGCATGGGGCTGGTCTTCATCATCAGGATTCCACTCGCACGGTCTGCCATCCGCCAGCCTTCACCGGAAACGGTAGGAGGCACTCAGCGACAGCGTACGCGGCCGTGCGTAGATCACCTCGGCATAGCCGGACGAAGTGGTCAGCGACGAGGTGCCGGCCACCGGATAGAGCTTGTCGCCGAGGTTCTGCGCATTCAGCGCGATGCGCCAGTTGGCGTCCGGCGATTCCAGCGCCAGCGAACCGCTCCACAGGGTCACCCCTCCCGTCTGCGAGATCTCGACCGAATTGCTGGCGTCGAAGAACTGCGCACCGGTGTAGCTGGCATCGACGCGCGGGGTCAGGGCCCAGCCATTGGGCAGCAGGAACTCATAGGAGATGCCGGTGTGCGTGGTCCACTCCGGCGTGAACGGCAGGCGGCTGGCCAGCGTCGCCGTGGCCGTGGGGGTGACGCTGCCGAAAGGCGGTGGCGGGGTGATGCGGTCGAATCCGGAATCGAGGTAACCCACGCTGGCATCCAGCTGCAGGCGGCGCGTGGGCGCCCAGGTGAACTCCAGCTCGCCGCCATCAATCGACGCCTTGCCCGCATTGAACAGCAGCGGCACCACGCCCAGGCGGTAGGTCATCTGGATGTCGTCGTAGTTGGTGGTGAACGCCGCGGCATTGATGCGCATGCCCGGGCGCGGATTGAGCTTCACACCCAGTTCGACCGTGGTGGCCGTCTCGGCGCCGAAGGAGATCGGCGCATTGCCCGGCGGTGCAGCGTTGTAGCGCTGGTTGAAGCCGCCGCTCTTGAAGCCTTCCGAATAACTCACATAGGTCATCACCGCGTCGCTCCATCGATACTGCACGCTGCCGGACGTGGTGGTGTCGGTGAACTTCAGCCGGAACGGATCGGTGGTCAGGAACAGGCAGCCGGTCTGTGTGGGTGGCGCGCCATTGAAAGGGCACAGCGCCGTGGGCGGCGTGCTCGGCTCTGCCGCTGTGGCCGGCGACACATTGAACATCGTGCCCTGCAGCGACTTCTTCTCATCGGTGTAGCGCAGGCCCGCGGTGGCACTGAGCCGGTCAGTGAAGGCCCAGCTCCATTCCGTGAAGGCGGCCTTGGCGCGTGTGCCAAGGGTGACGCGCTGCGTGTCGTACGAGGTGCCCGGGTTGGAGATCGGCACCAGCACGCGGTCGAAGGAATCCTCGTCGAAGTAATAGAGTCCGACCACGCCGTCGAGGCGTTCGCCATCAAAGCTCGCCTGCAGCTCCTGGCTGAACTGGTCGCTGCGGCTCTGGTAGTTGGTGTGCAGCACCAGCAGCGGCGTGTTGTCCGCGTCGCGCGCTCCGCGCCAGCGCAGCGTGCGATCGGCGGTGATCGACTTCAGCGTCAGCCGGTCGTTCACATTCCAGGTAGCGACCAGCGAGCCGCCGCGGTTGCGCAGTTCGCTGAATGCCGGGGCAGTGCCACCATTGGTGAACGGCCCCAGGTATTGCGCATCATTGCCGCAGCGCGGATCGGCCAGCGGTCCCACCAGCGTCGGCGGCGGCATCGGATCGATGATGTCGGGACAGCCGGCTGCAATGCTGCCGACGCCGACGAACAGCGCGCTCTCGTTGATCGAGTGGAACACGAACGGCGAGCCGTTCTCGTCCTGCCGCGACAGGTCATAGCGCAACGTGACCGACAGGTCGTCGGTGGGGCGGAAGCGCACGGCCGCCTGCGCGTTCACCGAATCCTCATCACCGAGGTCGGTGTCATCGCTGATGCGATGTACGTAACCGTCGCGCTTGCGCAGGCCGGCGGAGGCGCGCATCGACCACACGCCAGTGTCGAACAGGTCGACCGCGGCAAAGGCATCGATGAGATTGTCTTCGCCGACGGAGGCACGCAGGATGCTGCCGGCGCCTTCGCCCGGCCCGTTGGTGGTCAACAGCACCGCACCACCGATGGTGTTGCGGCCGAACAGCGTGCCCTGCGGACCGCGCAGCACCTGCGTGCTGGCGATGTCGCGCATTTCCATCGCGCCACCCACCGAGCGGCCCATGTACACATCATCGATATAGAGGCCCACGCCCGGATCGACCGCCGGTGTGGCATCGGTCTGGCCGATGCCGCGGATGAACACCTGCGCCGCCGAGTTGTTGCCGGTCAGCGTTCCATAACTGTGGAACTGCAGGTTCGGGGCGATCTTGCCCAGATCGGTAGTGCCCTCGATCTGCATGCGTTCGAGCATCTGGGCAGTCACCACCGTGACGGCGACCGGTGTGTCTTGCAGGCTCTCTTCGCGACGCCGCGCGGTGACGACGATTTCCTCGAGTTCGGTGAACCCGGCATCCGCGGCCACCGGCTGGGCCGCCTGTGCCGTTCCTGCACCCATGGCACCCAGGATCAGTCCTGAAAGGATCCAGGCCGACTTCTCGCGCACAGCATCAGGCATGTCCATTTCCCCTTGTTCGCTGTCATAGCCGAGCGTTTATGGCTGCCGGGTCCATCTCCGGCTGCATCCCGATCTTGTATGCACTGCATACAATCGTGCCGATACTAAATGCGTTGAAGGATGCCGGGCAAGACACTAGAGTTCGCCGATTGCCCGCGACAAGGTGGCTTCATGGATGCGCGTGTGCCCGGCATGGCGGGCGTGGCATTGAATGCTGAATCAACACTCTCCGGCCTTCGTTTTGCTGGCCTGGATGAACTGCTTGGCTATCGCCTTCGCCGTGCCCAGGGCGCCGCCCACCGTGATTACCTCGCGGCGCAGGGAAAGGCACGGCTGACGCAGAAGCAGGTCGCGGTGATGTGGCTGGTCGATGCCAATCCGGGTGTCGCGCAGGGCATGATCGGAACGCTGCTTGGCATGGATCGCGCCACGATGATGGTGCTGGTCAATCGTCTCGAGGCGCGCGGCCTGTTGCGCCGCGCCCGGTCCCGCACCGATGCCCGTCGCCGCGAACTGCATGTCACGGCCGCCGGTGCACGGCTGCTGGCGCGCGTCCGTGAGCGCATTGCCAGCCACGAGGGGCGCATGAAGTCGCTGTTCAGCGCCGCGGAACTCAAGACGCTGCTGAACCTGCTTGAACGCCTGCAGCAGCTGGATCAATTCTCTGGCTGAAGACGGCGCGGGCCTCGTTCAGGTCCGCGGCCCGAAGGTCTGGCGCAGGTTGTGCTGCACATCGCGCAGCCCCGAAGCCGCCGCGCGACCCACGTCGGCGGACTTCTGCCGCGCCATTTCCATCACCTCGCGCGCACTCAGCGCGTCACCGTGTGCCGATGCGATCTGCTCCGGCGTGCGCGCCGCGGGTATCACGATCAGCATGGCCAGCCAGATGAAGAACCACACGCCTCCGGTGGCGATCAGCAGCAGCACGAAGATCAGGCGCACCCACACCATATCGATGTCGAAATAGGCGCCGAAGCCGGCACACACGCCACCCATCATGCCTTCGCCGGGCAGGCGCATCAGCCGCCGGCGCCGGATGGGCATCGTCGCGCCGGATGAAGTGCTGGCGGCAGACCGGCCTTCGGCAGGTTCGCTGGCAGCGAAGGGGTCCGGGCCTTCGGCGTCCGCATGCTGGCTCTGGCCCTGCACCGGTCCCATCTCGCGCACGATCTGTGCCGCCTCGCTGTCGTGGATCACGGTCTTGTGCTTGCCGAGGAAGCTGTCGCACTTGTCTGCGATGGCCTGCTCCAGGTCGGAGAGAATCTCGGCACGATCCGGATTCAGCGCCAGCGCGCGCGCGGCGCGCTCCAGGTACGCGGCGATGGCAGCGTGCGCGCCGTCCTCGAGCTGATAGGCATTGCCGCCCAGGCTGACCACGGTGATCTTGCGCATGTCATTTTCCTATGCGGTTCAGAGTGTCTGTGAGGTGGGACCAGTAACCCTGCAGTTCGGCCAATGCCCGCTGGCCGGTGTCGGTGAGGCGGTAGTACTTGCGCGGCGGCCCGGCGCCGGATTCGCGCCACTCATAATCCACCAGCTGCTCGCGGCGCAGGCGGGAGAGCAGGGGATAGAGCGTGCCTTCCTGGGTGGCGAATTCCGTGCCGGCCAGCCGCTTCAACAGCTCGGCCACATACAGGGTTTCACCGGCGATCGCCCGCAGCACGGCGAACTCCAGCAGCCCCTTGCGCACGGCGACGAACTTTTCCTTCAGATCCATGGACCTGAGCATAACCAAGCTACCTTGTTCCGACAAGGTAGCGGGGTGAGGAGGACCGGGGTCAGTCGCGGACGGCGGGCGGGCGGGCGCGGGCGCGGTCAGCCGGGCAGGACGATGCGCGGCAGCTCCGGGTTCGGCCTGTAGAGGACGGCCACATGCCCGATGCGCGTCACCATGGTGCTGTCGGTGCGTTCGGCCAGGCGGGCAAGCGTCGTATCGCGATCCTCGCGCTCCATGCCCGGCAGGCGCACCTTGATGAGTTCATGATGCTCCAGCGCCTCGGCCGTCGCCGCCACCACCGCATCGGTCAGGCCGGCATTGCCCATCAGGATCACCGGCTTCAGGGGATGTGCCAGGCCCTTCAGGTGCCGGCGCTGTTTTTCGCTGAGCTGCATAAGATCCGCATTCTAACCTGCGGCTTTGCCTAAACTTGCGCTCTGTGAACCCACCTGATGCGATGGAACCAGAGCTGGCAGAGGTGCTGCGCGAGGCTGCGCGCATTCGGGGCAGCGGTGCGCTGGGCCGCAGCCAGCAGATGCAGCGCCTGTTCGATTTCCTGGTGACCTGCCGCACCACCGGCCGCGTGCCCAAGGAAGTCGAGGTGGCCATCGACTGCTTCGAGCGCGACCCGGGCAGCGATGCCGCGCAGGACGGCACCGTGCGCGTCACTGCCCACAAACTGCGACGCCGCCTCGAGGAGTTCTACCGCGACGCCGGCGAAGCGCAGCGGCTGACCATTCCACGGGGTGAGTACCGGCTCGCGCTCCAGGCCCCGGAAGCCCCTGCGCCCCAGGGTGCGTCCGTGGCCCGCTGGCGCCATTGGCTTCCGGCCACCGGCCGCGAACGCATCGCAGCCGCGGTCGCCGGCGTCGCGCTGCTGGTGGCGGCCGCGGCATTGCTGCTGCGGCCCGGCGGCGGCGGGCCCCAGGCCGGGCCACTGCCCGATGTGCGCAGCTCCACTCTCTGGGCCCCCGTGCTCGCTGACGACCTGCCGGTGCAGCTGGTGCTCGGGGACTACTACATCCTTGGCGAGCGTGATGACACGGGACAGATCCGCCGCCTGGTCCGAGAATTCGACATCAACTCGCGCCAGCAGCTGGCCCAGCGCCTGCAGGACGATCCGTCGCAGGCGGCGCGCTACACCGACATGAACCTGGGCTACCTGCCCACTTCCAGCGCCCAGGCGCTGCGCGAGGTGCTGCCAGTGGTGATGGCCTCGGGCAAGCCGCTGATGCTGACGCTGGCCTCCGAGCTCGACCCGGCCACATTGAAGAGCACCCATGTGGTGTACCTGGGCTACCTGTCGGGTCTGGGCATGCTCGAGGACCTGATGTTCAGCGTGTCCCGCTATTCGCTGGGCGGTTCCTATGACGAGCTCATCGACGCCATGTCGGGCACCGCGCACATCAGCCAGGCCGGCGAGCCGCCCATGCCGGGCCAGCGCTACCGGGACTACGCCTACCTGGCCGCGCTGGCCGGTCCGGGCGGGCATGCCCACCTGATCATCGCCGGCACCCGGGATGTGGGCCTGATGGCGGCCGCCGAGGCGGCGGCCGATCCAGCCCGGCTTCGCGACATGGCCACGCGCACGGGCGGCGAGGGTCCGTTCGAAGCCCTCTACGAGGTGCAGGGGCTCAATGGCATCAATGTGAAGGCCGAACTGGTGGATGCCAGCGCCGTGGGCCGCTGAAGGGACTTGAATGCACCCGCGATGCCCCCAAGGAACAGGCACTTGCCGCGCGCCAGTCAGTCCAGTCCCACACCGGGAGTACGCATGGCGACGATGCAGGAAGCGTGCCTCGCTTGCTGGCGAGGCGACCTGCGATGGTGTAGCGTGATCCCCATGAGGAGTCCTCCCAAGTGAACGACATGACTGGCAAGGTGCTGATCTGGGTGGTGGTCATCGGGACCATGCTGTTCCTGTTCAGCCGCTTCATGCCTCCGGCGCCCGCGTCCGAGCAGGTCCGCTATTCCAAGTTCCTCGACGATGTCGAATCCGGCCGCGTCGACTCCGTGGTGCTGCAGGGCGAGACCATCGAGGGCCTGCGCACGGACAACACCCGCTTCCGCACGTACAACCCCGAGACCGATGCGACCGCGCTGATCGGCGCGCTGCGCACTGCCGATGTCGAGATCGAGGGCCGTGCTCCCGAGCAGCCACATTTCCTCACGCAGCTGCTGCTGCAGCTTGCCCCGGCGCTGCTGCTGATTCTCGTGTTCGTCTACATGCTGCGCCAGATGCAGGGCGCGGCCGGTGGCCGCGGCGCCATGTCCTTCGGCAAGAGCAAGGCGCGCCTGCTCGGCGAGGACCAGGTCAATGTCACCTTTGCCGATGTCGCCGGAGTCGATGAAGCCAAGACCGAGGTCGGCGAGATCGTCGACTTCCTGAAGGACCCGGGCAAGTTCCAGAAGCTGGGCGGCAAGATCCCCAAGGGCGTGCTGATGGTCGGCTCGCCCGGCACCGGCAAGACGCTGCTGGCGCGTGCCATCGCCGGCGAGGCGAAGGTGCCGTTCTTCACCATCTCCGGTTCCGACTTCGTCGAGATGTTCGTTGGTGTCGGCGCCTCGCGCGTGCGCGACATGTTCGAGCAGGCCAAGAAGCATGCGCCCTGCATCATCTTCATCGACGAGATCGATGCGGTCGGCCGGCATCGCGGCGCAGGCCTCGGCGGCGGCCACGACGAGCGCGAGCAGACGCTCAACCAGCTGCTCGTCGAGATGG
>CAYQJU010000050.1:0-19766 GCA_964417875.1 uncultured Steroidobacteraceae bacterium
GCGATCTCGACGAGATCGCCGCCCCTACTCAAACTCCGCCTGCGGCGGCCGCGACATCAATTCGCGCATCACCCCCGCCGCATCCTCGCCATCGAACAGGATCCGGCAGATCGCCTCGCAGATCGGCAGGTCCAGTGACAGCCGGTGCGCCACCGCGCGCAGCACACGCGCGGCATGCCAGCCCTCCACCACCTGCCCGATCTCGCGCATCGCCTCATCCACCGAAAGCCCGCGCGCGATGGCCAGGCCGCAGCGGCGGTTGCGCGACTGGTCGTCGGTGCAGGTCAGCACCAGGTCACCCAGCCCCGCCAGCCCCATGAAGGTGCGTTCGCGCGCGCCCAGCGCAAGGCCCAGGCGACGCATTTCGTTCAGTCCGCGCGTGATCAGCGCCACGCGCATGTTGGCGCCGAAGCCCAATCCGTCGGAAAGCCCCGCGCCCACGGCCAGCACGTTCTTCACCGCGCCGCCGATCTCCACGCCGATGATGTCGGTGGAGACATAGGTGCGGAAGCTGGGCGAGGCCAGGTCCTCGGCGATGCGCATCGCAAAGGCCTGGTCCACCGAGGCCACGACCATTGCGGTGGGCAGGCCGGCGCCGACTTCCTTCGCGAACGTCGGTCCCGACAGCACGCCCATGGTGGTGTCATCGCCGAGCACGGCGCGCGCCACCTGATGCGGCAGCAGCCCGGTATCCAGCTCGAAACCCTTGGTGGCCCATGCAACACACACCGACGGCAACAGCCGCGGGCGCAGTTCGGTGAGCAGCGGACGAAAGCCGCTGCTGGGCACGGAAACGACGACGTCGCTGACGCCGTCGAGGGCTTCTTCGAGGGAGTCGGCGACGGTCAGGTTGTCGGGAAAGCGCGCATCCGGCAGATAGCGCGCATTCATGTGCGCTGCGCGCATGGCGGCGCGCTGCCCGGCATCGCGGCCCCACAGGTGCGTCGGCTTGCCGGCGCGCGCGAACTGGATCGCGAGCGCGGTGCCCCACGAGCCGCTGCCGAGAACGGCGATCGGTGCGATCACGCGGCCCCGGTCAGTTCGGCAGCGGCTGGGACTGCGGCTGCGTCTGCACCGACTGCGCCTGCGCGTTCAGGTACAGCGCATCGAAGTTCACCGGCGGCAGCAGCAGCTGCGGGAAGCCGCCCTGCGACACCAGCTGCGACACCATCGAACGCGCATACGGGAACAGCACGCCGGGACAGATGCTGGCGATGGCGCGCTTGGCGTCCTCTTCGGAAAGGTTCTGCATCAGGAATGCGCCGGCCTGCTTCACTTCGACCAGGAACAGCGTCTTCTCGCCCTGCTTGGCAGACACCGTGACGGTGAGCACCACTTCGCGCACATCGCCCTGCAGCGGATTGCTGGTGGTGGCGAGGTCGAGGTTGATCTGCGGCTGCCAGTTGCCTTCGGAGCGCGGACCCTGTGGCGCCTCGTACGAGCAGTCCTTCAGGTAGACGCCCTGCAGCGCAAGGTTGGGCTGCTGCGATTGCGTGTCGGCGCCGTTGGCGGCTGCGGGGGTTTCGTCGGCCATCTTGTGATCCTCTGTCGGTCGTAGTCGTGGAAAGGCCCGGCTGCTCAGGCGAGCAGCTTGTCGAGCTCGCCCTTCTGGTCGAGGGCTCTGGTGTCGTCGTAGCCGCCGATGTGCAGCTCGCCGATGAAAATCTGCGGCACGGTGTTGCGGCCGCTGCGGGCACGCATCTCGTCGCGTGCGCCCGGCACCTGCTCCACGTCGATGTCGGTGTAGGCGACGCCCTTGGCCTGCAGCAGCGCGCGTGCGCGGTTGCAGTAGGGGCACCACGCGGTGGCATACATCACGACCTTCGGCTTGTCCGTCTGCATGGCCATCAGCCGCGCTTGAGCGGCAGTCCCTCGGCGCGCCAGGTCGCAAGGCCGCCGCGCAGGTTGAACACCTTGGTGAAGCCCGCCGCATGCAGCGTGCGCGTCAGCGAGGTGGCGCGCGAGCCGTCCTCGCAGACCAGCAGCAGCAGCCGGTCGCGGAACTTCTTCAGCTGCTCGGCGGCATTGGGTTGCGCGGCCGGTGCCAGGTGCCGGGCGCCGTTGATGTGGCCGGCGGCATAGGCTTCGGCGGGCCGAAGGTCGTAGACCGGTGCGCCCTGGTTCATCAGCTGGATGGCCTGTTGCGGGGTGACCGCTGCGTAGCTGAGCCGGCGGTGGCGCAGCTCGAAGGCGAGCACGGCCAGCGCCATGGCGATGGCGAGGCCCGACAGGTACGGGTGCAGGGTGATGTATTCAAGCAGTCGTTGCATGGAGGGCCGGCATTATAGCGGCCCCTTCAGGCTAGACTTGGTCCATGTCACCGAGGCTTCGCGGTACCGCCTTCCTGCTGGTCGCGCTGGGCATGGCGCTGGCGCTGCCGGCTGCGCAGCCGACGGACCGGGCCAAGGCCCAGGCGGAGCTCAAGGCGCTGAACGAGCGCATCACCCGCGTGCAGCGCCAGGTGCAGCAGGACACCGTCGAGAAGAACCGCCTCACGCGCGAGCTGCGCGACTCGGAGCGTGCGGTGGCCAAGGTGCAGGGCGAGCTGACCCGCCTGCGGGCCGAGCGCGCCGACCGCGCTGCCGCACGCCGCAAGCTCGAGGCCGAGCGGGCCGAGCGCGAGGCCGAGCAGGCCCGCACCAAGGCGGCGCTGGAGGCGCAGCTGCGCGCCGCCTACCTGATGGGCCGCAGCGAGCCGCTGAAACTGCTGCTGAACCAGCGCAGCCCCACCGAGATCAGCCGCAATCTCACCTATTACGGCTACCTGGGCCGCATGCGCGCAGAACAAATCGCGAAGATCGCGGAAGATGTGGCCCGTATCCAGCAGCTTACGGCCGAAATCCAGAGGGAAGACGACGAACTGGCGAAGCTCGAAGCCGCGCAGGAGAAGCAGCTGGCCGAGCTCGACTCCGCCCGCAAGCGCCGCGGGCAGGTGCTGGCCAGCCTGCAGAAGGAGGCCTCCAGCCGCAGCGCGCAGCTGCAGCGGCTGCGCCGCGAGGCCGCCGAATACGAACGGCTGATCGCGCGGCTGGAGCAGGCCACGAAATCCCTGCCCTATGACCCGGACGCGCCGTTTGCGCAGACTCGTGGCCGGTTGCACTGGCCGGTGGCCGGTAAGATCACTGTGAACTACGGCGCAACAATCCCGGGCCTCGGGAAGTCCACTCATATCCAGATCGATACAAACTCTGGCGCGGACGTCACGGCGGTGCACGAGGGCCGGGTGATCTTCGCCGACTGGATCTCCGGTCGCGGCCAGATGGTCATCATCGACCATGGCAAGCAGGGCAACAGTTCCTATTTCACGCTGTACGGGCACCTGGGCCAGATGTATGTCGAGCAGGGCGAGGTGGTGCGCGGCCGGCAGGTCATCGGCACCGCCGGCGACACCGGCGGGCGTGCGAACCCGGGCCTGTATTTCGAACTCAGGCACGGCTCGCCGGTCGATCCGCGCCCCTGGTTCCGCAGTCCGGCGCCGCCGGCGCGCTGAACTGCCGGCGCGTCCAGCACGTGCAATCTGCCAACTGCATCATCCATTCCCTGATCTGATTAAGTCATCCTGCGGCCATGTCCATGGAACCGGCCGCCCTGTCGCACGACTTCACGCCCTACGGGCAACTGGTGGCAGCACTGCTGCCGCGCGCCGCAGGCCTGTGCATCTTCGAGCCCGATGGCGAGCTGCGCTGGACCAGCGACGAGACGGTCGACCCGCAGCTGCCCGTGCTGATCGAAAGCGCCGCGGCGCTGGCGGTGCTGAATGACGAACCGGGCGAGCGTGCGCAGCTGCGCGCGGACGAGCCGGTGTATCTCTTCTGGCTGCGCGATGCCGATCACCAGCTGACCGCCGTGCTGTGCGTGCGCTGGCGCGTCGCCGAGAGCGATCCGCGTACCTTCTCCTATGTGCACGCGATGCTGCGGCCATTGATCGAATGCCTGCGACGTGAGCTGCACCTGCAGTCGCGCCTGCGCGCGCATGACCAGGCTGCGGCCGCGGAGACTGCGCCGCTGCTGCCCGGTGTCGATGCGGACGCCGACACCGAAGCCGCCGACGATGCCGACCTGCAGGTGCTGCTGTCGACCGAGGTCGGCGCCTGCGGCGGCGACATCGCCAAGCTGCTCGACCAGGTGAACCAGCACCTGAAATGTGACATGACGACGCTGCTGATGCCCGAGCGCAATGTGCTGGTGGTGACCAAGGCGCCGGACTGCGCGGTGGACAACCTGATGCTGGCGCGCGCGCACCGTCACCTGATGTCGGTGGCGCAGCTCGGCCAGGAAGCGCTGCTGCTGAATGAGCCGGGCAGCCTGCCCGGCATGGACCTGCCGATGCGCGCGCTGGTCAGCACGGTGCGCAACCCGGCGGGCCGCGCCACCGCGGTGCTGGTGCTGTTCCGCAGGCGCGAGGCGGCCGCGTTCCGCCGCCGCGACGGACTGCTGGCCGACCTGCTGGCGCGCCGCGCCGCCGGCGTGATCGAGGCGCGCTATGACGCGCTGACCGGCCTGTTCGCGCGCCATGCCTTCGAGCCGCGCGTGCGCCAGCTGCATGCCGGGCGGCCCGCAGGCCCGTGGAGTTTCCTGTACATCGACGCCGACCGGCTGCACACCATCAATGACAACCATGGCATGCAGGTGGGTGACCGGCTGCTGCTGAAGCTGGGCGAGCTGATCCGCGCGCGGCTGGCGCCGGGTGGCGCTGCGGCGCGCGTGTCCGGCGACCGCTTCGCCATCCTGCTGCCTGCGGCCGAAAGCGATGCGCTGGCCTTCGGCGAGGGCCTGCGCACCGCCATCGCGGCGCTGACGCCGGCCAGCCTGGGCGCCAGCCACGATGTGGAGCTGCGATCGTCGCTGAGCGTGGGCGTGGCGCCGTTCGAGACGGCCGATGCCGATCCGCGCATCGTGCTGGCCGCGGCCGAATCCGCCTGCCGCGCGGCCAAGCGCCGCGGCCGCAACCGCGTCGAGCGCTATGTGGCCGGCGGCGACACCACGATGGTGACGCAGGTGGGCCTGCCGCGCCTGCCCGAGACCGATGCCGAGGCGGTGCGCATGATCCTGGAGGGCGGACGCCTGAGCCTGCACGCGCAGCTGATCGCGCCGCTGCCCGCCTGCTCTGCGCCCACGCCGCACTTCGAGCTGCTGCTGCGCGTGCAGGATGAAGCCGGCAATCCGGCCGGTCCCGGCCGCTTCCTCTCCGATGCACGCCGCCTCGGCCTGATGCCGGCGGTGGACCGCTGGGTGCTGCGCGAGACGCTGGCACAGCTGAAGCCGCGCGCCGGCCTGCTCGAGGGCGGCGATGTGGTGCTGACCATCAACATCTCCGGCCAGTCACTGGGCGAAGCCCAGTTCGCCACGCAGCTGCTGGCGCAGATCAAGGACAGCGGCGTGGATCCGAAGGCGCTGTGCTTCGAGTTCTGCGAGAGCGAGGTCATCCCGCACCAGGCTGCCGCCGAAGAGCTGATGTGGGAACTGCGCGGCCTGGGCTGCCGCATTGCGCTGGATGACTTCGGCACCGGCCATGCCTCGCTGGCGAGCCTGCGCGCGCTGCCGCTGACCATGCTGAAGATCGACGGCTCCTATGTGCGCGATGTGCTGAAGGATCCGCGCGCCGAGGCGATGGTGCAGGGACTGACGCACCTGGCGCGCTCGGCCGGCTTCCTGTCGGTGGCCGAGTGCGTCGAGACCGACGAGGTGCGCCTGCGCCTGGCCGGCATGGGCGTGGATTTCGCGCAGGGCTTTGCCATTGCGCGGCCGGTGCCGCTGGCCGATGCCATCCGCGACCTGCCCACCTGGGCGTCGGTGGCCCGCCAGCGCCACGGCGGCGACATCGAGCTCGACGGCCAGGACGACACGGTCTCCGCGTCGCTGCAGGAAGAGCTGCAGCGTGAACTGATGGTGCGCGGCCTGCCGCCTGCCGAGGACGAAGAGGACATCGAGGCCATCATGGCGCGACTGTTCGGGGATGATGACCCGGTTGCCGCAGCGGGCCGGATGATGCCGCCGGCAGGCGCCGCCGATGCTGCGGGCGCTGCGCCCGCCGGCGCGGATCTTCCCGATGCGAACGCGATGCAGCTCGCGCTGTATCCGGACAGGGCTGCCGGCTAGACTCCTGCCACGTCGCCGCCCGGTGGCGTCCACCATCAAGAGGCCGCGTGGAGCTGCTGCACTATTTCATCGACCTGATCCTGCACCTGGATGCGCACCTGACCGAGCTGCTGGTGCGCTATGACACGTGGATTTATGCCATCGTGTTCCTGGTGATCTTCTGCGAGACCGGTCTTGTGGTCACGCCCTTCCTGCCCGGCGATTCGCTGTTGTTCGCCCTCGGTGCGCTGGCGGCCATCGATACCAGCGGCACGCTGTCACCGCTGTGGCTGTCGATCCTGCTGGTCACCGCCGCCATCCTGGGTGACGCCACGAACTATTCCATCGGGCGCGCTACCGGCGTGCGCGCCTTCAGCGGCAAATACCGCTTCATCAAGGTGGAATACCTGCGCCGCACCGAGGAGTGGTTCGCCCGCTATGGCGCAATGACCATCGTGCTGGCGCGCTTCGCGCCCATCGTGCGCACCTTCGCGCCGTTCGTGGCCGGCATCGCGCGCATGCACTATGGCCGCTTCCAGTCCTACAACGTGATCGGCGCGCTGCTGTGGGTAAACATCTTCATCTGGGCCGGCTACCTGATCGGCAACATCCCGCTGATCAAGGACAATTTCGGCTTCGTGACCATCGCCATCATCGTGGTGTCGGTCGCGCCGCTGGTGGTGATGGCCTTCCGCCGGGAGCCGCGCGCGCCGGCCTGAGGCCGGCGAGGCTCCATCCCATGCCGCAATATCGCTGGCACGCACGATCCCCATGCCACTGAAAACCCGCGGCTTCGCCCAGCGCATCGACATCGAGGCGGCACCGGCAAAGGTGTGGACGGCGCTGTGCGGTCCGCTGCTGGTGCCGCAGTGGCTGGGAGAGGACGCCCGCGTGCGCCCGCAGCGCGGCGGCAACTGGAGCGGCACGCTGGCGCCGGGGCTGACCCGCCATGCGATGATCGATGTGTTCGAGCCGCCGCGGCGGCTGCGGCTGATCTATCTGCCGCCCGACGAGCTCACCAGCTTCGATGGCGCGGTGGCCGATGACATCCTGCTCGAGGACGATGGCGGCCGCACCATCCTGCGATTGCTGTGCTCGGGCATGCCCGACCTGCCCGAATGGAATGCCTATTTCATGCGCGTGCGCGCGGCCAGCGAGCGCGCGCTGGCGCGCTTGAAGGGCGTGGTCGAGGACCGGGAGTACAACGCGCGCGGCTGAAACGCGGGCGGTTTGAATCCTGCCCGCCCGTCAACGGGCCGGCCCGCATCACGACGCGGCGTTGTCCGCCGTATCGCGCTGCTTCTCGCGCACCAGCACGCGCGCCAGCACGATGCCACCCTCGTACAGCAGCCACATCGGGATGGCCATCATGATCTGCGACAGCGGGTCCGGCGGCGTCAGCACGGCCGCGGCGACGAATGCACCGATGATCACGTAGCCGCGCGCCGCGGTGAGCTTCTCGATCGACACGATGCCGGTGACGGCCAGCAGCACCACCACCACCGGCACCTCGAAGGCCACGCCGAAGGCGAGAAAGGTCGCGAGCACGAAGTCGAGCACCAGGTTGATGTCCGGCGAGTACTGCACGCCCATCAGCCCCTGGTGCGCAAAGAAGCCGAAGGCCATCGGGAACACGGCGAAATAGGCGAACGCCATGCCCACATAGAACAGCGCGATCGAGGACAGCAGCAGCGGCACCGCGAAGCGCTTTTCCTTGCGATAGAGGCCGGGCGCGACGAAGGCCCACACGTGGTAGAGCACCCAGGGCATGGCGCAGAACAATGCGGTGAAGAAGGCCAGCTTCACCGGCATCAGGAACGGCGACATCACGCCGGTGGCCAGCAGCTCGGTGCCTTCTTCCAGTCGCGACACCATCGGCTCGACCAGCATCGCGAACAGCTTCTTGCGGAAGATGATGGCCGGGATGAACAGCAGCACCACGCCGACCAGCGCCTTGACCAGCCGGTCGCGCAGTTCCAGCAGGTGCGAGATCAGCGTGCCTTCGGCGAGCTTCTCGTCCTTCGTCTTCTTGTCGGCAGCCTTGCTCATGCGCGGCGGGTGTCCCCGGGCGCATCTTCGCTGCCGGATGAAGTGGCGGCCTCAGGTTCCGTGCGAACTGCATCGTCACCGGCACGCCACGCGGCCGGCGACTCGCCGGGCGCATGCGCATGCGAGAAGGTGTCGTCGGAGGGATCGGGCACCGTCGAGGGATCGGCGGCGCGCGCGGAGGACGAGGACATGCCGCTGGTATCGGTGGGCATGCCATAGGGATAGCCGGTGGCGGCCATCGGATCGGTGGCCGGGTCGGTGCCCGCGACGTCGCCCGCCGTGCCGGATGGGCCCGCGGTCGCGCCGGCTGCATCCGCGGTGGACGACCCTGCGGGCGTGCCTGGCGCCGTATCAGCCGCCTGCGCACCGGCCGCCTCGGGCGGCGCCTCCGGCGCGGCGGGACCCGCCGACGCACTGCGCGACTGCCGCTCGGTCATGCGGTTCAGTTCGTCGAGCGTGACCTCGTTCTCCAGCTGCTGGCGGAAGTCGCGCGCCATCGCGCGCGCCTTGCCGATCCAGCGGCCCACCTTGCGCACCACGCCGGGCAGGCGCGTGGGCCCCAGGATCACCAGGGCGACCACGCAGATCACCATCAGCTCGGAGAAGGCGAAATCGAACATGCCGGAAGTGTTGCGGAGGGCAGTGGGGGCGCTACTTCACGCGGGTGGGAGGCGCAGGCCCGCTGCCCTGGGGAAGTGAGTGCGCGCCCCGGATCAGGCCGCGCGGTCGTTGCCGCCGGTGGAAGGTTTGCTCTCGGTGGTCCCGGTCTTGGTGTCGGAGAAGTCCGCGTCCGCCCCAAGCGACTGCTTGATCTGCTTGGCGGTCTCCTGGCCCTCGGCCTCGCCCTCGTTCATGGCCTTCTTGAAGCTCTTGATTGCGCCGCCGACGTCGCCGCCGAGCGAGCTGAGCTTCTTCGTGCCGAAGACGAGGATGACCACGGCCAGTACGATCAGCCAGTGCCAGATGCTCAATGAACCCATCTTGGTGCTCCGTTGGGGCGCTCCCGCGCGCCCGGTAGTTGGTCATCAATGATAAGACATGCCCGGGGCGAAAGGGTTCGTCAGCCCACCTCGAGCCAGAATGTCACCGGGCCGTCATTGACCAGGGCCACCTGCATGTCGGCGCCGAAGCGGCCCTGCGCCACTTTCGGATATGTGGCCTGCGCACGTGCGATCAAGGCTTCGAAAAGCGCCGCGGCCTTCGCCGGCGGCGCGCCGCGCGAGAAGCCCGGGCGGGTGCCGCGGGTGGTGTCGGCGAGCAGCGTGAACTGCGGGACCAGCAGCAGGCCGCCACCGATCTGGCGCAGATCGCGATTCATCCTGCCGGCATCGTCGGGAAAAATCCGGTAACTCAGCAGTCTTTCGAGCAGCCGCGCGGCGGTTGCCGGTTCGTCTTCCGCAGCCATGCCGACCAGGGCCAGCATGCCGCGGCCGATTTCGCCCACCCGCTCGGTCCCGATCGAGACGCTGGCTTCGCTCACGCGCTGGATCAGAGCAATCATCATGGCATTCTCGCCGTCCCAACCTTAGAATTCGCGAGTTTTGCGCCCCCCGCGGCGCTGATGCGCAAATGAGGTCCTGTTTCATGTCCCTGCGTTCGATTCTGAGGGCGGCCCTGCCGGTGATGGCGCTGGCGGTGCTGGGTGTGACGATGTCTGCTCCTGCCGCGGCAGCGGGCGATCCGGTGCGAGGCAAGACGCTCGGCTGGACCTGCCTGGGCTGCCATGGCATCGAGACTTACAAGAACGTGTATCCCACCTATTCGGTGCCGAAGCTGCGCGGCCAGCACGCCGAATACCTGGTGGAGGCGCTGAAGGCCTATCGAACCGGCGATCGCAGCCACGGCACCATGCATGCGCAGGCGGCGTCGCTGAGCGACCAGGACATCGAGGACATCTCGGCCTATCTGGCTGGCGTGCCGGTGACGGCCGAAGCCGCCGCGACGCCGGTGGGCACGCCGCCCGCGGCAGTGGCCACCTGCGTGGCCTGCCACGGTGAGGTGGGCGTGGGCATCGTGCAGATGTATCCCACGCTCAGCGGCCAGTACGCCGACTACCTGGTCTATGCGCTCGAAAGCTACCGCAACGGCACCCGGCGCAATGGCCTGATGGAGCCCTTCGCCACGCAGCTGAAGCCCGAGGACATCAAGGTCATCGCCGAGTTCTACTCGAAGCAGAAGCCGACGCTGTACACCGTGCCGCTGAAGGAAAAGGCCGCGCAGCCCGCGCGCTGATCCCGGCTCAGGCCCCGTTCAGGGCCCCGCCTCCGCGGGGCCCGTGATTCCCGCCAGTTTCTTCAGGAACGCCACCATCGTGGCGCGATAGGCATCGCTGTTGGCTTTCTTGCGGAAGCCATGCCCCTCGTCCTTCGCGGCCAGATACCAGACCTCGCCGCCGCGCGCGCGCACCGTGTTCATCATCTGCTCGGACTCGCTGGCCGGCACGCGCGGGTCGTTCAGTCCCTGCACGATCAGCAGCGGCTTGCGGATCGCCGCCGCATTGGTCAGCGGCGAGATCGCCTGCAGGTGCGCGCGCATGCGCGGATCGCGCTCATCGCCATATTCGGCGCGCCGCAGGTCGCGGCGGTAGTCGGCGGTGTTGGTCAGGAAGGTGACGAAGTTGCTGATGCCCACGGTGTCGATGCCGCCGGCCAGGCGATCGCCGTAATGCACCAGTGAAGCCAGCGCCATGTAGCCGCCATAGGAACCACCCGCCACCACCACGCGGTCGCGGTCCAGGTCGCTCTGCAGGCCGATCCACACCAGCAGTGCGCCGATGTCGCGCACCGAGTCCTCGCGCAGCATGCCGTTGTCCAGCTGCAGGTAGCCGCGGCCATAGCCGGATGAGCCGCGCACGTTCGGCGCCACCACCGCAAAGCCCAGCTCGCTGACCAGGTACTGGCGGAAGCTGCTCCAGCCGGGACGATGCTGCGACTCGGGACCGCCGTGGATGTCGATCAGCACCGGATGCGGACCGGGTGTGCGCGGACGGTAGACGAAGGCGGGGATCATGCGCGGCTGGCTGCCCACATTGTCCCAGGTGGGGAACTGCACCAGCTCGGCGGCGGCGAACTTCGCCGGCTGCAGCGGACCGGTCTCGCTGTGTGTCCAGCGCGCCAGCGTGGCCTGGGGCGGCGTGGCAGCGCCGGCGCTGGTGTCGAGTGTGTACACGAACACATCGCCGGGGGACTGCGCGGTCTCCAGCGACACGGCCAGGCGCTGGCTGCCGTTGTCGAAGTCGAGCGCGGAAACCAGCGCGCCGGCCGGCAGCGAGGGCAGCAGGATGTCGGCCTTCAGGGTGAGGTCGTGCAGCACCAGCCGGTCGGTGCCACCCTCGTTGCGCGTATAGGCGATGAAGCGGCCGTCGCGCGACACCTCGAAGCGTTCCACATCCCAGTTCGTGCCGGGCGTCAGGTTCGTGACCTGGCGGGTGTAGACATCGTAGTAGTGCAGCCCGAGGAACTCGCCGCCGCGGTCCGACAGATAGAACAGGCCGCGGCCGTCGTGCGCGAAGCGCGCCTGCGCCACCGACACGCTGCCGCCGCTGCGGTTGCCCGCGGCATTGCCGCTGCTGCCCGGTGCAGAAGCCGGCTCCACGCGCACCTGCTCGCCGGTGTTCACATCGAGCAGGAACAGCTCGCTGTCGGTGATCGAGCGATAGCGGATCACCGCCAACTGCCGGTCATCGAGCGACCAGTCCTGCACATACAGCGCGTCGCTGCCGCCGGCCAGCAGCAGGCGCGGCGCGGCGGGCGTGTCGATGTCGAGCAGGTAGAGGTCGTTGGCGGCGCCATCGCGCGCATTGCCATGCAGGGCGATGCGCCGGCCGTCGCGCGCGAACACCGGCTGGCCGTGACGCGAGCGGCCGTCGGTGAGCAGGCGCTCATCGCCGGTGGCCAGGTCGCGCAGCCAGACCTGCATGCGCTCGTCGCCGCCATTGTCCTTCAGGTAGAGCAGGCGGTTGGCATCGTAGGGATGCGCGATCGCCGCACTGATCGGCTCGGCCTTGAAGGTGAACTGCTCGCGCATGCCCAGCGGCGTGCGCACCCGATGCAGCTGCGCGGTGTTGCCGAAGCGCGTGCTGATCACCATCGAGCCATCGGCCAGCCAGTCGGCAAAGGACGCGGAACGTGATTCGAGCAACAGCGGCAGCTCGGGGTCGGCATTGACCGCCTCGAGTGGAACGCCGTCGAAGATCAGGTTGCCCTGTTCGACGCGCCCGGGCGCGGCGGCATGCAGGGTGGCCAGCGGCGCCAGCAGCGCGGCCAGCAGGCTTGCTACGCGGAGGGTGTGCTTCATGACGACCGATCTTAAACTGTCGGCATGAAGCGGTTCAGCGCCTTCCGGATCCACGCCGGGCGTGCGGGCATCGAAAGCCTGACGCTCGATGACCTCACGCCGGGCGAGGTGGTCATCCGCGTGCAATGGTCCGGCATCAACTACAAGGATGCGCTGGCCGGCACCGGCAAGGGACGCATCGTGCGGCGCTTCCCGCTGGTGGGCGGCGTCGATCTGGCCGGCGTGGTGATCGAATCGGCAGTGCCGTCCTTCCGCGCCGGCGATGCGGTGCTGGTCACCGGCTGCGGACTGTCTGAAATGCGCGACGGCGGCTATGCACAGGTGGCGCGCGTGCCCGCCGAGGCCGTGGTGCCGCTGCCGCCGTCACTGTCGGCGCGCGCGGCGATGAGCATCGGCACGGCCGGCTTCGCCGCGGCGCTGGCCATCACGCAGCTGGAACACAACGGGCTCGATCCGTCGAAAGGTCCGGTGGCCGTCACCGGCGCCAGCGGTGGCGTCGGCATGCTGGCCATCGACATGCTGGCGCGGCGCGGCTATGAGGTGGTGGCCTTCTCGCGGCGCGAATCCAGCCGCGCGCCGCTGCTGGCGCTGGGTGCGCGCGATGTGCAGGTGCTGCCGACGCTGGCCGCGCCGGCCGATGGCGCCGCGCAGGGCATCGATGCCGGCGCACTGTCGAACCGGCCGCTGGAACCGGAGCGCTGCGCCGCGGCCATCGACAATGTCGGCGGGCCGGTGCTGTCCTGGCTGCTGCGCTCCACGCGCACGGCGGGCAGCGTCGCCGCCATCGGCCTTGCCGGCAGTTCCAGCCTCGAGGTCAGCCTGATGCCCTTCCTGCTGCGCGGCGTGAACCTGCTGGGGGTGAACTCCGCAGCGACGCAGCGCGAGAAGCGGCTGCACATCTGGCGCCGCATCGACAGCGACCTGGCGCCGCGCCACCTGGAGCGCATTGCCACTGCGGAAACCGGACTGCAGCAGCTGCCGCAGGCGCTGGAGGCGGTGATCGCGGGCCGCCATACCGGCCGCACGCTGGTGCGGATCGATGATGATGTCGAACACTGACCTGAACGCGCCGCTGCGCCAGCGCCTGCTGGCGGTCACCGCGGCATTGCTCGAGGCACTGTATGACGCCGGCGCCGTGGCGGTACTGGCCACGCTGCGTCCGGCGGACATGCGGCCGGGCGGCGCGCGCGTGCCGGGCACCTCCTATGAACTGGAGGCAGACAATGCCGCGCGCGCGATGCGGGCGCTGCTGGCATTGCGCGGCGTGCAGGCCGATGCGCTGCTGCAGGCGATGGCGCAGGCGGACCTGATCGCCCGTTATGCGGTGCTGGCCGGGCAGGCGCCGCCGACCCTGGCCACGCTTTACCAGCATTGCACGCGTGATATCACCCTGGCCGAAGCGGAATCGCTGGACGCGGCGCTGGCAGCGCTGCAGGCGGCGGGCGAGAAGCTGTTCACGCCGGGGCAGGCGCGCCGCATTGCCGCGCTGTGCGCGCAGCTGCGCGCCGCACCACAAACCCTGGATGGCATGCCGGTGCAGCAGTACATCGCCGGCTTCGTGCGCAATACGCCGTGAACCCGGATCCGGTCATGCGTGGTGCCGCAGCGCTGGGCATCCCGCTCACCGGCACCCAGACGGACCAGCTGCTGCAGCTGTCCGCCGAGCTGCTGCGCTGGAACCGCGCCTACAACCTCACCGCGATCAAGGATCCCGCTGACATCCTCACGCACCACCTGCTTGATTCACTGGCCGCACAGCCGGACCTCGCCGGCACCAGCATCGCCGACGTGGGCACCGGCGCCGGCTTCCCCGGCCTGCCGCTGGCGATCGTGAATCCGCAGCGCCAGTTCACGCTGGTCGATGCGGTGGACAAGAAGCTGCGCTTCGTCGATCACGCGGCGCGCGAGCTGGGCCTGGCCAATGTGCGCAGCTGGCATGGCCGGGTGGAGACGCTGCAGCCGGATGCGCCCTTCGACACGGTGATCGCCCGCGCCTTTGCGCCATTGCCGCGCATGCTGGGCTGGATCGGCGGGCTGTGCGGCCCGGCCACGCGCGTGGTGGCGATGAAGGGTCGCTGGCCGCCCGATGAGGACGCCGCCGATGAAGGCGCCCCGCTGCCGCCGCCATGGCGCATCGAGGCGGTGCGTCCGGTGCAGGTGCCCGGCCTGGCCGCGGCGCGCCACCATGTGCTCCTGCATCGCGTTCCGTGACGGCCACCCGCCGATTCCCTAGACTGGCCGGTCTTCATGAAACGCATTATCGCCATCGCGAACCAGAAGGGCGGAGTGGGCAAGACCACCACCGCCGTGAACCTCACCGCATCGCTGGCCGCCACGCAGCGACGCGTGCTGCTGGTGGACCTCGATCCGCAGGGCAATGCCACCATGGGCTGCGGGGTGGAGAAGTCCGGCGTGGAGCAGGGCAGCTGCGAGCTGCTGCTGGGCGAATGCACGGCCGAGCAGGCCATCGTCGAGGTGACGCATGCGCGCTTCGACCTGATCCCCGCCAACCAGGACCTGACCTCGGCCGAGGTGCGCCTGCTGGCCACCGACGAGGGACGCGAGTCGCGGCTGCGCGATGCACTGGCGCCGCTGCGCGAGCGCTATGACCTGATCATCATCGACTGCCCGCCGGCGCTGAACATGCTGACGCTCAATGCCCTGGTGGCGGCCGATTCGGTGATCGTGCCGATGCAGTGCGAGTACTACGCGCTCGAGGGCCTTTCCGCACTGACCGCCACCATCGAGCAGGTGCGCGAGGCGGTGAACCCGGGGCTGCACATCGAGGGCATCCTGCGCACCATGTTCGACCCGCGCGCCAATCTTTCCACCGAGGTCAGCGCGCAGCTGATGGATCACTTCGGCGACACGGTGTTCCGCACCGTGATCCCGCGCAACATCCGCCTCGCCGAGGCGCCGTCGTTCGGCAAGCCGGTGCTGCTGCATGACAAGGATTCACGCGGTGCGCTGGCCTACCTTGCGCTGGCCGGCGAGATGATCCGGCGCGAAGAAGAGAAGCAGGCGCCGCAGGGGGAATCCGGCGATGCGGTCGTGGCGCAGGGCGCCAGCGAAGCTGCCGCGCAGGCCACATCGTCCGAGGACACACGATGAGCGAGAAGAAACCTGCGCTGGGGCGCGGTCTGGCCGACCTGCTGGGCGCGTCGAAGGCGCGCGCGAATGCACCAGTGAAACCCGTGCCGGTGGCGCCGCCTGCACAGGGCGGTGCATCCGCAGCGGCGGCAGCAGCGCCGACCAGCGCGCCGGCAGCGGGCACGGCCGGCGCATCCACTCCCGCCGGCGCGCCGCGTGATGACCTGCAGCATGTGCCACTGGACCAGCTCATGCGCGGCAAGTACCAGCCGCGCGTCGACATGCGCCAGGAAGCGCTCGAGGAACTGGCCATCTCGATCCGCCAGCAGGGCGTGATCCAGCCCATCGTCGTGCGACCGCTGCCGCGGCCCACGGCCGAGGGCGCGCATTACGAGATCATCGCCGGTGAGCGTCGCTGGCGCGCCGCGCAGATCGCGGGACTGAAATCCATTCCCGCCGTGATCCGCCGCGTTGCCGACGAGGCGGCGATCGCGATGGCGCTGATCGAGAACATCCAGCGCGAGAACCTCAATCCGCTGGAAGAGGCGCGCGCGCTGGAACGGCTGATCGCCGAGTTCGGCGTCACGCATGAACAGGCCGCGGAAGCGGTGGGCCGCTCGCGCGCTGCGGTCAGCAACCTGCTGCGCCTGCTGGAGCTGGCGCCCGAAGTGGCCGACATGGTCGAGAAGCGGCGCCTCGACATGGGGCATGCGCGCGCGCTGCTGGGGCTGGCCAACCGCCGCGAGCAGGTCATGGCCGCGCAGCGGGTGGTGGCGCAGGGCCTGTCGGTGCGCGAGACCGAGGCGCTGGTTCGCCAGCTGGCGGCGCCCCCGGCCAGCAAAACGAAACCCGCTGCCGCTGCATTGCAGCAAAAAGACCCCGACGTGGGTGCACTGGAGCGCGACCTCACCGAGCGCCTGGGTGCCAAGGTATTGATTCAGCAGGCTTCCGGCGGCAAGGGCAGGCTGGTGATCGCGTACAACAGCCTCGACGAACTCGACGGCATACTGGCCCAGATTCGGCGACAATAATTGCCTATGCATGGACCTTGAACGGTCCCTGCTCAGTCCGTATACTGCGCGCGCTTTCGAGGCCACGGGGACGCACATGATCGCGCGCGACGCATCTGCCAGACGCATCGCTGCACGCATCCTGCTGACCCAGGCCGGAACGACCATCGCAATTGCTGCGCTTTGTGCACTGGCATGGGGCAGGATTGCAGCCCTGTCGGCACTTGTCGGCGGCGCGACCGGATTGTTCGCCAACGCCATCATGACCCTGCTCGTGCTCGGCGCCACCCGCAACGCGGCGGGCGCGCTGGGCAGGCTGGTGATGGGCCAGATGGTGAAGGTGATGATCACGGTGGGCGTGTTGCTCATCGTGGCGCGTGGTGGCTGGGCCAACTGGCCCGCGCTGCTGGCCGCCTATGCGGCGACGCTGTTCGTGTACTGGTTCGTGCCGGTGCTGATGCATCGCACGCGCCGTGTGAAGGATTGATTGAGCCGGGCTCTCTTTTAAGGACCTTGTAACGAAGATGGCTGCCGACCACGCTGCACCTTCTGCCACCGAATACATTGGCCATCACCTGGGACATTTCCGGGTGGGTGAGGGCCTCACCGCGCTGCACGTCGACACGCTGGTCATGTCGGCCGGCCTTGCGGCGCTGATCGGCTTCGTGTTCTGGCGCGCCGCCCGCCAGGCCACCAGCGGCGTGCCGAGCCGCTTCGTCTCCTTCATCGAGATGGTGTACGAGTTCATCGCCAACCTCGTCGGCGAGATGTACCACGGCGACAAGCGCTTCCTGGTGGCGCTGTCGCTGGCGCTGTTCACCTGGATCCTCGCGATGAACGCGATGGACTTCCTGCCGGTGGACCTGCCCGGCCAGATCGCCGCGGCCGCCGGCAATGACCACGCCTACTGGCGCATCCTGCCCACCGCCGACATCAACGGCACCTTCGCGCTGGCCTTCGTGGTGCTGGTGCTGATCGTGGTGTTCGCCATCAAGGCCAAGGGCGTGGGCGGCTACGCGCACGAGTGGTTCACCGCGCCGTTCGGCAAGAGCCCGTTCCTGT
Source organism: uncultured Steroidobacteraceae bacterium (assembly GCA_964417875.1). Taxonomy (GTDB): domain Bacteria; phylum Pseudomonadota; class Gammaproteobacteria; order Steroidobacterales; family Steroidobacteraceae; genus ZC4RG30. The sequence continues at coordinate 17,586 of CAYQJU010000050.1, forward strand.
GGATCCCGAACTTCGCGCTGAACGTGGTCGAGCTGCTGGCGAAGCCTGTGTCACTGGCCATGCGACTGTTCGGCAACATGTTCGCCGGCGAGCTGATCTTCATGCTGATCGCGCTGCTGGGCATTGCCGCCGCGCAGTCGGCCGGCGTGCTGACCGGCAGCATGTTCTTCATCGGCCAGATCGCCATGGGCGCCATCTGGGCGATCTTCCACATCCTGATCGTGGGCCTGCAGGCCTACATCTTCACGGTCCTTCCCGTCGTGTACATCTCGATGGCCGAGGAACACCACTGATCCTTCGATGCTTGCTTTCGTTTCGTTGACTTTCGACCAGGAGATTTGAAATGGATCCTATTGCAGTTGTTCAGGGTTACATGGCCATCGGCATCGGCCTGATCATCGGCCTGGGCGCCGTGGGTGCCTGCATCGGCATCGGCATCATGGGCGCGAAGTTCCTCGAGTCCGCTGCCCGCCAGCCCGAACTGACCCCGATGCTCACCGGCCGCATGCTGCTGCTGGCGGGCCTGATCGACGCCGCGTTCATCATCGGTGTGGGTCTGGCCATGTTCTTCGCCACCGGCAACCCGCTGCTGGGCCAGCTCTCGGGCTGATCGCAAGCAACGCCAAACCGGTCCAGGACTTTTCACGCGCCTGATTAGCGCGGAGCTGCCATGCAACCTACCCTGCTGACATTCATCGGACAGATCCTCGTCTTCCTGATCCTGCTGTGGTTCTTCAGGAAGTTCATCACGCCGGTCATTTCGGCCGCGATCGATGAGCGCCAGAAGAAGATCGCCGAGGGACTTTCGGCCGCCGACCGCGGCCAGAAGAGCCTCGACGAGGCGCAGTCGCGTGCCGATGAGGTGATCCGCGAGGCGCGTGACCGCGCCAACCAGATCATCGACGGGGCCTCGCGCCGCGCCAACGAGATCGTCGACGCCGCGAAGCAAAGCGCGCAGGCCGAGGGCGATCGCCTGATCGCCGCCGCGAAGCAGCAGGTGGAACTCGACGCCAGCAAGGCGCGCGAGGATCTGCGCCGGCAGGTGGCCGACCTGACCGTGCGTTCGGCGGCGAAGGTGCTGGGTCGCGAGATCGACGCCTCGAAGCACGCCGACATCCTCGGCAAGCTCGCCACGGAGATCTGAGGCCACGCCATGGCAGACCGTCTGACTGTCGCACGTCCCTACGCCCGGGCCGCTTTCGAGCAGGCCCAGGCCGCTGGCGCCCTGAGCTCCTGGTCCGGGGCGCTGGCCCGCGCGGCGCTGGCCGTCAGCGATGCGCGCGTGCGCGCGCTGTTCGGCAGCCCGAAGGTGACGGATGCGCAGCTGGCCGAGCTGATCGCCGATGTGGCGGGCAGCGAGCTGACCGCGCAGGGCCGCAACTTCATCCGGCTGCTGGCCGAGAACAAGCGGCTGCCCTTCCTGCCGGAGATCGCGCAGATCTTCGACCAGCTGAAGGCCGAGGCCGAGCGCGTGGTGGACGTCACCATCACCTCGGCCGCGCCGATGGGCGAGGGCGAGGCGGCGCAGCTGGCCACGGCGCTGGAGCGCCGCTTCAACCGCAAGGTCCGCATGCAGACGGATGTCGATCCGTCGCTGATCGGTGGCGCCGTGGTGCGCGCCGGTGACCTGACCATCGACGGATCCGTGAAGGCGCGCCTCACACGCCTGGCGCACGACCTGACCGCATAGCATTCATTCAAAGGTACCAGTCATGTCCATCAAGGCATCGGAAATCAGCGACCTGATCGGTCAGCGCATCCAGAACTTCGAGGGTGCGACCGAGACCCGCAACGTCGGCAGCGTCATGTCGGTGGCCGACGGCGTGGTGCGCATCCACGGCCTGGCCGACGCGCGCTACGGCGAAATGCTCGAGTTCCCGGGCAACCTGTTCGGCCTGGCGCTGAACCTGGAGCAGGACTCGGTCGGCGCGGTGGTGCTGGGCGAGTACAAGAGCATCAAGGAAGGCGATCCGGTGAAGACCACCGGCCGCATCCTCGAGGTTCCGGTGGGTCCGGAGCTGCTCGGCCGCGTGGTCGATGCGCTGGGCAACCCGGTGGACGGCAAGGGTCCGATCAACGCGCAGCAGACCGCGCCCATCGAGCGCGTGGCGCCGGGCGTGATCTACCGCAAGAGCGTCAGCCAGCCGGTGCAGACCGGCTACAAGGCGGTGGACTCGATGG
>CAYQJU010000051.1:0-19117 GCA_964417875.1 uncultured Steroidobacteraceae bacterium
GTTTTCCCCGAGCCCGGACACTATGACATATTGCAGTCGGGTCGGTTCCGGCAGCAGCCGCCCCCCCCGGAATCGTCATGCCCGGATCGGATCAGTTCGCGGGATAGACCTGCGCAATGTTGTATGCCGCCCCAAGCCCCAGGTCTTCATCATCCAGATTCGCCAGGATGGTGTCGAACATCGCGGCATGCCCTTTCGCTGCGCAGTCCCGCTGCGGGCCGGCGATCGACTCGGCATTCGAACAGAGCACCTCGTCTCCATCCTGGCCACCGAACAGCACCTGCCGGTAGCTGGCATCGGCGCAGGCGCCGGCCTGGTCCAGCAGCACCCAGCGCTGATCGGGATTGCCGCCGCTCTGGATCAGCACGACGCGATTGCGTGACTCCACGCAGGAGGTGGTTTCCTGTGCAACCTCGATGGCATGCAGATACACCGGACACCTGTCCAGCCGCCATTGGGTGAGGGAATCCGTCGAGGCGAAGCCGGCAGCCTGAGCTGCCGCAAGGCTGCCCCTGGGAATCTCGTGCACGATGATCTGGGGCGTGCCGGCACCGCAAACGGCAGGGAACATCAGGTTCTCGATGATGCCGCACTGGGACGCGAGCACCTCGACGCCCGCCGCGGTGAGCCTTGCGGCACTTTGCCGGCGGGTCACGGCGACCGGCGCGCACTGCGCACGATGCGGTCCGGATTCAAAGACCGTGGCGACATCGGTACCCGGAAGCCGGTCCGGCGTGCCTTCATCTTCCGTGCAGGCTGTGGCAGCGAGTGCGAGCAGCAGTGCCGCAGCGGTGACTTTTGCGCGCATGGTTCTTCTCCCTGGATGGCTTTCTGTTCGATATACGGCCGTCAGAATGAACCGGATCTGAATGTCTTTCCAACTGTCGTCAGCCCGCCACGGCGCAGGGCGGACGATTGCCGGCATGCCGTCGACACCTCCGGCATGTCCCCAGTTCTTGCGCAATCCGCGCGGACAATCGGCCCCTTGTACGGGGGACGAGCCGATGAAACTGCGAATCTTCCGCCTGCGAATCTTCCGTCGCTCCAGCTTCACGGTGCGCGGGGCGTCTGACCTGGGACGGCTGGCGTGGCGGGTGCTGTTGTTCTGGAAGGTGCCGCACATCGACCTGTGCATCGAGACGCTGCCGCGGCTTCAGGCGCAGCGATCCCAGCTGCGGCTGCGTCGCCTGCACGCGCTGCTCGAACGCCAGACCGGCGGACTGATCGCAATCGCGGTGCTGATCATCGGCCTTGCCGACATGGTGCGCACCTGGAACCGCAGCCTGGAACACATGGGCTGGCTGGTTGCGCTGGCCCTCGGCGCGGGCCTTGCTGCGCGGCTGATCGCCCGCATGCTGGTCCGCCTGCTCTTCCTGCTGGAGCTGCTGCTGCTGCGCCGTCGCATCCGCAAGGCCGCGGCAGCACCGCGAGCCAGCATCGATGCATCCGCCCCCGTCGCGGCTTCACGCAACGTGGCCCGCTCGCCTGAGCCCTCAGATGTCCCAGAGGTCGCGAACACGCCTGCGCTGGCCGGCAGCTGCGCGTGCGGTTCGGTGGCCTTCAGGCTGACGCGCCGACCGATGCTGATGGGCACCTGCCATTGCGCCACCTGCCGGAAGACCGGCAGCGGCACGATCGCATTCGTGCGGCGCGATGCCCTGGTGCTGACGGCGGGACAGGAGCTGATCGCAACCGACGCCTCGCGACCGCTGCATGGCCAGCCGCGCTGCTTCTGCACACGCTGCGGTTCCGCGCTGGGCGGCATCACCTCCACGCACCACGAGTTCCCGCTGCCGGCAAACCTGTTCAGCGATGACCTGCGCCTGCGCAATGGCTTTCACCAGTTCGTCAGCGAGAAGCCTGCATGGCAGGAGATCTGTGATGGAGCATTGCAGTTTCCGGGCGCGCGGCCGGCCTGAACCCGGTGGCCTGGCGCGCCGTCACGGGGCATCCGGGACCGGAGCCACCCTTGCGAACCCTTCCCTCACTGGACCGTCACGGCCCCCGCCCCCACCGCCCCGGTCCGAAGATCCACCACCCCCTCGCCCGCGTGGCGGGTGAAGGTGTCCTCCGGATCGGCGGAATGCCATGCCCAGGCCTCGACGCGATACAGCGCCGGGTCGAACGGCGCGGCGGCACCGCCGGCGGGCACGTCGGCCAGTTCGATGAAGGCGCTGCCCAGCGACTGCTGCAGCATCGCGTCGAGCGAACCAACTGCCACCGTCGAGGCCTCGTGGCTGAGGACCAGCACGCCACGGTCATGGCGGGCCGGCGTGCCGACCGTCACCTCGGTGGACACCGTGCCCGCTACGGCAGTTGCAGGCAGGCCCGGCGCAGGCACCGTGAACGCGGCGGTGTCTGAAGCCGAAGCCGGCGCGCGCAGCGTCGTGTCGGCGAAGGCGCCGGGCGCGAAGTGCGGCGAGAAGGCCGCAACGGCATAGCGCCCCGCGCCCTCCTGCGGTGTTGCCGAACGCAGGTCGAATCCCGACTCATGCCTGCCATGCAGCACCGTGCCGGCACGCGACAGCCGCACCGGCTCGGCGAAGCGGCCCGACAGCGGATCCACATTCGCGAAGCCGACCAGGAAGGGCTCGTTCTCGCCGGGCAGGCTCTGGTAGAAGCCCACGCTTGCACCGCGCGATGCCAGCGGCGCGGTGGCGCTGATGTTGGCTTCGAAGGACTGCGCCGGTTCCAGCGTCAGCACAGCCAGCGGCTGCGCCGTGCCGGGCGCGCCTTCGCTCACCGGCACATCGCGCAGGATCATTGTCTCGATTTCGGGTCCATGCACGACGAGGTCGTATTCAGTGACCCGTTCGTCATCGTCGAGCGGCAGCGGATAGAGCAGGAAGTTGCCGGTGGAACCCACCGCCGCGGTGCCAACGATGACGCGGCGCCCGGCGGCCGAATCGAGCTTCTGTGCGGTGACATGGATGTCGCGCCGCAGGCCGATTGTGCCTGGCGTGCCCGGCGTGCCCAGTCGCGACAGATCGAGCGTGCCACGGATGGTGCCGGCATCCTCCTCATCGAAGGCCGTCAGCGAGGCATTGAGCAGGAACCCCGGTTCATCGTCACGGCGGAACTCCGTCAGGCCGCGCGTCGCATCGAACTTCACCTGCACGGCATTGCGCGCACTGGCACCGCCGACAGCCACCGCCGCCTCGACCACCTTCAGGTCGATCTGCATGCCGATGCCGCGCTGAGCATCGAGCACCTCCAGCGGCGCGGTGCGCAGGTCGCCATCCGCGTCGATCCAGGTCACCTCGTTGTTGTAGTCGGCGCCGGCGTCTTCGGCGGAATCGTGCAGGTCGCCATGCGTGTCGGCCAGCAGCAGGCGCAGCTGCCGGTACCGCTCGGTGGGGATGACCGCATCGCGCAGCAGTGCGGCCTGCGTGCCGCTGCCCAGCGCGACCAGGTCGAGCGTGCGGGCATCGTCCAGTTGCAGCTTCACCCAGGCCTCATCCTCTGGCGTGGCCGTCGCGCTCTGGTGGAACCAGACCTCTTCCACGGTGACGAGCACGCGCAGATAGCGCGCGGGCACGGTGGCGCTGGCGTTCACATCGACCAGCGCATCGCATGCCGACAGTGCAAGCGCGGCAACCACCGACAGCAGTGCCGCCACCCGGCCGCGCAACGGCGCAGCGCGGCCAGGCGCACTCACAGGCGCGCAGCGTGCCATTCGATGTGGCTGGCCATGAATGTCGAGATGAAGAAGTAGGAGTGGTCGTAGCCGTCGCGCATGTTCAGCGTCAGCGGGATGTTCGTCTTGCCGCAGGCTTCCTCGAGCAGCCACGGCCGCAGGCCGTCCTGCAGGAACTGGTCGGCGGTGCCCTGGTCCACCAGCAGTTCGGGCAGGCGGTGCCCGTCCTCGATCAGGCTCACCGCATCGTAGGCGCGCCAGGCCTTCTCATCCTCGCCCAGGTATTTGCGCAGCGCCGGGCGCGACCAGTCGGCCACGGAGGGATGCACGATGGGCGCGAACGCCGACACCGAACGGAAGCGGCCCGGGTTCTTCAGTGCCAGCGTGATTGCGCCATGGCCACCCATCGAATGACCGAAGATGCCCTGGCGATTCATGTCCAGCGGCGCGATGCCGGCCACCAGCGCCGGCAGTTCATCCAGCAGATAGGTCTGCATGCGGTAATGCCGGTCATAGGGCGCCTGCGTGGCATCGACATAGAAGCCGGCGCCGTGGCCGAACTGCCAGTTGTCCTTCTCGTCGGGCACATCCGCGCCGCGCGGGCTGGTGTCCGGACAGAGGATCGCCACGCCCAGCTCGCTGGCTGCGCGGCGGTATTCGCCCTTGTCCATCACGTTCTGGTGCGTGCAGGTGAGGCCGGAGAGATACCACAGCAATGGCACCGGACCGTGCGCGGCCTGCGGCGGCAGGTACAGCGCGAAGGTCATGTCGCAGGCGCAGGCCGTGGAGGCATGCACATGCACCGTCTGGGTGCCATCGAAGCACTTGCTGGTCGAGAGGGTTTTCATGCGCTCATCCTACCGCTCCGGCGCGGCGATGGACGAGCCGCCAGGGGCCGGGCGTATGATCTGCATCGCAACCCGCAGGGATCCGTTGCCGGGGCAGCCTGCGCCAAGGGCCGATCAAGGAGGAGTGCATGTACATCCAGGGATTCGTCGTTCCCGTGCCGGCGGACAAGAAGGCCGAGTACCAGGCCATCGCCGAGAGGTTCTGGGAGATCGCGAAGGACTATGGCGCACTGAGCCATGTGGAGGCCTGGGAGGCCGATGTGCCGGATGGCGAGGTCACCGACTTTCGCCGCGCCGTGGCGCTGCAGCCTGGCGAGAAGGTGGTGTTCTCATGGATGACCTGGGAAGACCGCGCCGCGGCCAAGGCCAGCCACGAGAAGATGATGGCCGACCCGCGCATGAAGCAGTTCGGCCCGGACATGCCGTTTGACGGCAAGCGGATGATCTACGGCGACTTCGAGCCGCTGGTGGTCCGCCAGAAATAATCCGCGGCAGGGGAACCAGGGAGGGGATCTGGAGATGAAGACCTTCGGATTCGGCCAGAAGGCCGGCCAGATCGTGCAGACCGCCTATGTGGTGCCCGACATGCGCGCCGCCATCGACTGGTGGGTGAAGGATGGAAAGGTCGGGCCGTGGTTCCTGCTCGACAGCTTCACCGGCCCTGAGCAGCGCTATCGCGGCGGTCCCACCGCGGCGGACGTGGCCATCGCGATGTCGTTCGCCGGTCACATGATGATCGAACTGGTCCAGCCGAAGGATGATCGGCCCTCGGTCTATCGCGAGACCATCCAGAAGCAGGGCTACGGTTTCCATCACATCGGCATCGCCTTCGAGGATGTCGAGGCGGCACGGCAGCACTACCATGAGCGCGGCTACCACGTCGCCTTCTCCACGCCAGTGCCCAGCGGCGGCACCGTCTATTACATGGGCGACCGTGACGATGCACCCGGCTTCGTCGAACTGATCCCGGCGACCGATGGCATGGACGAGATGTTCACGCGCTACTGGCAGGCATCGGTGGACTGGGACGGGCGCGATCCGGTGCGGCCGTTCGGCTGATGGCGGTGTACCGGGGTCACTCGACGCCCGGTGGGTCAGGGCTTAGCCTTCACCCACCATGTGCCGCGCGTCACCCACCACCCAACCTTTTCCGCCTTTGACGCGCCAGCCATGACCGACCAGGCGGCCGCAGCACCACGCCGCCGCCCGGCCGGCCCCCTTGCGCTGACCCGTTGCGGTATCTTTGCCCGATGGAACCCTCCCCCCACGACGTCACGGCCGTGGCCGCGGACCCGCGGCATGTGTCCTACACGCACCTGATGTATGGCCTGCACGCGCTGGGCGTGCTGATCGGGCTGCTGACGGCGGCCTCCATCGTCGGGCAGTTCCTGTTCAGCATTCCCTCCATCATCGCGCTGATCATGAATTACGTCCGCGGCGCTGCGGTGCGCGACACCTGGCTGGCCTCGCATTTCTCCTGGCAACGGCGCACCTTCTGGTGGGCGCTGGGGTGGATGGTGCTGGCATTCCTGCTGTTCGGGCCGCTGGTGCTGATCTTCATCGGCTATCCGCTGCTGGTGCTCGCCACGGTGATCGTGGGCCTGTGGGCGGCATACCGCATTGCGCGCGGATGGAGTGCGCTGGCCGGCGGGCGCAGAATGCCCGCCTGATGCCTTTTGCCGGATCGGAACGATGATGAGCAAGATGATGCGAGCCACGATGCTGCCGCTGACCGCCGCGCTGCTGGCGGCCTGCGGCCAGAAGGGCGCCCTGTACCTGGCGGAGCCCGACCGCGAGGTGATCACCAGCGTGCAGACCGCTCCGGCCGCCACGCCTGCCACGCGCGACGACGATGACGAGGCGCCGGCCACGCCGCCGGCCGCCGGCGGCGTGACGCAGTAAGCGCGGTCCGGGACTCGAGATGAATGCTTCCGCCGGGCAGCCGCCCCTGATCCTCGTTGACGGCTCTTCCTATCTGTATCGCGCCTTCTATGCCCTGCCACCGCTGAACAACTCGCGCGGCGAGCCCACCGGCGCGGTGTTCGGCGTGGTCAACATGCTGCAGCGCTACGTGCGCGAGCGGCCGGACAACTGCGTGGTGGTGGTGTTCGACGCGCCGGGCAAGACCTTCCGCGACCAGCTCTACACCGAATACAAGTCGCATCGTCCGCCGATGCCCGATGACATGCGCTCGCAGACCGAGCCACTGCTCGAGCTGGTGCAGGCGCTGGGCTTTCCGCTGCTGCGCATCCCCGGCGTGGAAGCCGACGATGTGATCGGCACGCTGGCCGTGCGCGCCGCGGCCGAGGACCGCAAGGTGCTGATCTCCACCGGCGACAAGGACATGGCGCAGCTGGTCAATGGCCACATCACGCTGGTCAACACGATGACCAACACGGCGCTGGACCGCGATGGCGTGAAGGCGAAGTTCGATGTGTGGCCCGAGCAGATCATCGACTACCTGGCGCTGGTGGGCGACAGCTCCGACAACATCCCGGGCATCGAGAAGGTCGGCCCGAAGACCGCGGCGAAGTGGCTGGCGCAATACGGCACGCTCGACAACCTGGTCGCGCACGCCGCCGAGATCGGCGGCAAGGTGGGCGAGAACCTGCGCAACAACCTGGAAACGCTGGCGCTGTCGCGGCAGCTCGCCACCATCCACACCGACGTGGACCTGCCGCCGGAAGAGAACCTCTACGCGCGCCGCGAGCCGGACCGCGCGCGGCTGCGCGAGATCTACACGCGCATGGAATTCCGCGGCATGCTGCGCGCGCTGGATGCCGAAGAGACCATGGGCGGCGCGGCAGGCGCCCCGCAGGGCCAGGCGGAGGCCACCGGCAAGCCTCGCGCGCGGCGCAGCGCGACGGCCGCATCCACACCGCTGCCGCCGCTGCCGGCCGGCACCGGCATGCCCTCGCCCGAAGCCGCCGCCGATGCCGCAGCGCTCGCCGCGATCCCGCGCGCCTATGAAACCATCGCCACCGAAGAGTCACTGCAGCGCTGGCTGCAGCTGCTCGCCGCCAGCGAACTGACCGGCTTCGACACCGAGACCACCAGCCTGAACTACAGCCAGGCGCGCATCGTCGGGCTGTCGTTCTGCGTCGAGCCGGGCAAGGCGGCCTATCTGCCGCTGGCACATCGTTATCCCGGCGCGCCCGACCAGCTCGATCTGGATGCCACGCTGGCGAAGCTGAAGCCCTGGCTCGAGGATGAGACGCGCGGCAAGGTGGGCCATCACCTGAAATATGACGCGCATGTGCTGCGACACCACGGCATCGTGCTGGCCGGTTTCCGCCACGACACCATGGTGCAGTCCTATGTACTCAACAGCGTGGCCACGCGCCACGACATGGACTCGCTGGCGAAGTTCTACCTGGACATCGACACCATCAAGTACGAAGCGGTGGCCGGCAAGGGCGCAAAGCAGATCTGCTTCGACCAGGTGCCGGTGGAGACCGCCGCCACCTATGCCGCCGAAGACGCCGATGTCACGCTGCGCCTGCATCGTGCGCTGTGGCCGCAGGTGCAATCCCAGCCACGCCTGAAGGCGCTGTATGAAGAGATCGAGCAGCCGCTGGCCAGCGTGCTGCTCGCGATGGAGCATCGCGGCGTGCTGCTGGATGCCGCGCTGCTGCGCCGGCAGAGCTCGGAGCTGGGCGCACGCATCGGCGAACTGCAGCAGCAGATCCACGCCGCTGCCGGCGGCGAGTTCAATCCCGACTCGCCCAAGCAGCTGCAGCAGATCCTGTTCGAGAAGCTGCAGCTGCCGGTGCTGCGCAAGACACCCACCGGGCAGCCCTCCACCGCCGAGGACGTGCTCGAGGAGCTGGCCGAGGGCTTCGACCTGCCGCGGCTGATCCTGGAATACCGCGGCCTGACGAAGCTGAAATCCACCTACACGGACAAGCTGCCCGGCGAGATCGATCCGGCCACCGGTCGCGTGCATACCTGCTATCACCAGGCCGTGGCGGCCACCGGCCGGCTCTCCTCGCAGGACCCGAACCTGCAGAACATCCCGATCCGCAATGCCGAGGGACGGCGCATCCGCCAGGCCTTCATCGCGCCGCCCGGGCATGTGCTGGTTGCCGCGGACTACTCGCAGATCGAGCTGCGCATCATGGCGCACCTGTCCGACGACCCGGCGCTGCTGCGCGCCTTCACGCAGGACCTGGACGTGCACCAGGCCACCGCCGCCGAGGTGCTGGGCAAGCCGCTCGATGCGGTCACGGCCGAGGAGCGCCGCTCGGCCAAGGCGGTGAACTTCGGCCTGATCTACGGCATGTCGGCCTTTGGCCTGGCGCGCCAGCTGGGCATCGATCGGGGCAGCGCGCAGCGCTATGTCGATCTGTACTTCGACCGCTATCCGGGCGTGAAGGACTTCATGGACCGCACCCGCACGCAGGCCCGCGAGCAGGGCTATGTGGAGACCGTGCGCGGCCGGCGGCTCTACCTGCCGGAGATCCGCTCGCGCAACCGCAACCTGCAGCAGTACGCGGAACGAAGCGCCATCAACGCACCGATGCAGGGCACGGCCGCCGACATCATCAAGCTGGCCATGCTGCGGGTGGAGCGCGAATGCCATGCGCAGGGTCTTGCGGCCAGGCTTATCATGCAGGTGCATGATGAGCTGGTGCTCGAGGTGGCCGAAGAGGCCGTCGATGTCACCACCGCCATGCTGCGCGAGCAGATGACCACGGCCGAGAAGCTCAAGGTGCCGCTGAAGGTCGACATCGGTGTCGGCACGAACTGGGACCAGGCGCACTGATCCTGATCCATCTTTGAACGATCTGGAGCTCTGAGCGTTCATGTCGACCCCGGACGACACTGGCGCGGGCACCGCTTCCGCGCCCGTGACGCGCGTGCGCAAGGCCGCGCTGGTCTTCATCTTCATCACCGTGCTGATCGACATCCTCGCCTTCGGGGTGATCATCCCGGTGCTGCCCGGCCTGGTGCGCGAGTTCACCGGCGGCGACTTTGCGCAGGCGGCCTGGTGGGTGGGCATCTTCGGCACGCTGTACGCCGCCATCCAGTTCATCTGCTCGCCCATCCAGGGCACCTTGTCCGACCGCTTCGGGCGCCGGCCGGTGATCCTGCTGTCATGCCTCGGCCTCGGCGCGGATTTCATCCTGATGGCGGTGGCGCAGTCGCTGCCGTGGCTGCTCCTGGCGCGGGTGTTCTCCGGCATGTTCTCGGCCAGTTTCACCACCGCCAATGCCTACATCGCCGATGTCACCGCGCCCGAGAAGCGCGCCAAGGCCTACGGCATCATCGGCGCGGCGTTCGGCGTGGGATTCATCATCGGCCCGGTGGTCGGTGGCCTGCTCGGCAGCTACAGCCTGCGCGCGCCGTTCTGGTTCTCCGCCGGCCTTGCGCTGCTGAACTTCCTCTATGGCTGGTTCGTGCTGCCCGAATCACTGCCGCCGGAGCGGCGCACGCAGCGATTCGACTGGTCGCATGCCAACCCGGTCGGTTCGCTGGCGCTGCTGCGCCGCTTCCCGCAGGTGTTCGGCCTCGCCGCGGTGATGATGATCGCCAACATGGCGCATTATGTTTATCCCAGCGTCGCGGTGCTGTTCACCGAATACCGCTACGGCTGGAGCGAGCAGCAGGTGGGCGGCATGCTGGCGCTGGCCGGGCTGTGCAGCGGCATCGTGCAGGGCCTGCTCGTGGGCCGCATCGTGCCGGCGCTGGGCGAGCGGCGCACGCTGCTGCTCGGCCTGGCCTTCGGCATGACCGGGTTCATGATCTATGGCTTCGCGCCCACCGGCTGGATCTTCCTGGCCGCGCTGCCGGTCAGCGCGCTGTGGGGCCTCGCGACGCCGGCCACCCAGTCGCTGATCACGCGCCAGGTCAGCGCCGATGCGCAGGGCCGCGTGCAGGGCGCGCTGATGGGCCTGGTCAGCCTGGTGGGCATCTTCGCGCCGCTGATGTTCGCCTCCACCTTCGGCCTGTTCATCAGCGAACGCGCGCCGCTGCACCTGCCCGGGGCGCCATGGCTGCTGGCCGGCACCTTGCTTGCGGTGGGCTGGGTGGTCGCCTGGCGGTTCGCGCGGGCGCCGGCGCCGGCCTGATCCAGCCCGGTGACGGAGGTCCGCGGCCGCCGCGGGAGGGCGTGATATCTTCCGCGCCGCCATGAACGACAGGACCGCCCCGCCCATCCCGAGGGACGACTGGACGCGCGCGGGTGGCCTGTTCGCCGGCGCTTTGTTTGCGCTGGCCGCGGTGCTGGTGACGCTGGCGCTGCGCCGCCAGGGCGGACCCCTTCCCGAGGGCCAGTGGCTGCCGGCGCTGTTCTTCTTCGGCTACGGGCTGTTCACCATCAGCGTCGGCTACCGCGGCCCGAACCAGCACTACTACTCCTTCGACCGCATCTCGCAGGTGGCCAGCATCCTGGTGCTGGGGCCGGTCGAGGCGGCGTGGATCAATGGCCTGGCCTCGCTGATTTATCCCCTGCACCGCTTGCGCCAGGGCGTCGGCCCGCGCCAGGTGCTGCTCGCCGCGATGGCCAATTCCGGCACCATGGCGCTGAGCATCCTCGGCGCCGGCCTGCTCTACACCCGCATCGGCGGCGAGGTGCCGCTGATGGCCGTGGGCGGCCTGATGGTGGTGGTGGCGCTGCTGGTGCTGGTGCTGGCCATGCAGGTGCTGAACGATGCGGCCATGCTGGCGCTGAGTGTCCTGATGCGCCGCGGCCGCGCGGATGCGTTCTCGCTGTTCTCCTATGCGCTGGAGCTGGGCTCGGCGGCCGCCGCGGTGCTGGTGGCCATCGTCTACAACCGGCTGGAACTGCCGGTGTTCGTGCTGCTGCTGGCGGTGCTGGGCGTGGGCATGCTGGCGCTGCGGCAGTTCGCGGTGATGCGCTACCGGCTGGTGGGCATCGTCGAGGAGCGCACCCGCAGCCTGCTGGAAAAGACCCTGGAGCTGGAGCGCCTGGCCACGCAGGACAATCTCACCGGCCTCTTCAACCGCCGCTATGCCGACGCGTGGCTGGCGCAACAGCTGCAGGTGGAGGCGCGCCATCCGCAGCAGCTCACCGTGGCACTGGCCGACATCGACCATTTCAAGCAGATCAACGACCACCACTCCCATGCCACCGGCGATGAGGTGCTGCGGCGGGTGGCGGCCATCCTGCAGGGTCGTTGCCGCGCCGCGGACCTCGTCGCCCGCTATGGCGGTGAGGAGTTCCTGTTCTGCTTCCCCGGCACCGGCCTGCGCGAGGCCACCGGCCTGTGCGAGGACCTGCGGCTCGCCGTGGCCAGCGCCGACTGGTCCGACCTTGGCCTGCCCCGCGGCGTGACGCTGAGCTTCGGCCTGGCCGCCAGCCGCGCCGGCGCATCGCTGGAAACCCTGCTGCGCGAGGCCGATGCGCGCCTGTATGCCGCCAAGGACAGTGGTCGCAATCGCGTGTTCGCGTAGGAGCAGGCGCCGCGCTTGCCCGGCAGCAAGCCCAGCGTGACGATTACTTAACGCGGATTCAGGGAACAGCCGGAACTTCCGGGGATGCGCGGGCTCGAACTTACTGAGCGCCACAAACGCTCCCCGCTTCCCTCCCTGAGCGGGTTTGCTGTCCGGCACCGAGACCTGCCCGACAGCACTTTTGCCCCGGCGGTCACCCCGCCGGGGTCATTTCTTTTCTTCCGCTTCCCGAAGCAATCCAGCGCCGCAGCACCTTGCGTGCGTCTTCCAGTCCCGTGCCTTTCAGCGCCGAGAACAGCTGCACGCTGGCCTGGCCATCCAGCGCCTTTTCGGCTTCGCGCAGCGCGCTCATCGCCTGGCCACGCGGCAGCTTGTCGGACTTGGCGAGCAGCACATGGGCCATTTCCGCCGGCTGCTGCGCCCACTCCAGCATCGCAAGGTCGAGCTCGCCCACGCCGCGGCGGATGTCCACCACCAGCAGCAGCGCGGCGAAGCTGGTGCGCCGGCGCAGCGCATCGGCCAGCGGTCCCCAGGTGGCGCGGGTGGCGGCGTTCACCGAGGCATGTCCGTAGCCGGGCAGGTCCACCAGGCGCCAGCCGGCGGACAGCTGGAAATAGTTGTAGAGCTGGGTGCGGCCGGGCGTGCGGCTGGTGCGGGCCAGGCCCTTGCGCGCCAGCACGGCATTGATGGCGCTGGACTTGCCGGCATTGGACCGGCCGGCCACCGCCAGCTCGAGGCCCTCATCCGGCGGGAACTGTCCCGGGGCGGCCACACTTTTGAGGAACTGTACTTCCGGGAACTGGCTCAAGGCGCAAGGTCTGCAAGACGGAGGGCCAGTGTACAATCGACAGGTTTTCCAGCCCGTCTTTTTGGGAGTCTTACGGACGCTATGAGGATCGCCGCCACCGCCCTTCTGACCCTGGGCCTGCTTGCAGGACCCGCCCAGGCCGCCGAAACCGCCGCCCCGCTAACCGGGGATGCCGAGGCCGGTGCCACCAAGGCGGCCACCTGCGCGGCCTGCCATGGCGTCAACGGCAACAGTGTCACGCCCGACTGGCCGGTGATCGCGGGCCAGAACGCCTTTTATGCCGCCGACCAGATCAAGCGCATCCGCGACGGCGCGCGCCCCTCGCCGCTGATGCGGCCGATGGTGCAGGACCTCACCGACCAGGACGTCGCCGATCTGGCCGCGCACTTCGCGATGCAGACACCCACCGGCAACGAGGCCGATCCTTCCTACTGGGTGGACGGCGAGACGCTGTACCGTTATGGCGATGCCGAGCGCGGCATTCCCTCCTGCGCGGCCTGCCACGGCCCGGTGGGTCGCGGCGTGCCGGCCGCCGGCTATCCGGCGCTGCAGGCGCAGCACGCGGTCTACACAATCAAGCAGCTGAATGACTATGCTGCCGGCACACGTTACAACAAGGACCAGGCTGGTCGTCCGATGGCCGGTCCGAATGCGGCGATGATGGTCACCATCGCGGAGCGCCTGACGCCCGAGGATCGCCGCAATCTGGCTTCCTACATCCAGGGGATGCGCTGACATGAAGAAACTGCTGCTCGCCTTCGCCGCCGCTGCTGCCCTCGCCGCCTGCGGCCAGAACTCCACGCCCGTCGAAGCCGAGACAGCGACCGCACCGCCACCCGCCGTGGCCGATGCGGGGCAGGCGCCAGCGAATGCGACCGCCACCACTGATGCCGAGCTGGACCAGGCGGCCACGGCCGCGCAGGAATCAGCCGGCGGCGCCCCCGCCGCCGACGCGCCCGGCGACACCTCGCTCGAGCGCATGGTGGCCATGCCCGAGAGCGCGCAGCTGCCCGATGGCCGCTGGAAGGCCGGCACCAACTACCGCCCCATCGTGCCCGCGCAGCCCACCAGCGCTGCGCCCGGCGAGGTCGAGGTCATCGAATTCCTGTGGCTGAACTGCGGCGGCTGCTATGCGCTGAACCAGCGCGTGGAATCCTGGAAGTCGCGCCTGCCGGCATGGGTGAAGTTCCGCCAGGAGCATGTGATGTGGGGCCCGAGCCATCGCCTGCTGGGCAAGCTGCTCTACACGCTCGATGCACTGGACAAGAACGAGCTGGTGGCCGCGGCGTTCAGCCAGATCCATCGCGAGGGCCGGCCGCTGGTTGCCGGCAGCGAGGGCCAGACCACCGACCTGCAGGTGGCGTTCGCGAAGGCGCATGGCATTCCCGAGGCCGATTTCCGCCGCGAGTACAACGGCTTTGCCGTCAACACGCGCCTGAAGGCCGCCGAGGAACTCACCCGCCGCTACCGCGTCGAGAGCACGCCTGTGTTCATCGTGAACGGCAAGTACATGACCGATGTCGAGATGGCCGGCGGCGCAGCCCAGCTGATCGAGCTGGTCGATGCCCTGGTGGCCGCCGAGAAGCGCTGACCGCCTCGCAGACGACATCTGCCGCCGCGCCGTCAGCCGGCCGGCGGCATCCCGCGCCGGAGGCCATCAATGCTTTCCGTCTACAGCCTGGTGCCGGAGGGCCTAAAGCGAATCGAACGCGATCCGGGCGCGCCCCTTCCTGAAGATGCCGTGTGGCTCGACCTGCTCGAGCCCACCCCCGAAGAGGAACGCCTGGTCGAGCAGCGCCTCGGCCTCGACATCCCGACGCGCGAAGAGATGCGCGAGATCGAGTCCTCGTCGCGGCTGTATGAAGAGGCCGGTGCGCTGTATCTCACCGCCACGGTGGTGACGCGGCTCGACACGCAGCTGCCCGAGAACGGCCAGATCACCTTCATCCTGCGTGGCTCGCGGCTGGTCACCAACCGCTATGTGGATCCGCTGCCGCTGCGCCGCTTCGTCGCGCACACCGAGCGCCATCCGCAGGCGAACACCACCGCACATGCCGTGCTGGCCGGCATCCTCGAGTTCGTCATCGAGCGCATTGCGGATGTCATCGAGCGCATCAGCGCCGACATGGACAATGCCTCGGCCGAGATCTTCAACCGCCGCGCCATGCCCGGCGGGGAGGAACGGCGCCCCACCCGCGACTATCGCAAGCTGCTCGAGCAGGTGGGCCAGAGCGGCGACCTGATCGCCAAGGCACGCGAGAGCCTGGCGAGTCTTGCGCGCCTGCTGACCTTCGTGCAGCAGGCCAGCATGAACATGCCACCTGAGACCCGCGACCGGCTGCGCACCCTGTCGAAGGACGTGGTCGCGATGAGCGACCACGCCGGCTTCCTCGGCACCAACCTGAACTTCATCCTCGATGCCACGCTGGGGATGATCAACATCGACCAGAACAACATCCTGAAGATCTTCTCGGTGGTGACGGTGCTGCTGCTGCCGCCGTCGGTGATCGGGGCGGTGTTCGGCATGAACTTCGCGCACATCCCGGCGCTGCAGGAGCCGGCAGGGTTCTGGGCGGCGCTGCTGGCGATGGGGGCGTCGTCGGTGCTGCCGTATCTGTGGTTCCGGCGGAAGGGGTGGTTGTAGGGCGAGCGGCAACGCGTCAGGGCGTGAGGGATTTGTGGATCTGCGCGCGGCGGCGTGCACGCGCAAGCCCCAGGTCGATCAGGCAAGAGACCAGTTCCTGCGGCGCGATGCCTGACAGCTCCCACAGCTTCGGATACATCGAAATCGCGGTGAAGCCGGGGATGGTGTTGATCTCGTTCACGTAGAAGGTGCCGTCCGCGGTCATGAAAAGATCGACGCGCGCCATGCCCTCGCATTCGAGCACCTCGAAGGTCTGCAGCGCGAGCTTCTGTGCGGCAGCGAGTTCCACCGGCGAGAGATCGGCCGGCATCTGCAGCCGCGCACCATGCTCATCGAGGTATTTGGCCTCATAGGAATAGAAGCCGTCGGCATGCGAGACCACGATCTCGCCCGCCACTGAAACCATCGGCGCCTCGCCACCCAGCACCGCCAGCTCGATCTCCCGACCAGCGATGCCCTCCTCGACCACCACCTTGGCGTCGAACTGCAGCGCATGCCGCACGGCCGCGTCGAGGTCCGCGTCCTGCGTGACCTTGCTGACGCCCACCGATGAGCCGGCGTTGGCCGGCTTCACGAACAGCGGGAAGCCCAGCAATCGCAGCGCGCCGCGCGCAGCCGCGGGATCGGCAAGGTAACGCTCCTGCCGCAGGGTATGGAAACGCGCGATGGGCAGACCGGCATCACGCAGCAACCGCTTCATCACGTCCTTGTCCATGCCCACCGCGCTGCCCAGCACCCCGGCACCCACATAGGGCACGCCGGCCACCTCGAGCAGGCCCTGCATCGCACCGTCCTCGCCCAGCGTGCCGTGCAGCACCGGGAAGACGATGTCCACCCGGCCGGCCGTGGTCTCGATCGGCGCCGGCAGCCCCGCCTGCACCTGCACCTCGCGCGGGTCGCGGGAGGACTCGATCAGCCGCCGCTCATCCTGCGCCAGCCAGCGGCCGGACTTGTCGATGCCGATCAGCACCGGCTCGAAGCGGTCGCGGTCCAGCGCCGCCAGCACATTGCGGGCGGAGAGGATGGAGATCTCGTGCTCGGCCGACTGGCCGCCAAAGAGGATGCCGACCCTGACTTTCTGGCGCATGCGATTGCCGTCTAGTACCCTTGGCGACCCACGACGGGCGCCCGTAGCTCAGCTGGATAGAGTACTGCCCTCCGAAGGCAGGGGTCACTGGTTCGAATCCAGTCGGGCGCGCCAGCTTCAAAGTGTTGACCGGAAAGGAACTCCAGGTCACTCGCCCAAGCCGGGGCGCGCGATGTGGAAGCTAAGCTTGATCGCGGTGAACTGGTGGATCGAAGCGAGGCGCACGCTCACTCACTCGACGATGTACTGAAGCGATACCTGAAGGAAGTGTCGCCGCACGAGAAGGCTGTGCATCGCGTGCGCCGGATGCGCGCACCGTTGATGCGCTCGCGGCGGTTGTCTCCGGAAGAAGAGCAACGCCTGCTGACTGCTGCCTGCGAGGAATCGCGCAAGCCGTTCCTGTTGCCAGCGGTGAACTGGCGCTGGAGACCGTCAGGCGGCGCGGGGAGATCACGCGCGTCGAGCGCGAGCGGATCGATCTCAAGCACAACGTGCTGGTCTTGTGTGGCGAGACCGGTAGCACCAGTTGTAACACTGTCTTGCACGATAACATCGCTAATGTTATCGTGCTTTTCTATGTTAGAAAAGGCGACCTCCAGCCCGCTGACCGACGCAGCCATCCAACGGTATCTGCACGGCACCTTGGGGCTGCCCACCAGCCTGCGTCCCTGGTCCGGCGCCGGGAAACTTCCGTATTTCCTGCAGGAAGCCTTCGCTACCCGAGAGCTGACGCTGCACGGCCATACCATCCTGCTTGCCGAAGAACAGCGGAGCCACAAGCCGAAGCTGGCAGAACTGCGCACGCAGATGGATCGTCTGCGTGCCGTGGCGAAGCTTCCGGTCATCTACGTCACCGACGCGCTGGCCTCTTACGAACGCAAGCGACTGGTCGAGCAGCGGGTGCCGTTCCTCGTGCCAGGCAACCAGTTGTACCTGCCTGATCTTGGCATCGACCTGCGCGAGTATTTCCGACAGCCCACGCCCGCAATCGAAACCGGCCTGAGCCCGGCAACCCAGGCCGTGCTCATCACCATGCTGCTGACCAAACCCTGGCGGCAGGATTGGGCCCTTGGCGAGACTGTCGCCCAGCTGGGCTATACGCCGATGACCTTGACGCGAGTGCTGCGCGAACTGACCGCCACGGGACTTGCGAAAACCCGGCGTCATGGCCGCGAGCACCACCTCTACACGGATCAGCCGCCCGAGAAGCTGTGGGACAGCTTGCAAGCGCAGCTGCGCAAACCCGTGAAGCGCAGCATATGGGTCAAGACGGCCAAGCAGGAAAACACCGGCTTGCGCCTGGCCGGCATGAGCGCGCTCGCACGCCTGACGCAGATCGCGGACCCACCTTGGCCGGTGTATGCCATTAGCCCGACCGACTGGCGTGCGGCGAAGCCCCTTGTCCAGTTGCTGAAGGAGCCGGCTGCCGGGTGCAGCGAATGGCAGTTGTGGACCTACAGCCCGGCACTCGCGCCCAATGCCCGCACCGTGGACCCGCTGTCGCTCACTCTGAGCCTTGATCCCGGCGCCGACGAGCGCATGCAGATGGCACTTGATGAATTGCGAAAGCAGTTCCCATGGTGAGAGGCCTCGATCTGTTCCGGCAGTTCTTTGCCGCGCACGCCGACCAGTACGTGCTGATCGGAGGCACGGCCGCAACACTTGCGATGGAAGCAGCAGGCCTGCCGTTTCGCGCCACCAAGGATCTTGACGTGGTACTGCACATCGAGGCGCTCGATGCAAAGTTCGGCGATTCCATCTGGAACTTCATCGAAGCCGGCAAGTATGAAATCCGCCAGGCAAGCGTCACCGGCAAACCCATCTTCTACCGCTTCCAACGACCGGCGGACGAGAACTATCCTGCCATGCTGGAACTGTTCAGCCGCGTGCCGGAAGGCATCGCGATTGCACCCGGCAGTCACCTGACGCCCATTCCCATCGACGAAGCCGTAGCGAGCCTCTCGGCGATCCTGCTGGACAACGACTACTACGAGTTCGTTCTCAGCGGTCGGCGCGAACTCGATGGGTTACCTTGGGTTGGAGAGGACCGCCTCATTCCGCTGAAAGCAGTCGCGTGGCTAGACATGAAAGCCCGCGCCTCTCGCGGCGAAGCCGTCGATGCGAGGGACATTCGCAAACACGCCAATGATGTGCTGCGCCTCAGCCAGTTGCTCGCACCGGATACCAGGATCAACGCCGCGGAGAAAATTGGCGCGGACATCACGAGATTCCTCGACTCCATACTGGCCGAGGGCGATATCAATCCAGCCGACCTCGGTCTGCACGGATCACTGGAAGAAATACTCGCCCGCGTCCGCAACGCCTACACATGAGCAGGAGCCGCGGGAACGAGCCGGACGATCTCACGAGGTAACAGAACCCTCCCGACTCACCGCCAATGAGAAGGTGGCACTGTTTCGGCGGCTTTTCCGCGGCCGCGCCGATGTCTATCCGGTCCGCTGGGAAAGCAAGACCACCGGCAAGTCAGGGTACGCCCCAGCCTGCGCGAACGAGTGGCGACCAGGCGTGTGCGACAAGCCGCGTGAAGACGAGGACCTGGCTGCGCCCTGGAAGCCCGGCCCGCCCCTTGCCGGCGCCTGCCGGACAAGATGCCGGCTTCCACCCGCGCTGGAGGCAGCGCGACCCACAGCCACGAGGCTATAAGGCACGGCCGATT
>CAYQJU010000052.1:0-18595 GCA_964417875.1 uncultured Steroidobacteraceae bacterium
GGCGTGCGCGCCAGGTAATCCGACACATGCGCGGCACCGGAGGAATGGCCCCACAGGAAGATGCGGGATGCATCGCCGCCCCACTCCACTGCATGCTCTCGCACCCATTCGACCACCCGCGCAATGTCCTCGGCGCCGGCCGGCCAGGTGAATTCAGGCGCGAGGCGGTACTGGATGGTGACACCCACCAGGCCGTTCTCCGCCGCCCAGAAGCCGATGTTGTCGTAGAACGGCGAATCCGGCGTGCTGCGATAGGCGCCGCGGAAGCCGCCGCCATAGGCAAACACCAGCACCGGCCGCGGCCTGACCGGCCCTGCCTGCGGACTGAATACATCGGCGCGGTGCCGGGGATCGGGTCCGTAGGCCTGATCACGTCGCACCTGCACCTGCGGATGCGTGCGGCCGGCATGCAGCGGGACATACAGCGGCAGGGTGCGCGCGGCGTCGATGCGCGGCCCGATCTCGCGCAAGGCCAGCGCCACATCGGGCGGCATGCCCGGTGGGGGCACGGCCAGCGGTGGCGATACCAGGAGGTCATGGCGCGCTGCCTGCACGGCCTGGGAAGTTCCCGGTACATCGAGGGGCGCCTGGGCTCCCATCAGGTGGCTGGACTGCGGCGAGCGCATCGCCGTGTAAGGCGCTGTGGTCGCAACCGGCGCAGCGTCACGGGCACCGGTGCAGGCGGTCAGCAGGCCAAGGCATGCGGCCACCATCGGAAGAAGCATCGGATGTCCGCGAAAATCGACCGCCATGACTCCCCCCGTGCGCCGGATATGCGCTGCGCGTACTTTGTCTTGAGGGGGACAACGGCACAACGCTTGTCATGGCAGTCTTGTCGGCGCCGCATGCACGCAAAAGCAGATCGCCGGGCATGAACCCGGCGATCCGTGTCAGCCGTCGGTGACGGAGCTTACTCCGCGTCGTCGGCACCCGTGCTCGAGCTGCTCGAGGACGCATCCGGGCTGGAGGATGCGCCCGGGGAGCTGGACGCACCGCCCGCGCCGGAGCTGCTGCTGTTGGGCGAGCTGGAGCTGGCGCCACCCGTCGAAGAGCCCGGCGAAGTCGAGGATCCCGGCGAACCGGAAGCGCCCGGCGAGCGGGAGCCGGCCGCGCCCGAAGAGCCCGAACTCATCTTGTTGAATTCGGCCTGCGACAGGTAGCCGTCGCTGTTCTCGTCCAGCTTCGAGAACTCCGAACGCAGCGCCGAATGCGACTGGGCTTCCGACGAGGACACGCGGCCGTCCCCATTGGTGTCCACCGTGCTGAACTGCAGCGAGGCGGAGCTGCCCTGGCCGGCACCGGCGGCCGGTGTGGTGGTGCTGTCCTGGGCATAGGCCACGCCGGCAGCCAGGGACAGGGCGAAGGTTCCGATGATTGCGCGCTTCATGGTGAGAAACTCCTTTCCAACTCGAGAAAATTCCCGGATTGGACATTGACACCATGGCCTCGCAGGTGGCGTCGGAGGCCATCCGCATCAGCGTGTCGGCAGGATGGCGACGTCGGCCCGGGCCGACATTCAGGCTTCGATCAGCAGGATGTCGCCGGCGCCGCGCGCGTAATCCATCGCATAGGCCAGCTCACCCGGCGACTGCGCATGCAGGTGCAGCAGCGGCTGACCGGCCTGCACCGCCTCACCCGGTCGCACCTCCAGGCGAAGGCCGGCGGCCGGACGCGCGGGAGCACCGCACAGCTTCGCCAGCCGCGCCAGCCGGCGGTTGTCGATGCGCTTGATCATGCCGGCATGGGTGGCCACCAGCGGCGCGACATGACGCGCGCGCGGCGGTTGCCGCAAACCGCCCTGCGCTTCACAGATGCGCTGGAACTTCTGCCAGGCGCGACCCTCGCCGAGCGTTGCACCGGCGATGGCGGCGCCCTCGCCGGCTGCGGCCGCACCGCCGAGTTCGAGCACCGCGCCGGCCAGATGCACCGCGCGCGCGCGCAGGTCGGCCGGTGCATCGGCCGCATTGCGCAGCACGGCCAGCACATCGAGGGCCTCCAGCGCCGGCCCGATGCCCCGCCCCACCGGCTGCCGGCCATCGGAAATCTCGCAGCGCAGGGTCAGCCCGAAGGCGTTCGCCGTGTGCTGCAGGCGGGCCGCAAGATGGGCCGCGGCCTCATGGCTGCGCACCTTCGCCGTCGGTCCCACCGGGATGTCGATCACCACATGGGTGGCGCCCGCCGCCACCTTCTTCGACAGGACCGAGGCGATGAGCTGGCCCTCGGTGTCGATGTCCAGCTCGCGCTCGATGCGCACGAACAGGTCATCGGCGGGACTGAGCTGCATGGCGCCTCCCCAGGCCAGGCAGGCACCCTCGGCTTCCACCACGCGCCGCAAGGTCGCAAGGTCCAGCTCCACCGGCGCCAGGGTCTCCATCGTGTCGGCGGTACCCGCCGGCGAAGTGATCGCCCTGGAGGAGGTCTTCGGCATTGTCAGCCCGCAGGCGGCGGCGATGGCCACCACGATCGGCGTGGTGCGATTGCCCGGCAGTCCGCCGATGCTGTGCTTGTCCACCACCACTGGCGATGGCCAGCGCAGCCGCTCGCCGACTTCCACCATGGCATGCGTCAGGTCGGTGACTTCCCGCTCATCCATCGGCAGCGCAGCGGTGGCGGTGAGGAATGCCGCCAGGTGGACATCGGTGTAGCGGCCCGCAACCACGTCGCGCACGATGGCGGCGAGGTCCGACGCGGCCAGGCGCTGGCCGTGGATCCTGCGCCGCACACCGGCCAGCGACTCGAGCAGGGGCGGATGGCGCACCACCACACTCGCCCCTTCGGTGATGCCCAGCGCATTCCAGGCCACCTCGGACAGCGCGACCTGGTCGGTGGCGAGATGCCGGTCATCGGTCTGGTAGAGCAATGCCTGCACCTGGGCGCCGTTGCCCTCGACCAGCACCTGCGAGCGTGGCGCGAGGCCTTCCGAGTGCGCCACGTGGCAGTCGCGCCGCATCACCGCGATGGCCTGGTCCTGCGCGTACAGTCGCATGCGCACCGCGCGAAGCAGCGGCGGCCGGGTGTCGGGAATCACCGCGATCAAAGCGTGAATTCTTCGTTCTGCTGTGGCACCACGGCATCCCACTGCAGCTCGCGCCCGATGCGTTCACGCAGGGCCTCGGAGGCGTCCGGTTCGCCATGCACGATGAACACGCGCTGCGGGCGACGTTTGAATCCGCGCAGCCAGCGCAGCAGCTCGTCGGCATCGGCATGCGCGGAGAGCATCGGCAGTTCCGCCACTTCGGCACGCACCGGCACCCACTGGCCATGGATGCGCACATCGGCGGCGCCGTCGAGCAGCTTGCGGCCGCGTGTGCCGGCGGCCTGGAAGCCGGAGAACAGCAGCGTGTTGCGGACGTCGGGGGCAAACGCGGCGATGTGATGCAGCACGCGTCCACCGGTGGCCATGCCACTTGCCGAGACGATCACCTTCGGCTCCTGGTCGGCGGACAGGCCCTTGGACGCCTCGGTATTGCTGACGTATTTCACCGTCGCGCAGGCGGCCTCGTAATCGGCCTGGGCCAGCTTGTGCTCGCTGGCATGCCGATAGAGCATTTCACTGGCGCTGGCGGCCATCGGACTGTCCAGGAACACGCGCATGTCCTGCAGCGCGCGGCGTTCGCGGATGCGCCACAGGAAATAGAGCAGTGACTGCGCGCGGCCCACCGCGAAGGCCGGAATCACCACCGTTCCGCCGCGCAGCAAGGTTCGCTCGACGATGTCCGCCAGCGCGGCCACCGGATCGGCCGGCTGGTGGCGCCGGTTGCCGTAGGTGGACTCGATCACCACGTAGTCGGCGTCATCGCAGGGTTCCGGATCGTGCATGACCGGGTCGTCGTAACGGCCCAGGTCACCGGAGAACACCAGGCGCCGCGCGCCTATGTCGATCTGCGCGGTTGCCGCGCCCAGGATGTGCCCGGCACGCCGGAAGAGCAGCGTCGCATCGCGGTTGATCCGGAACTCCCGGTGCAGCTTCACCGACTCGATGGCCTTGATGGCGCGTTCGGCATCGTGCTGGTCATACAGCGGCAGCGCCGGATGATGGCGCGAGAAGCCGTGGCGGTTGGCCAGGTCCGCGTCGCGCTCCTGCAGGTGGGCACTGTCGCGCAGGATCAGCGCGGTCACTTCGCGCGTCCCGGGCGTGGCAAAGACCGGACCGGCAAAGCCGTCACGCACCAGGCGGGGCAGATACCCGGAGTGATCCAGGTGGGCGTGGGTGAGCACCACCGCGTCGATGCTGCGGGCGTTGACCGGGAGGCGCTTCCAGTTGGTTTCGCGCAGGTGCTTCAGTCCCTGGAACAGGCCGCAATCCACCAGCACCCGCGTGTCGTCGTGCGTGATCAGGTGCTTCGAGCCGGTGACGGTGCCGGCGCCGCCGAGGAAGGTCAGTGAGGTCATGGCGTGTCCGCCGAGGGGTCGTTCAGTGCCGCGGCGAGCAGCGGCACAAGGCCGATGGCATTGGTGGAATGGGGCACCGAATCGGTGGAAGCGATGCGCGCACACAGCGGCGCAAGCACCTCCAGCGCATCGCCGCCGAACAGCGCGTGCACCACCACGCATTCGGGGCGCCGCAGGCCCTGGCGCAGCAATTCATGCGCGCTCGCCACCAGCGTCCGTCCCGACGAGGCGATGTCATCCACCAGCACCGGTTGCAGGCTGGTGAAGGCAGCCAGATCCGGCAGCTCGACCTCGACGTCGCGATCGCCGCGGCGCACCTTGCGCAGCACCACATGCGGCGCTCCGATCTGCGCTGCGATCGCGCCGGCCCACTGTTCGCTTTCCTCGTCCGGGCCGATGATCAGCGGCGCCTCGACGTGGGCAGAAATCCAGTCCGCCAGCAGCGGCGCAGACTGCAGCGCATCGGCGCGCAGCGTATAGAGCGCGGAAAGATGCGGATGGCGGTGCAGGTGGGGATCCACCGTCAGCAGGCGGTCGAAGGTGGAGGACAGAAGCCGCGCGAAACTGAGCGAACTGATGCTCTCGCCCGGCCTGAAGCGGCAATCCTGGCGCATGTAGGCCAGGTATGGCGCAATGAGGTTGACCGCGGTGGCGCCCAGGTCACGGGCGGCATCGGCGGCAAACACCAGCCGCAGGAACTGCTCGTCGGGCGCAGCCAGCGTGCAGACCAGGTCGACGATGCGGCCGGCCGGATCCTCCGGCAGGCGCACGTAGCTTTCACCGTCGGGGAAGCGCCGCGCCTCGACCACGGCGACATCCGCATCCAGTTGTGCGGCCAGCCGCTGCGCGAAGGATTCGTTGCCGGGCAGGGCCAGCAGCAACCGGCCGCGTGTCATTGGCCGGTGGGCAGACGGTTCCAGCCGCCGCGACCCGGGCCGAACCAGTGCGTGTCCCAGCCGGTGGGCTCGGCATCGTCGCGGTTCACCAGCACGGCCTGCACTTCCTGGATCAGCCCCGACTTGACCGTGAAGAACTCGCCCACGATGCGGTCGAAGGCCGTGACCGATGAGGCATTCACCGCGCCATCGAGCTTGCCGAAGCGCAGGATCACCAGCACGATGCCACGCTCCTCGTCGACCACCGGATAGCGGCGGTCCCACAGGTTGCGGCCGATGAAACGGCCACGCTCGAAGCCCTCTGCGGCGGTGACATAGTTGCCGTTGCGCCAGGTGCCGGTGAAATGCGCGCCGTTCTCGAAGCGGCGCGTGTCCGGCATCAGGTCGGCGCGATGGAAGTCCGGCGTGCCATTGGTCTGGAAGGCGCGGAAGTAACCATCGCCTGCTGCAACCAGCTTGTAATAGGAATCGCGCTCGGCGGGCGGAATCGGCAGCTTCAGGAAGTCCGAAGGTTCGGCATCCAGCTGCTCCGGTCCCCACCAGGCATCGCCGGCGCAGCCCTTGTGACAGCGGATGATCTCCATCTCGGTGATGGCGCCGGCGATCACCTTCAGGCGCAGCACTTCCATGGTTTCCGCGCCATCCTCATCGGTGATGACCACCTGCGAGCCGGTGTCGCCGAGTCGCTCGTTGACGGCATCGAAGCGCCAGCGGACGGCCTTTGCGGCCGGCCAGAAGACCTCGGACAGTTGCTTCTCGTCGCCATTGAGCGTGATGCGCGCCCCTGCCGCCTGCGGCAGCGCCGCGGCATCGTTGGCCAGCAGCGCCGCGTAATACGCATCGATGAAGCGCGTCAGGCAGGCCCGGTCGCAGGTGACCGGGGCCCAGCCGCCGCGCGTGGGACCATAGTCCGGCGGCCAGGCGGAGGGCAGCGACTCGGCACGGTTCACCATCACGGCCTGGATGTCCCAGATCTGACCCTTGCGCACGGCAAAGAACTCGGCCACCAGGCGTTCGGCGGCCTGTGCGGGACGCAGCGGCGTGGCACCGGTCTTCAGGCCGAAGCGCGCGAAGCTCATCACCACGCCATATTCCTCGTCGACAACGGGATAGCGCAGGTCCCAGACATTGCGACCGGCGTGGAAGCCCAGATCGAACTGCTCTGCGGCCGTCATCGGCGGATTGTTGGCCGCGGCCACATCGGTGGTGCGAAAGCCGTTCTCGAGCCGCTGCACATTCGGCCAGAACGCGGCCGGCCGGTACTCCGTGGTGCCGTTGGTGTTGAAGGCCCGCCAGTAGCCTTCGGCGGCGGCCACCAGCGAGTAGTAGGAGTCCTGCTCGGCCGGACGGATCGGCGAGTTGAAGTTCGGATTCGGCTTCTGCAGCGTGGAAAGATCGAACAGGCCGCCCTCTTCCACATTGCGGATCAGCATGGTTTCCACTTCGGTGATGCGGTCGGACTTCACCTTCAGGCGCACCACGTGGATGTACTGCGAGCCGTCGGCGTTGTTGATGACGGCCTGCGTGCCGGTGTCGCCCCAGCGCGGATTGGCGATGTCGACGCGGGCCTGCACCGATGCGGCCTGATCCCAGAACACGCGGGCCAGGTCGACCACGTCGTCGTTCAGCGTGACCCTGGCCTGCGGCGCCAGCGGCACGCGCGAGGGATCGTTGGCCACGAGGGCATCGAAATAGGCGTCGATGAAGCGCGTCAGGCAGGCACGGTCGCAGGGATGTGTCACGCCGCGCTGGGTCTGCGCCATCGACGGTGCGGCGATGAGCGCCAGCATCGCCAGGGCGGACAGCGCCCATGCCCCGCGCCTGCGCATGGAATTGATCAGCATCTTCGCCGGATAGTGCATTCTGGGACCCCTTGCCACTGCAGCGCTTCTGCCGGGCGCCGTCCTGGGTCATTATGCGCCAGACCCCGGCCACACGCAGCGCGCATGTTTTCCCGACTCGACCATTTCCTCGTGATGACCCACGACGTGGACGGCAGCCGCGATTTCTATCGCGACGTGCTGGGTTTCACCGAGGGCCCACGCCCCGAGCTGGGCTTCCTGGGCCACTGGCTGTACCTGGGCGAGGTGGCCGTGATCCACATTGCCGACTGGGACAGCTACACCGCGCACAGCCGCAGGCTCGGCATTCCGGTGACCACGCCGGCGCCGGGAACCGGCGTCCTGGACCATGTGGCATTCAACGCACCGGCGGCACAGCACGCGGTGCTGCTGCAACGCCTGCGCGACCGCGGCCTGGCTTTCCATCCGCACGACACGCCCGGCATCGGGCTGCGGCAGATCTTCCTTGCCGACCCGAATGGCCTGAAGCTGGAACTGAATTTCTGGGAACGCTGAAGGGCCCGCGGCGGTCGCCGCAGGCCCGGGAGCGGACTAGTTGGAGGCCGGCGTCGGCGCGGCGCTGCCAGCCGATGGCACGCTGATGCCGCGCGCCGCCAGCAGTTCATGCATCACGGCGGCCACTTCAGGATGCGGCTCGGGACCGGATGTGCCCGGACGCGCCGCAGTGCCGGTGCGGCCTTCGGCGATGTCCAGCGGCGTGGCGCCGCTGCGGTCCTTTGCCAGCAGGTCCGCGCCCCGCTCGCCCAGGAAGCGCACGAGGTCCTTCATGTCGAGGCGCGCGGCAAAATGCAGCGAAGTCTGGCCGCTGGGGCTTGCGCGGTTGATGTCAGCGCCGGCATCGAGCAGCAGGCCTGCGGTCTCGATGCAGTGCTGCTCGTTGCGGAAGCGGCCGCGCGTGTCGGTGATGGCCCAGTTCATGCCCGCCACCACCAGCAGCGGCGTTGCGCCCAGGTTGTTCTGCAGGTCGACCTTGGCACCGGATTCCAGCAGCAGCTTCGCGGCCGGCACGTCGCAGGACTTCGCGGCACGCAGCAGCGGCGTGGACCCCACCGTCAGCACCGAGTCGCCGCCACGATCCGGCCCCAGCAGCCGGTACGGCGGGAACAGCTTCAGCTGCATGTCGAGGTTCGCGCCGCCGTCGATCAGCATGCGCGCCACCTGCAGCGGCGTGGTCACATCGGACGAGGGCCGGTCGGGCCGGCCGCCACGCGGCGTGGTGTTGAAGTCGACGGCCGAATACAGCGGCGCACGGCCCCACACATCCCAGCGGTTCACGTCCGCGCCGCGTTCGATCAGCACCCTGGCCGTATCGAAGCGGGCGTTGAGGATGGCCATCAGCAGCGGCGAGATGTTCTCCGGATCGGTGAGGTTGAGATTCGCGCCGCCGTTCGCCAGCTCCTCCGCACAGCCTGGGCAGCCTTCACGCGCTGCCAGCAGCAATGCGGTCCAGCCGCCCGGCGGACGCCACTGCCGCCGCGGTTCGGCGGTCACGCGCCGATCCCACTCGCGCAGGTAGGAGACTGCATCCGGATCGGCGCCGGATTTGAGCAGGAAGCGCACCATCTCCGGATTGCGCTGCGCGGCGGCCCACATCAGCGCGGTCTGGCCGCGCCAGGATTCCACCGCATTGACGTCGGCGCCGGCCTTCACCAGCACCTCGGCCGCCTCGACCTTGCCGGTGCGCGCCACAGTCATCAGCACCGTCTCGCCTTCGTCGTTCTTCGTCTCCGGATCGGCGCCGGCCTTCAGCAGCGCGCGCAGCATCTTCGCGTCGCCGCGCACCGCCGCTTCCTGGATGGGCGTGGAGCCGTAGTCGTTGCGTGCGTTGGCGTCTGCACCCTCCTTCAGCAGCCGCTCAAGCAGCTGCTGGTCGCCGTGGTAGGCGGCGTAGTGCAGCGCCGTGGTTCCATCGGCCTTGCGCTCGCGCACATCCGCACCGCCCTTGATCATCTGCAGCGCAGCGGCCGAATCGCCTTCCTGCGCCACATCCAGCAGGCTGCGCATCTCGGCGCCGGCAAATGCCGGCAGCAGCGCCAGCAGCAATCCCACACGCAGTTTCACGATGCGTCAGACCTCGGTGAACTTCATGTTGCTGTCACCGAAGCTCTCCATCGGCACGCCGATGCGGTCGAGGATGGTGAGGTGCATGTTGGCGATCGGCGTCTTGTCAGGGTAGCGCAGGTGGCGGTTGCCCTTGATGCGGCCGGTGCCGCCGCCCACGATGGCCATCGGCAACGGGAAGTGGTTGTGCGCGTTCGAGTCGCTCATGTTGCTGCCGAACACCAGGATGGAGTTGTCGAGCATGTTGCCCTCGCCATCGGGCAGCGACTTCAGCTTGGCCACGAACTTCGCGAACTCGCCGGTGTTCCAGGCCTGCACCCGCGCCAGCGTCGCCAGCTTGTTCGGATTGTTGGCATGGTGCGAGAGCGGATGGAAGGCATCGGGGATGCCGATGAAGTTGTAGGGCTGGTTGCTCACTTCGGCGGCCATCATGAAGCTGACCACGCGCGTCAGGTTGGCCTGCCAGGCCAGCGCGATCAGGTCGAACATCAGCCCCACATGCTCGTCGAACTTCGACGGGATGCCCGACGGCGCATCCGGCAGTTCCACGCCCGACAGGTCGCGGTTCTCCAGCTGCTGCACGCGGCGCTCGATCTCGCGCACGGTGGCCAGGTAGTCATCGAGCGCCGCGCGGTCGCGGGCGCCGAGTGACTTGCGCAGGTCGCCGGCCTCGCGCGACACCAGGTCGAGGACGCTGCGGCTCTCGCGAGCCAGGCGGATGCGCTCGTCGGCCGTGTCGCCGGCACCGAACAGCTGCTGGAACAGCTTGCGCGGGTTGTGCTCCATCGGCAGAGGCGTCGACGGGTCGCGGAACGAGATCGTCTTGCCGTAGCTGCAGCCGTAGTTGCGGTCACAGGAACCCTCACCGCCGCGCTCCTCGGTGGCAACCTCGAGCGAGGGGATCGGCGTGTCCTGGCCGATGTGCTGGGCGGCGATCTGGTCGATGGTGATGCCGCCATAGGGGTCGTGGCTGATGCGCGGTGGCACGCAGGACAGCCAGGTGCCCGGCGTGATCGCGTGCACCGGCGCGGCAATTGCCGACTTGTTCTCCAGGCCGCTGATCACGGTGAGCTGGTCCTGGAAAGGCTTCAGCGGCTCGATGATGGGCGGCAGGTCGAAGTCCGGGCCGTCCTTCTTCGGCGTCCACTGGTCCATCACCGCGCCATGCGGGAAGTAGACGAAGGCCATGCGCACCTTCGACGCCGCGGCCGTGTTGGCCAGCGCCGTGGCAGCCGGGATCATGGCGTCGAGCAGCGGCAGAGAAACCGCATAGCCGGCGCCCTTGAGCATGGCACGACGGGAAAGATGCTTTTTCGTGATGTACATGGTCCCTACCTCGCGTTGGCCGTCACGGTCGACGGCTTTTCCACCGGCACCCTGTCATTCTGGAAGGCCGGGCTCGAGACGATGCCCAGCACCAGTGCCGAGAATCGGTAATCATGCTTCGCTGCGTCGCGCACCAGTTTGCGTACCAGCGGCATGTCGAAGTGCTGCACCGGCCGACCCAGTGCGTAGATCAGCAGGTTCTCGGCCAGCGTGTGCACGAACAGGTCCGGACGGCTGGCCAGATACTCGCGCAGCGCCGCCACGCCGTCGACCGGGGTGCCATCGGCCAGCTGGCCGCTGGCGTCGATGGTTTCGCCGGCGTCGATGTCCTTCACCCGCCACTGGCCGATGGCGTTGTAGTTCTCCAGCGCCAGGCCCACCGGATCGATGACGTCATGGCAGCCGGCGCAGCCCTTCACCGAGCGGTGCACTTCCAGGCGCGAGCGGACGGTGAGCTGTTCGCCACCCTCCTCGCTTTCGGGGAACTGTTCCACGCCCGGCGGCGGCGCGGCCGGCGGCGTGCCCATCAGGTGCTCCAGCACCCAGGAACCGCGCACCACCGGTGAGGTGCGGTTGGCATAGGAGGTGGTCATCAGGACGGCACCCTTGCCCAGCAGCCCGCGGCGGTAATCCTCGCTGAGCTGCACGCGGCGCAGTTCGCCGCCCCGCACGCCCGGGATCTCGTAGTGCAGCGCCAGGCGCTCGTTCAGGAAGGTCCAGTCCGCGGTCAGCAGGTCGATGACATTGCGGTCATCGCCCAGCACGCTCCAGACGAATTCATACAGCTCGCTCTTGAACGCCGGGATCAGGTCATCGGTGAAATCCGGGAACAGCAGCGTGTCGGTGTTCACCAGGTCCAGGCCATCGACGTTCAGCCAGCGCGCGGTGAACTGCTCGACCATCGTGCGCGCGCGCGGATCGCGCAGCATGCGCTTGACCTCCGACTCGAGCACGGCCGGGTCCTTCAGCCTGCCGGCCGCGGCCAGGTCGATCAGCGGCTCATCCGGCAGCGAGCTCCACAGGAAGAACGACAGCCGCGTGGCCAGTTCAAGGTCGCTGATGCGATAGATGTCGCCCGGCTGCGCGCCCTCGGGCGGCGTGTGCGCTCGGAACAGGAAGCGCGGGCTGGACAGGATGGCCATCAGGCCCTTCTGCACGCCATCGTCGAAGGTGCCTTCGCGGCGACCCTCGGCGAAGAACTCCATCGCGCCCGCAATGTCCCGGTCACCCACCGGCTGACGGAAGGCGCGCTTGGCGACCTTCGAGAAGATCTGCCTCGCGCAGGCAATCTCTTCGGCCTTGTCCTGCGGATAGCAGACGAACAGCTTGCGCCGGCTCGGCGTGTCGCTGACGCTGCCCTTCTCGAACGGGCCGCGGATCTCGACGTTCGCGAAACGCGGACCATCGGAGAACTGCGCACCGCTGTGGTTCTGCGCCATGCCGGTCACCGGGTTGAACGCATGCAGCGTGTCCAGGTGCTCCGCCGCAGTCTTCTGCTTGAAGGCCACGCCGATCTCGTGCGTACCGGCCTGCGTGCGGAAGCGGATGTTCTTGAAGCGCGACTCGATGGCGCCAATGCCCACCGCCTGCTCCACGTCGACAGCACGCAGGTCATCGGGACCGCCCAGCTGCGACTGGAACACGCGCTTGCCGTCGACGGTGACGATCAGCGTGTACTCGTCGGCCACGCCCCAGACGTAACCGCCACCCACCAGGCCATTGATCGTGACTTCGTATTCGCCATCGACCGGGAAGTAGTGGTCGATGATCAGGCCGCCGCGCGTGCCCAGCGGCAGGCCCGGGCGATGCACGTACTGCTGAGCGGCCAGGTCGCCTGGGTACACGCGGCCGGTGAGGCGCGCGTCCGGATTGCCCACGGCCTGGATGCTGACCTCACGCGCGGCTGCCAGGTACTGCTCGAGGAACGACGGGGAGACCTTCAGCACCTCGGCAACGTTGTCGAAGCCGCCGGAAAGGTCGTCACGCGGCAGCAGCGCCTCGCCCTCCACTTCCATGTCGAGCAGCTCGCGGATGGCATTGGCGTACTCGCGCCGGTTCAGGCGGTGCAGCACCACAGAGCCGGGTTCGGGATTCACGCTGGCCACGCGGTCGAGCGTGGATTCCATCGACTCGATGAATTCGGCGCGCTCATGCGGCGAGGGCTGCGGGTCGCTGCTTGGGGGCATCAGCGCGCCACGCAGCTTGCGCACCACTTCTTCCCAGACATCGCCATCGGCGCTGAGGTTGCTGTGGTCGAGCACGTCGAGCGCCAGCTCGCCTGCCCAGTCGGTGGCGTTGTGGCAGTTGCTGCAGTACTGGTCGAGGAAGGCGGAATCCTTCTCGCTCATGCCGGCCGGCACATGGCCTGCGGGCGCTGCCGCAACGGCTGCAAGCGGCGCGGCCAGCAGCAGGGCTGCGGCCATGTTGCGCCAGTGTGTGATCTTCAGCAGATTCATCGGGACCTCCCGGCGGGCGGCTGGCCGGTAGACAGGCCTCCCATCGGATTGACCTGGTACCAGGCCGAGTCATAGGCCAGTTTCAGGAACTGGGTCGGATCGCCAAGCTGCGCATCGAAGTCGGCCGTGGGCTTCGTCGCCACGAACTCCTCGAAGGTTCCGCCCTTGCGATAGTTTTCGCTCATCTTCACCAGCACGGCCTGGCCCATCTCCTGCTGCAGGTTCAGCGCCGGCAGTGCCGCCACCGGGCCACTGCCTGGCACCAGCTGCGTGGCGTCGTCGCACAGTGCGGCGATGGTGCGCAGCGCGGTGTTGATGCCACCGAGGTAGCCGTTCGAGGCCGTGTCGATGACGGGATAGCGGCCCGGCGAGAGCACATCGCCGGTGACGATGAGGTTGTCTTCGGGAAAGCGCACATAGATGTCGCCATCGGTATGCGCCTGCCCCAGATGCACGTATTCGATGCGGCCGCCGGCCCAGTCCAGCGCCTGCGGCTCGTAGTGGAAGGTGCGGTTCGGCCAGGCATCCTTCGGCAGTGGCTCGTACATGCGGCCCTCCCAGCGCGAGTTCACCTCGGTGGTAAGCCACAGGCGGGTGTTCTCATGCGCCAGCACGTCGGCACCGTCGGCGCGGGCCATCGCGTTGAAACCCACGTGTGCGTGATGCCAGTGGGTGTTGAACACGGCGCGCAACTTCTGGCCCGGGTAGTTCTGCTCCAGCAGCTTCGCCAGTTGCTTCGCATCGGCCATCGCGCCGCCATCCACCAGGACGATCTCGCCACCCGCCGCCGCCACGACGATGTTCGACGCGGCGCCCTCGACCAGGCTGATGCGCGGACCCAGCGGTCGCAGCGTCAAGCCGCTGGAGGCCGCGGCGCGGCCCGGCAGCGCCCATGCGCCGGCCAGGGCCAGGCTGACCCCCAGGAAATCACGACGGTGAATGGCGAAATCAGGCTTCAAGAAGTTTCCCCCGGCCGTGGACCGTAGTTAGTGCGGCGCAACAAATGAAGGCCGCCTTGATACTGGTTTGGACATCTGATTGTAGGAAAAGTTGTCTGACGGGGTGTGAATCCGCAACGAAAAATCCAGAAGGATCAGGGCTGTCTATCGCGGCGATAGGCTGGGTCTATGGAACTGGCGGATCTTGAAGCCGGGTTCGAAATTCCGCCGGCGGCGCCTTGCGCAATGGCCCTGCTCGTCTTCGACAGGATGTCGGGGCCATTCTCCAAATTGGTAGCGGGGGCAGGATTTGAACCTGCGACCTTCGGGTTATGAGCCCGACGAGCTGCCAGACTGCTCCACCCCGCACCAGGAGGGGGCGCATCTTAGCCCAACGCGCCCGGAAAAAGAAAACTTTATTGCGCCGCTCGCGCCTTGGTCGAAGCGGCGACTCAGACTCCGCGAATCACGTAGCTGCAAAGCGCCAGCAGGCGATCCGGGAACAGGCCCAGTGCCAGCACCGCCGCGGCGTTGATCGCGAGAATCAGCTTCATGCCGCCGGCAGTGGCCAGTGCCGGCTGCTCGCCGGGCGCATCGAAATACATCAGGCGCACCACGCGCAGGTAGTAG
The DNA here is from genome assembly GCA_964417875.1 of uncultured Steroidobacteraceae bacterium. Classification (GTDB taxonomy): domain Bacteria; phylum Pseudomonadota; class Gammaproteobacteria; order Steroidobacterales; family Steroidobacteraceae; genus ZC4RG30. Next base: position 14,562 of record CAYQJU010000052.1, read on the forward strand.
AACGCACCGATCACCGATGCCACCACCGCGATGATCGCAAATGCCAGCAGGCCGCTGCCCAGCAGCGCCTGGATCACGTGCAGCTTGGCCCAGAAGCCGATGAACGGCGGCACGCCGGCGGTGGAGAACATCACGAAGGCCATCGCCGCGGCCAGCAGCGGGTCGCGCTGGTGCAGGCCCTTGTAGTGTTCGAGCTGGTCGCCTTCGCAGCCGTTGCGGCTGACGATTAGCACCACGCCGAAGGCGGCGATGGTCATCAGTACATAGGTGAGCGTGTAGAACAATGCGGCGCTGTAGCCCAGCGGCGTGGCGGCGGCGAAGCCGAACAGCATGAAGCCGACATTGCCGATGGCCGAATACGCCAGCATGCGCAGCAGGTTGGTCTGGGCGATGGCGATCACATTGCCGGCAATCACCGACAGCACCGCGAGCACGCCCAGCATCTGCGCCCATTCGGCGCTCTGCCCGCCCAGCCCTTCGGCCAGCAGGCGGAAGGCCATCGCGAACGACCCAAGCTTCGACACCGTGGCCACCAGCGTCGCCGTGGCCGTGGGTGCGCCCTGGTAGACGTCGGGGGTCCACATGTGAAATGGCACCGCACCGAACTTGAACGCGATGGCCACCACCACGAAAGAAACCGCCAGGATGAAGCCGAAGCCCGGGTCGTTGCCGAGCCGCGCCGACAACGCGTCGAGCTCCAGCGTGCCGGTCAGGCCATAGAGCACGGACATGCCATAGAGCAGCACGCCCGAGGCCAGTGCGCCAAGCACGAAGTACTTGATCGCGGCTTCGGCCGACGGGCCGGACTCGCGGTCGAAGGCCACCAGCGCATACAGCGACAGCGACAGCAGCTCCAGGCCCACGTAGATGGTCAGCATGTTCGGCGCCGAGGCCATCACCAGCACGCCCAGCAGGGCCGTGAGCGTGAGGATGTAGTACTCGCCCTTCATCAGCCCGCGCCGCGCCAGGTAGTTGCGACTGTAGAACAGCGCCATCGCGGTGAACACGAAGGCACAGGTCTTCAGCAGCGAGGAGAGCCGGTCGGCGACATAGAGGCCTTCGAAGACCACATGCCGCCCGTCGATGCCCTGCCGCCAGGTGATCACCGCGCCGATCAGCAGCACCAGCAGCGTGAAGCTGGCGGTGCGACCGGTGTCACGGCTGGCGAAGAACAGGTCGAACAGCAGCACCAGGCAGATGGCGCCGGTGAGGTAGATCTCCGGCCAGGCCAGGAGCAGTTCTGATGTTGAAAAAGGCGTCATAGCTTCGTGGCCAGGATCTGCTGGGTCAGTTGTTCGATTGCACCGCGCATCACGTCCAGCAGCGGCGCCGGCCACAGGCCGAGCAGCAGCACGGCGATGGCCAGCATCGCCAGCACCAGGAACTCACGGCCGTCGATGTCCTTCATGCCGGCGACGTTGGCATTGGCCACCGGTCCGAAGATGGTGCGCTTGACCAGCCACAGCGTGTAGGCGGCACCGAGGATCAGCGTCAGCGCGGCCAGCGCGGCATACCAGAAGTTGGCCTTGAATGCGGCCAGCACCACCAGGAACTCGCCGACGAAGCCGGAGGTGCCGGGCAGGCCCGCATTGGCCATCGCGAAGAATACGGCAAAGGCGCCGAATACCGGCATGGTGTTGATCACGCCGCCATAGGCGCTGATTTCGCGGCTGTGCACGCGGTCATACATCACGCCGACGCACAGGAACATGGCGCCGGAGATCAGGCCGTGGGAGATCATCTGCACCATCGCGCCATCCAGGCCCATGCCGGCGCCGGCTGCCGAGCCGGTGGCGGCGAGGATGTCATAGGCCAGCACCGCACCCAGCGTGACGAAGCCCATATGCGCGATGGATGAATAGGCGATCAGCTTCTTCATGTCCTGCTGAACCAGCGCGACGAAGCCGATGTACACGACCGCAACCAGCGACAGCGTGATGATCAGCCAGTCGAGCTCGCGGCCGGCATCGGGCGCGATCGGCAGCGCGAAGCGCAGCAGGCCATAGCCGCCCATCTTCAGCATGATGGCCGCCAGCACCACCGAACCGCCGGTGGGCGCCTCGACGTGGGCATCGGGCAACCAGGTGTGCACCGGCCACATCGGCACCTTCACCGCAAACGCGGCGAGGAAGGCCAGGAAGATCCACAGCTGCTCGTTGCGCGACAGCTGCAGCGCCTGGAACACGCCGATGTCGTAGTCGCCGGCCTGCATGTACATGTAGATCAGCGCCACCAGCATGAACACCGACCCGAGGAAGGTGTACAGGAAGAACTTCAGCGTGGCATAGATGCGCCGCGGGCCGCCCCAGATGCCGATGATCAGGAACATCGGGATCAGCATCGCTTCCCAGAAGAAGTAGAACAGCAGCGCGTCCATCGCGGCGAACACGCCGATCATCAGGCCTTCCATGACCAGGAAGGCGGCCAGGTATTGCGCCACGCGCTTGCTGACCGAATTCCAGGCCGCAATGATGACCGGCACGGTGATGAAGGCCGTCAGCACGATCAGCGGCACCGCGATGCCATCGACGCCGAGGTGGTAGTCGGCGCTGAACATCGGGATCCAGGGCAGCTTCTGCTGGAACTGGAAGGCCGCGGTGCTGCCGTCGAAACCGGCGTAGAGCATGCAGGCCAGCACCAGCACGACCAGCGAGGTGGCCAGCGAGACCCAGCGCGCGGCGGCCGCGCGCTGCTCACCGAGCAGCAGCGATGCGATGCCGCCGGCGATCGGCAGCCAGATGAGCAGGGAAAGCAGTGATGAGTTCAGCATGATGCTTGGCCTAGCGTGCCGCCACCAGGTACCAGCCCAGCAGCAACGCAAGACCGATCACCATCCAGAAGGCATAGGTATAGAGGAATCCGGTCTGCACGCGCCGCACGATGCCGGCCACCCACTTCACCGTCAGCGCCGAGCCGTTCACCAGCGCGCCGTCGATGATGGCGCGGTCACCGGCCTTCCACAGCAGCGAGCCGAGCAGTCGCGAGCCGCGGGCGATCACGTTCTGGTTGAACCAGTCGAAGTAGTACTTGTTGTCGAGCACCGTGACCAGCGGCCGCAGCCTTGCAGCGATGACATCGGGCAGGTGCGGCTGCTTCAGGTACAGGAACCAGGCCAGCAGCACGCCGCCCAGCGCCAGCCAGAACGGCCAGGTGACGAAGCCATGCAGGCCCATGTCGATCGGGTGGGCCGCGTGTTCGGCAGCATGCGCCATCGCATGGTGATGATCGGCCACGTGGATCGCGCCGGTGAAGAAATCGCCGGCGAGCATTGGCGCGATGGTCAGGCCGCCGATGACCAGCGACGGGATGGCCAGCAGCACCAGCGGCACCCACACCACCGCCGGGCTTTCATGCGGCGCGGCCGAATGCGCGTCATGCCCGTGGCCATGGTCGTCGTGGTCACCGCCCTTCGCCGCGTGGCCGTCTGCGCCATCGTGGGCGGCATGTGCGTCGTGCCCGGGGAACGGCTTGTTGCGGAAGCGCTCGGGTCCGTGGAACACCAGGAAATACATGCGGAAGCTGTAGAAGGCGGTGATGAACACGCCAGCCAGCACCGCGAAGTATGCATAGCGTGCGCCCGGGATTTCGCTGGCGCCGGTGGCCAGGATGATGCTGTCCTTGGAGTAGAAGCCCGACAGGAACGGCGTGCCGATCAGTGCCAGCGAGCCGATCAGCGAGGTGATCCAGGTGATGGGCATGTACTTGCGCAGGCCACCCATGTTGCGGATGTCTTGGTCGTGGTGCATGCCGATGATCACCGAGCCTGCGGCCAGGAACAGCAGCGCCTTGAAGAAGGCATGCGTCATCAGGTGGAACACGCCGGCGGCATAGGCAGACACGCCCAGCGCCACGGTCATGTAGCCCAGCTGGGAAAGCGTGGAATAGGCCACCACGCGCTTGATGTCGTTCTGCACGATGCCCAGCAGGCCCATGAACAGCGCCGTGGTGGCACCGATGACCAGGATGAACGACAGCGCGGCGTCGGAGCCCTCGAACAGCGGCGACATGCGCGCCACCATGAAGATGCCCGCGGT
>CAYQJU010000053.1:0-18214 GCA_964417875.1 uncultured Steroidobacteraceae bacterium
AAGAGGTGGAGTTCAACCACCCGCTGTGGATCCTGTTCTCCTCCGGCACCACCGGTCTGCCCAAGCCGATCATGCACAGCCATGGCGGCATCATGATCGAGCAGCTGAAGCACCTGGCCTTCAACTTCGACATGCATGCCGGCGAGCGCATGTTCTTCTACACCACCACCGGCTGGATGATGTGGAACTTCCTGGTCAGCGCACTGCTGTCCGATGTCACGCCGGTGCTGTATGACGGCAACCCGGCCTGGCCCGATGGCGACGTGCTGTGGAAGATGGTGCAGGACTCGAAAGCCACGCTGTTCGGTGCCAGCCCCACCTACCAGGCCATCCTCGAGAAGAACGGCATCGTGCCGAAGGCGAAGTTCGACCTGTCGCACCTGCGGTCGATCACGCTGGCCGGCTCGCCGGTGTCGCCCGAGTGCCAGCAGTGGTTCCACGACAATGTGAAGCAGGACTGCTGGGTGGCGCCGGGCTGCGGCGGCACCGATATCTGCTCCGGCTTCGTCGGCGGCACCGTGATCCTGCCGCAGCGTGCCGGCGAGATGCAGGCGCGCTGCCTCGGCATGGCCGTGAACGTGATGGGCGAGAACGGCGAGTTCGTCATCGACGAAGTCGGCGAGATGGTGATGACGCAGCCCGCGCCGTCGATGCCGGTGGGCTTCTGGAACGACAAGAACGACGAGCGTTTCATCGAGACCTATTTCAGCGACTTCCCCGGCATGTGGCGGCAGGGCGATTTCTATCGCATCACCCCGCATGGCGGCGCCTATGTGCTGGGCCGGTCCGATGCCACGCTGAACCGCCATGGCATCCGCATCGGCACCTCGGAGATCTACCGCACCATCGTGCTGGTCGAGGGGGTCGAGGACGGCCTGATCGTCAATCTCGACCTGCCCGGCGGCAAATTCTTCATGCCGCTGTTCGTGAAGCTGAAGGACGGCCTGAAGCTCGACGAGAACATGACCAGGGCCATCAACGACCGCCTGCGCGCCGAGTACACGCCGCGGCATGTGCCGGACCGCATCTACCAGGTGCCCGCCATCCCCTACACCATCTCAGGCAAGCGCATGGAAGTGCCGGTGCGGCGCATCCTGTCGGGCTATCCGCTGGCCAAGGCGGCCAACCGGGATGCGATGGCGGATCCGGCGGCGCTCGATTTCTATATCGAGTACGCGCAGACGCAGCAGGATTACAAGCTGAAATAAAGAGCGTGGTCGGGCCGGCGGTCGATGATCGCCGGGTCGATGTCCGGCCCCGACAGCGCATCGTGCCTGCCGGGGCAGGAACCGGCAAAATTTTTCTTCTGCCGCGTTTCCGGTTTCTGTTCCCCCAGACGTTCTCTCAGTGGCGCACCCGTTTTCCTCGCCGGTACGGGCGCGCCAGCCGGAAGAATTACAGTCCAGGGGGAAACAATGACTCGCACGGCCTATTGGCGTGACTTCGTTCGCGCATCGGTTGCTGCCATCTTCTGCACGGGATTGATGGTCGGGGCGCCAGCCCTGGCTGCCGAGGCAGACGAAGACGAAGATCTGGAAGAGCTCACCGAGGTGCAGGTCACCGGTACGCGCATCCAGAACCCGAACGTCACTTCGGCCAACCCCGTCACCTCGATCAGTGGCGAGGAAATGCGCCAGCTGGGCTACGTGAACGTGGCCGACGCGCTGCTGATGCTGGTGCCGCAGAACATGTCGACCTACCAGCCCGGCCTGGTCGGTGACATCCAGACCACCGGCGGCGGCGAGTTCGGCAACATCGGCGTCGGATTCGGCAACGGTACCCAGGGCAACAACGATGTCGACCGCGGCTCGCTGTTCCTCGGCAACACCATCGCCAACCTGCGCGGCATGGACCCGGCATTCGGTTCGCGCACGCTGACGCTGATCGACGGTCGCCGCACGGTGTCGAGCTCCAGCCAGGCCGACATCGTCGACATGAACATCATTCCCTCGAACCTGCTCGAGCGCATGGACGTGGTCACCGGCGGTGCCTCGGCCACCTATGGCTCCGGCGCCATGGCCGGTGTCGTGAACCTGGTGCTGAACACCAAGAAGCAGGGTGTCAGTGCAGATCTCACCTACGGTGTGAACGGGGCTGGCGATGGCCAGAGCCCGAGCCTTTCGCTCTCGGGTGGCACCAGGGTGGGCGAAAATGGCCATGCGCTGATCGGCTTCGAATGGCAGAAGACCGATGCCATTCGTGACTGCGCCTCGGCCCGCAGCTGGTGCGCCGAATCGCGCGGCATGTTCACCAACTCGCAGAGCTCGCTGATCGAGTCCAACTATTCCTCGCCCATCATCGCCATCGAAGGTTTCGAAGGCATGCCGGCCCGCTTCCAGATGGCGAACCTGCGCTACAACCAGTTCTCGCCGAACGGCGTGATCTGGGAAGGCTACAGCGACAACCGCATCGACCGTCCGGCCCCCACGACCGGCTTCCGCTTCACCCAGGATGGCCTCGACATCGAGGAGTTCCCCTACGGTTTCCGGGGTGCGCGCAACCAGAGCTCGGTGATGAACGGTGATGGCCCGCTGACCACCACCGGCACCTCGCTGCGTGCGGCCAATGAGCGCAAGTCGCTGTTCGCCAACTACGAACACAACTTCACCGAACGCACCACCGGCTATGTCCAGGGCAGCTATGCCTGGACGAACGCCAACAACCGCAGCCGCTATACCACGGCGACCTCGTGCGTGCGCTTTGATGCGCCCGGTGTGCCGGCGCAGCCCGGCGGCGCGGTGCAGGCCGGTGAAGTCGTCTACTTCGGAAGGGGCACCATCGCCGCCGACCAGTTCGTGGTCTCCGAGCCGCCGTTCAGCGAACTGGCTGCGCCGGGCATCGAGCGCAACCCGGTGTGGGACAACCCGAATTTCCGGGCCTTCATCGGCAATGCGCCCAATGTGATCTCCAGCGGCATCACCGCCCGCTCCGCGCCGTTCATCGGCCCGACGGGCGCTTCCTTCGAGGGCGCGACCATTGCCGATGCCACCACGCCGCCACCGACCTTCGCCTTCTCCGACAAGGTGGTGCCGGGCAGCGCCCAGTACATCTTCGTCAAATCGCCGAACAGCAACAGCCGCTACTGGCTGCTCACCCAGATCACGATGGCCGAGGGCTTCGAGGATCCGGGCTTGCCGGCGGTGCTGCCGCCGGTCGGCAACAACTCCTACGCCTTCCTGAACCAGCTGAGCCCCGAGGCACTGCACCAGCTGCAGGGGGCCTTCGACCGCAACCCGGGTGCGGGCAGCGCCAACGCCGCCACGGCCGCACTGTGGGGCCAGAATCCCTGCGACGGCTTCACCGCGATGCGCAAGGTGTGGAACCCGCAGATCCAGCAGTACAGCACCAACGACACCGACACCTGGCGTGGCGTTGCGGGTCTGCGCGGCCGCTTCGGTGAAGACTGGCGCTGGGAGGTCTACTACCAGTACGGTGAGACCAACAACGTCTCGAAGCAGTTCAACGGTGGCACCAACCTGAGCTACAACTTCGCGATGGACGCGGTCATCGACGACCGTCCTGGTTCGACCACCTATGGTCAGCCGGTGTGCCGCATCACCCGCGACGGCATTCCCTCGCTCGACACCAACGGTCTGCCGATGAGCGACACCGCCGGACTCACGGCGCTGGCAGAGGACTGCAAGCCGCTGAACATCTTCGGTGACTTCAGCGCGGCCCCCACGCCATGGCCGGGCCTGGACATGACTTCCGAGCAGCTGGCCCAGCTGCAGAGCGATGCGCTGGCCTATGCCTTCAAGGACAGCGTGTCGGAGGGCTATACCAACCGCCAGACGCTGGCACTCACCACCAGTGGCACGCTGTGGCAGGGCTGGGGCGCGGGTCCGCTGACCGCCGCCTTCGGCATCGACCTGAGCCAGGACAAGGTGGACAACCTCGGCACGCGCGGTTCGTTCTACCTGCGCTCCGACCTTGCTTCGTGGAATGACTCCTTCGGTGGCAAGACACGCTCCACCGAAGGCTACACGGAGCTGAACTTCCCGCTGCTCAGTGGCCTCGAGGGCATCAACCTGCTGTCCGTCAACGCCGCGGCGCGCTACACCGACTACTACAACAAGGGCGGTGAGGGCACGACCGGTGAATCGGCAACGCAGGGCACCTTCAACTGGAAGTTCTCGACCGTGTTCGAGCCCTTCGACTTCGTGCGCTTCCGCCTGACGCGGTCGCGCGACCTGCGTGCGGCCACTTATCGCGACCTGTTCCTGAACCAGCCGACGCTGCCCGACCAGGCCAGCGGCCGCAACTGGTGGCGTGAGCGCACCGCGGAAAGCAGCATCAACCAGACCGAGCGCTGGGGCCTGGTGCGGGTCGGCAACTCCGACCTGAAGCCGGAGAAGAGCGACACGCTGACGCTGGGCATGGTGCTGTCGCCGGGTGGCTGGGCGCAGGGCATGCGCCTGTCGGCGGACTACTACGACATCCGGGTGCGGGGCGGCATCTACACGCCCTACAACTTCTCCAGCCCGTCGAGCATCATCGAGAACTGCTGGCTGTCCAGCGGCAACAGCGAGGACGAGGAACACCCGAACTTCGGCCAGAACCTGCCGCCGAACATGGACAACCAGTTCTGCCGCGAGATCACGTTCCACACGCTGGCCGATGGCAGCATCGATCCGACGGACATCGTGTTCGTGAACGCCAGCCGCCCGGACAACGGCCTGCCGTACGAGCGTCGTGGCGTCGACCTGTCGTGGAACTACTCCTTCCCGCTGAACCGTGCCATCGAGCGCATTCCCGGCACCATGTCGCTGACGGTGCGCGCGACGCGGGCCCTGGAGGCCTCGGGCCTGCAGCAGACGGTGGCGCAGCGCGTCACCTCCGCCGGCGAGCAGAACTGCACGGCCTCGACCTTCGTCGACGGCATCCTGATCTGCGATGAGGTGCTGCGCCGCATCGACATGGTGGGCCAGATCCGCTCCAGCCAGTTCATCCCGGGCGTGTCGGCCACGCCGAAGTGGTCCGGCAACTTCATCGCCGCCTACATGATGGGCGACCTGTCGACCAGCCTGTCGGCCCGCTACATCGGCGGCGCGAAGATGGACAACACCTGGTGCGACGCGCGGCAGTTCGAGAACGGTTCGTGCAGCAACTACATGGACGAGCTGGGCCGCTACCTGGGTGGCAGCGTCGACAACAACTGGGTGAAGCCGTACGTCAACTTCGCCCTGAACGCGTCGTACAACCTGCACGTCGGCAACATGCGCCGCTTCCAGGTGACCGGCACGGTCAACAACCTGTTCGACAAGAGCCCGCCCTTCACCGGTGGTGGCATCTCGGGCGCCAGCGCCGGATTCCACGACACCATGGGCCGCTCCTTCCGCATGGGCGTGCGCATGGAGTTCTGATCCAGCGAAACAGAGGGCGGGTGCCAGCCACCCGCCCCGGCGGACGAACAAAAGAATTTGCGGGGGAATTTCATGAAATCGACGATCAGCAGTTCGAAACTCCTGGCCACGGCCGCCGTCTGCGGCGCCGCGCTGGCCGGGTGCGATTCGATCAAGGATGTACGCGAGGCACCCTACACGGAGGTGCCCACCGAGACCTCGGTGCTGGGAGGCACGATCCGTGGCCTGGGCAGCGTGCGGCCGCTGGTGCTGCAGAACAATGGTGCCGACACCTGCCTGGTGCTCGAGGACCCGAACAACCCGGGCGGCCCCCGCATCGTTTCGGAGTGCCGCTTCGTCGGCATTCCGAACGAGGAATACTCCACGTTCAGCCTCGGCGCGCTGCCGGTCGGGCAGTCCTATAACCTCAGCATCAAGAGCCAGCCCTTCGGCAAGCAGTGCGAGATCGCCAATCCCACCGGGACCGTCGGCCAGGGCAGCAGCCAGCTGCAGATCACCTGCGTGAATGACCTGTCGGTGCCGCGCTACAGCGTCACCGCCAACATTGCCGCGGTCGCATCGGCCGTGCCGGGCCTCAAGGTGACGCTGACCACTGAAAATGGCAGCTGCCCGGTGGATGCCACAGGCCTGACCACGGTCACCTTCGAGCCATCGATGTGCCCGAATGGTCCGGGCGGCTTCCACGAGAACGCAACCTTCATCGTCGACAACGGCTCGAACCTGCCAGCCTTCGGCTGGCGCGTCACCGCGACGATTCCCGGCGATACGGCGGCGGACGCGGTCACCAACTGCTACGTGACCGGCGGACCGGTGGACAACACCGGCGGCAACATTGACGATGATGGCAAGGCCATCGAGGCGCCCGACGCCGACGTCACCGTCGATGTGGAGGCCTGCTCGTTCACTGTCCGCACCCAGGCCGTGTACAGCGTGCCTGACGTGGCCCTGGACGCCGCGCCCCGCACCACCACCCCGCCGGCGATTCCGGCCGGCCAGGCTGTCAAGGTGACGCTGCGCTCGCAGCCCACCGGCGAGGACGTGGCCGCCGCGCATATCACCTCGTTCGGCAACACCTTCATCCCCTTCATGGCGATCGACGAGGCCGGCGAGCCCACCGCGGACCCCTACGCGGCGCGCAGCCATATCGACGCCTTCTTCGAAGTCCTGGTCACCGAGTCGCCCGCAGGCATGACCTGCATTCCCGGTGGCAGCGTGAGCAGCAGCAGCAACCCGCATGCTTCCACGGGCAACCGCACCATCGGCAGCCCCGTCGATGGCGCCGCGATCCTGCTGCGTCGACCGGCATCGGCACGCGTCGCGCAGCTTTGGGTGCCTGACGTTGTGATCCGCTGCCGCGAGGTTCCCGAGGCACACCGGCAGCTGCGTGGCGTCTACCAGCAGGAGGCCTACACCACCCGCATTACCAGCGTGGACGGCGCTGCGCCCGAGACGACTTACACGAGGGCGCGCAACCGCAACTACCTGGCGCTGTTCGAGAGCGGCATGTACATGTATGGCCAGCACATCAGTGGCGTGTCGAACAACGGCATCGAGCAGGGCTTCTACCACTATGTGCCCGAGGAGCAGGCCATCCGCTTCATTCCCTTCACCGACACCACCGGCAGCGCGGCGCTGCACGACACCACCACCACCAGCGCCGGCACCGTGCCAGTGGCCCGGACGATCACCGATTTCCAGATCACCAGCGAGAATGGCCGCAGCGTGCTGCGTGGCACCTTCGAGCCCTGGACCACGAACAGTTCGACGCTCAATGACGTCACTACCGTGACCGATTCGCTGGTCGAGTGGATCCTGACGGAAGCCGGCGCAGATCCGCTGGTGGAGACCACCAACATCATGGACGGCGCCTGGGTGCTGTGGGATCCGGCGCGCGGCGCCGAAGATCCGCGGCGCGTGTTCGTGTACCAGCACGGCCTGTACAACGCCTTCCACATGGGCATGAACGGCATTCCCAACCTGCAGGACGCCTGCTTCGTGGGTGATTTCGGCCTGACCGGATCCTGGACGCGCCAGGGCGCGCGCTCGGGTTGCAATATCCGCATCTACACCGACATCACCGCGGGCGACGGCACCACGGAATCGGACTTCACGCTGCTCGACTCGGGCTCGGGTGACATCCCGAACCCCACCTCGGCGCTGCGCGATTACCCCGGCCGCTGGCCGCAGTCGCAGAACCCGTCATTCACCGATGGCCGGCCGTATTCGCTGGTCCATTACGAGATCCGCCTGGCCAACAGTGACCCGTCCGACTCGGTCTGCCCGTCACAGGACAAGCTGACGGTCTGGGATACGGCGCACGGCACGCGCAAGAGCGAGCTGAATCCGCCGATTCCGCCGATCGTGCTGTGCCGCATGACCGCCGCACAGTGAGACTGAAGGAAGCCTGAGGCGCAGGGCCCCAGGCTTCCTGCCGGTCCTCGTGGGCTGCGAGCGGGGGGCGTCGCCGGAGGAGCCGGCCCGCCACGCGCGGCGCTTGAATTGCACAGTCCCCCCTGCCCACAATCGGGTCAGAACACGGGGGAACGGGGCTGGATCAGGCTGCCCCGCGGGCGGCTCGTCGCTGTCGTCCGCGGTACGTCGCGACATGTCTCATGGCCGCCGCACTCACCGGTGCGGCGGGCTGCGATGCGGTGCGCGACGTCATCGTCGAGCCGACCATCAGCGTGCCGCCGCGGAACATCGTCCTGCAGGGCACCATCACAGGGCTGGGAACGCAACGCCCGGTGGTCCTGCAGTACGACGGCCAGGACGGCTGCGCGGCAGAGGACTCGGCCGAACGCGTACCCTGCCGTTTCACGGGCATTCCCGGGCAGCACACCTCCACGTTCACCTTCGGCTCGCTGCCGGAAGGCACGTCCTATCGCATCACGGTGAAGACGCAGCCCTTCGGCAAGAACTGTGTGGTGTCCGACGGCGAGGGCGTGCTAGGACAGGCCACCACGCCGCCGTCGATCGCCTGCGTCAACGATCCTGCCGTGCCGCGCTATCCGGTGATCGTCCAGGTGGCGCCGGCGGTGGCGGCCATTCCCTCGGCGAAGGTCCGCCTGACCACCGAAGAAGGCGTGCGCGAGCAGTCGGCATTCGGCGCCACCACGCTGGTCTTCGAGGATGCCCTGTTCGACAGCGGCGCTTCGCTGCCGATCTTCAAATGGTTCGTCTCGGCCACGATGGAATCCGGCAACACGACCAACAACTGCCAGGTCGAGGCCGGCACCAACGAGAGCCTGGATGCCGAGGGGCAGGACATCACCCTGCCACCCACGGGTGCGGCGGATGCGGTCAAGGTCACGCTGTGCAGCTTCACGGTCAGCGCCGCGGTCGCCTGGCAGGCCGCGCCGGGCGAGGCGGTACAGCCGCTTCCGCCCGGTGGCATGGAGCTGGGATTGCGGCGCGCGCGCACCGGCGAGATCGAGCGCAGCGTCGCGCTGGCAGCGTTCTCCACGGTGGATATCCCGGATGTGCCGAGCAATGCCGATGCCATCTACGAGCTGGCCGTCACGCGCCAGCCCGACGGCATGCACTGCGTGGTCGGCAGCGCCAGCCAGTACCAGTGGGGCAGTGCCGTGCTGCTGCTGGACCCGCTGGACGCCAATCGTCCGATCAATCACGGCTGGATCACGCAGCGCAATGTGCGCTGCCGCGCGCTGCCCGCGCCGGAGGCGCAGCTGCGGGGCAGCTTCCGCATCTCCATGCGCTCCGCCGCGGGTGAGGTGACGCCGACGCGCAATTTCCTCACCTTCTTCGCAGACGGGACCTACCTGTATGCGCACCACGCGATCGGCACCGTCTGCAGCACCGGCTGCGGCGCGGAGCACGGCTTCTACCGCCACGAACCCGCGGCGCAGACCATTTCCTTCTCGCCCACCACCGATACGAATGGCGCCGCGGGCCTGTCGACCACCGTGCCCGGCCTCGCCATCGCCACCAGACTGACCGATGTGCGCCGCACGCCCGGTCCGCGCGCCCGCATCGATGCGAGTCACGGCACCGATGCCTGGCAGCTGATCGAACCTGAATCCATCGCTGGTGAGCTCACCGGCGCCTGGGCCACGGCCGACCACCGCCGCGTGTGGGTGTTCGACGCGACCACCTACAACGGCATGCATGTGGGCGTGAACGGGCTGGCCAATGTGCAGGATGGCTGTTTCAACATCGAGGACGTGCACGCGCCATCGGGTACCTATACCCGCCGGGGCAATGCGACCACCTGCGCGCTGGGCCCGGGCTATTTCACGCTCGACGTCCCCAATGCCTCGACCGTGCCGCGCGAGCCGGATGGTTTCGTCGGCAAGTGGCCGCAGGCCACCAGCAACGCCGATGGCCGGCCCTCCTCGCCGGTGAATTACCGCATCGAGGCCGGCGAACCGGACATATTGCGCATCCGTGAAACCGTCAATGGCGCCGAAACGCTCGACGGCATCACGCCGGTTTCGCCCGAAATCCGCCTGTTCCGGATCCGCGCCGACTGACGCCATTTCCGGTCTGTTCGCCGCCAAACGTTCTACTTGGCAGGCGCTGCCCGCAGGAAGCGGGCCGCGAATCCGAAGATTTTCCCCGGAAAGCCGCAGAAAAATGACCGATCCCACTCCCCGCCGCGCCCGCCGCCCGGCCCTGCAAGGGCCCCTGGGGTGCCGCCGGCTTTCCCGGGATACCACCCTCCTACGGCCAGTCGATCGATGCATCCGGCCCCGTTCCCCCAGACACGGGTCCCGAATGTGCAGCGCCCGGATCCCGCAGTTCTACACCGGCTCTGCGAATCCGGCCTGCTGACTGGACGTAGGAGCCTTTCCTTGCTCATTTGAAAGCCTCGCGTACACAATCAGGACATGGGGGGAAACGGCCGGGAAGTGAACGCGCCGGAGCCGGCAGGTCACGACCGCGGCCCGGAGGCGAACCAGCAGCGCGCACTGGAAGTGGAGCGCCTGTTCCGCGATCACAACGATTCGCTGGTCAGGTTCCTCACGCTGCGCCTGCGGTCACGCAACGAGGCGCGGGAGGTGGCGCAGGAGGCCTATGTCCGCCTGCTGCAGCTGGAGCGCACGGATGTCACGGGCTTCCTGCGGGCGTACCTGTTCCGCATTGCCGGCAACCTGGCGATCGACCGGTTGCGGCGGCGTGCGACCGAGGCACGGCTGCAGGAGACCGACCTGTTTCCGGGCCTGTTCGAGCGGCCCCCCGAGCCCGACACCGTGGTCATGGCCAGGGAGCACGTGGAACAGATCCGCGGCTTCCTGCGCGAGCTGCCTGACCCGGTGCGCGAGGCTTTTCTGCTTTTCAGAACGGAAGAAATGGACCAGGGATCAATTGCAAAGAGGCTGGGCGTCAGCGACCGCATGGTGCGCAACCACATCACGCGCGCACTGATGTATTGCCGCCTGCGCCTTGAAGGCCTGGGTCCGCTGGAGGCGCAGGCGCGGCTGAAAGGAAGCGGCCCCCGATGAGCGATCCGATCACACCGGATGTGGGGCGGTTGCAGCGCATGGAGCGCGCGGCCGACTGGCTGCAGCGCCTGCATGGCGCAACGCCCGACGATGGAATACTCGATGAATGGCTCGACTGGTGCCAGCGCGATGCGCGCAACCAGCAGGCCTTCGATGAGCTGGCCACCATCTGGGAGGCCAGCGGCGCACTGGGAGCCGAGCTGCCGGCGCAGGCCAGTGCAGCGGAGCGGCCCGACCGAGGGCGTCGCTTTGCGCTGGCGGCGTCGCTGGGTGGCCTGGGCATCGCGCTGGTGGCGGCCGGATCCTGGTGGGTGGCGCAGCCTCCCGCCGAACGCGTCGCAATGCGCGAATACGCCTCCCCGGTGGGCATCAACAGCCAGCACAGGCTCGACGACGGCTCGCTGCTCGAGCTGGGCGGCGGCACGCAGGTGCGGGTGAGCATCGGGCCCGACGCACGCCAGGTCGAGCTGCTGGATGGCGAGCTGTTCGTCAGCGTGCACAAGGATCCGCAGCGGCCGTTCTCCGTCGAGGCCGGTCGCCTGAAAGTGGTCGCCACCGGCACCGAGTTCAATGTGCTGCGCACGCCCGGGCGCACCACGGTCACCGTGGCCGAGGGCAGCGTCGATGCGCTGTATGAAGGGCAGAGCGCCGAGACGCCGAATGTCCGCCTGGAGAGCAGCCAGCAGCTGGTGTATTCGCATCTCACGCGCCGCGTGGTGGTGCGGCAGACCGATCCGCTGGAGGCCATCGCCTGGCGTTCGGGCACGCTGAACTTCCAGAACGAGCCGCTCTCGGAGGTGGTCGTGAAGGTGAACCGCTACGCGGCCGATGCCATCCTGATCGAGGACCCGAAGGTGGCGGCGCTGTCATTCACCGGCACCGCGCGCGTGAAGCAGATCGACGGCTGGCTGCAGGCATTGCCGCATGTGTTTCCCGTGACGGTGCAGCGGCTCGATGACGGTCGGCACCTGATCGGGCTGCGACCCGGCGCCGACTAGGCCATTCGATGCGGCTGCTCGGCGCCGTACTGCTCTGGGCACTGTTCGCCGGCACTGCCTGGCCTGCGGCCGAAGCGGAGCGGGCGGTGGACATCGACATCGCCGCCCAGCCGCTGGCCAGCGCGCTGTTCCATTTCACCGGGCAGACCGGCATCCAGGTGCTGGCGGCCGAAAGCCGCCTGCTCGAGCAACCCGTGCGGGCCGTGCGTGGCCGCATGGCGCCGGCCAGCGCACTGCGTCGGATGCTGGCGGGAACCGGGCTTGCCTTCCAGCGCGTGGACGCCGGCACCATCGCCCTGGTGCGTGCGCCGGCGACGGGACGCGCCGCGGCGACGCCCGATGCGGCGGATCCGGCTGGCGCAGAGGCGCCCGGCTTTGCAGAGGACATCCTGCCGGCCGAGCTCGACGAAGTGCCCGAAGTGCAGGTCACCGGCACGCGCATCCGCGTGCCCGGCACCTATACCGCGCCCAATCCGGTGGTGACCATCACCGGCGAGGAGCTGCGCAACCTCGGCTTCGTCAATGTCGCTGATGCGCTCACCAGGCTGGTGCCGCAGAACATCCCCAGCTATCAGCCGCTGCTCACCGGCGATGACCAGGGCGGCACGCTGGCGCGCTCGGCCTATTTCATCGGCAACACCATCGCCAACCTGCGCGGCATGGATCCGGCCTTCGGCACGCGCACGCTGACGCTGATCGACGGGCGGCGCGTGGTGTCCACATCGAACCAGGCCGATGTGGTGGACCTGAACATCATTCCCTCGAACCTGCTGTCGCGCATGGACGTGGTGACCGG
The DNA here is from genome assembly GCA_964417875.1 of uncultured Steroidobacteraceae bacterium. Lineage (GTDB taxonomy): Bacteria > Pseudomonadota > Gammaproteobacteria > Steroidobacterales > Steroidobacteraceae > ZC4RG30. The sequence goes on from CAYQJU010000053.1 coordinate 12,620, forward strand.
CGGGGCATCGGCGACCTATGGCTCCGGCGCGATGGCGGGCGTTGTGAACCTGGTGCTCGATCGCAGCCTCACCGGGCTGAACGTGGATCTGGACTATGGCGTCAACGCTGCCGGCGATGGCGACAGCCCGCATGTGGCGATCTCCGGTGGCCTGCCGCTGTTCGGCGGGCGCGGCCATGCACTGCTCGGCGTGGAATGGCAGGACCAGTCGGCGATCCGCAACTGCGCCGCGGCGCGCCGCTGGTGCGCCATGTCGCGCGTGCTGTACCAGAACTACAGCGGCCTGGCGGCGAACCCGGCCGAGGAGCTGGTGCCATTGTCCGGGTTCGAGGCGTATCCGGCGCGCTTCCAGATGGTGGGACATCGCTTCAGCCAGTTCGCGCCCACCGGCACCATCCTGTCGACCAGCGCCGCCAATACCTCCGGCTGGCGTTTCACCGCCGATGGCACCGGCGTCGAGGAATATGCCTTTGGCTACCGCGGCGGCACCGGCCGCAGCACGATGAACGGCGACGGTCCGCTGACCACCACCGCCGTGGCGCTGCGCCCGAGCACCGAGCGGCGCACGGGCTTCGCAAACTTCGAATATGAGCTGGCGCCGGGCACCACCGCCTATCTGCAGGGCAGCTTCGCGCGCACCGAATCGCTGAACCGCAATCCCTACACCATGGGCAATGCCTGCGTGCGCTTCCATGCGCCGGGCGTCGAGGCGCAGCCCGGCGGTTCGGCGCGCGCCGGGGATTTCATCCCCTACGGCGGCAACGGCGAGCCGTTCACCGATCCGGTCACCGGCTTGCCGGTGGATGACGTGACGCGCAGCCCCTTGTGGAACAACGCGAACTTCCGCGCCGTCCTCGGCAATGCGCCCACCGGCCGCACGCCGCCGTACTTCGTGCCACCCGGGCAGGCCGGCAGCACCGACACCACGCCGCCCACCTGGGCCTTCATCAATGGCAGCAATCCGGTGTGGCAGCGCATCCGCTCGGCGCGTGGCACGGATTACTGGAACCTGGTCGGCGTGACGCTGGATGTGGACTTCGAGGACCCGGGCACGCCGGCGGTGTTGCCGACGCTGGGCCGCAATGCCTATGCCTTCCTCGGTGACCTGACGCCCGAGGCACTCCATCAGGTGCAGCGCGCCTTCGGCAACTCGACCATCACCGGTGGTGGTCCGGGGCTCGACAACCTGTTCGGTCCAACGCCCTGCCGCGGGCACACGGCCGTGCGCAAGGTGTGGAACCCGCAGATCCAGCAATGGACGACGCAGCAGTCCGACACCTTCCGCGCGGTGGCGGGCGTGCGCGGCACCCTGGCCGGCGACTGGAGATGGGAGGCCTATTACCAGTATGGCCAGACACAGAGCACCAGCCGGCAGAACAATGTGCAGACCAACCTCAGCTTCGCGTTTGCCTCGGATGCGGTGATCGATGACCGCGAGTTCATTGATGGCCTGCCGAACCCGAATTTCATGCAGCCGGTGTGCCGCATCACGCGCGATGGCATTCCCATCCTCGATGCCACCGGGCGGCCCACCAGCGATCCGGAGGGGCTGGCGATGCTGGCGCAGGGCTGCCGGCCGCTGAACCTGTTCGGCACCACCTATTCCGATCCGGTGGATGCACAGCGGCAGGCCGAGGCGCTGGCGTATGCATTCAAGGACAGCATTTCCGACGGCGCCAATGACCTGCATGTGCTGTCGTTCAGCACCTCCGGCACGCTGTGGCGCGGCTGGGCCGGTCCGCTGACCGGCGCCTTCGGCGTCGAGCTGCGACAGGACGAGGTCGACAACAAGGGATCTCGCGGGCCGTTCTACCTGCGGGCGGACATCGCGCGCGCCTGGGGCGATGCATTCGGCGGCCGCACGCGCGTGGCCGAAGGCTATTCGGAACTGAACCTGCCGATCATCAGCGATGTGCCGGGCGTGCGGCTGTGGTCGGTGAACGCCGGCATGCGCTATGCGCGCTACAACAACAAGGGTGGTGCCGGCACCACCGGCGTATCGGCCACGCAGGGCACGCTGAACTGGAAGTTCTCCTCGGTGTTCGAGCCCTTCGACTTCGTGCGGCTGCGCCTGACGCGCTCGCGCGACCTGCGGGCCGCCGGCTACCGCGACCTGTTCCTGAGCCAGCCGAATGTGCCCGACAGCGTCGGCGCGCAGCAGGCGCGCAATCCCTGGCGCGACCGCACGGCCGACAGCCAGGAGAACCAGTACGAGCGCTGGGGCACCGTGTCGGTGGGCAACCCGGACCTGAAGCCCGAGCGCAGCGACACGCTGACGCTGGGCCTGGTGCTGTCGCCGGGCGGCTGGGCGCGCGGCATGCGCCTGGCGGCGGATTACTACAGCATCCGCGTGCGCGATGGCATCTACACGCCCTATGTGTTTTCGGACCCGGTGCTGGCCTGCTGGGAGAACAGCGGCAATGTCGAGGCGCGCTACCTGGATGGCGCGGTGGATCCGGCCGCGCCGGGCATCAACGGGCTGATCGATGATTCACTGCCGGAATGCCGCGAGATCACCTTCGCCACCAACGAGGATGGCAGCCGCAACCTGCACGACATCGTCTCGCACAATGCGCGTCGGCCTGTGAATGGCCTGCCGTACCAGCGGCGCGGCGTCGATCTTTCCTGGAACTACCTGCTGCCGGTGCGTTCGGTGCTGCCTGCGGTGCCCGGCCTGCTGTCGCTGACGGTGCGCGCGACGCGTGCGCTGGAGTCCTCGGGCATCCAGCACACCTGCGAGCGCAATGCCAGCCTGCAATGCGAGGACAGTTACATCCACCTTGACCAGGTCGGGCAGATCCGCAGCAATCTGTTCATTCCCGGCGTGCTGGCCTCGCCGAAGTGGACCGGCAATGTCATCGGCACCTACCGGCTCGATCGCCTGACCGCGAGCCTGTCGGCGCGCTATGTGGGCGGCGCGCGCCTGGACAATACCTGGAGTGATGACCCTTCAGGGCCGCACTACCAGAACGAGGCGGGCCATTTCCTGTATGGCAGCGTGGACCACAACTGGGCCGATGCGTACCTGAATTTCAGCCTGAATGGCTCGTACGACCTGCGCGTGGCCAGGCTGCGCCAGTTCCAGGTGTTCGGGTCGGTCAACAACCTGTTCGACAAGAGCCCGCCGTTCACCGGCGGGGGAATCTCCGGCGCCACCGCGCAGTACCACGACACAATGGGGCGTGCCTATCGCGTCGGCGTACGCCTGCGGTTCTGAGCCCCGGGTGCCGCTTCCGGTCCGGCATGCATCGTTCGTTTACCCTTGTTCCACCCAGTCACAATCGGGGAAGGCCATGCGTAATCCAGGCACCGCAGCATTGCTGGTGATCGTGTCATTGACGGCCTGTGCGGCCGCACCGGCGCCGGATGCAGGATCCGCAGGCGGCGACGCCACAGCCGTCATGCCAGGCGGCCCTGCCGCATCTGCCAGCACCTCGGCCACCCCGCGCGCTGCGGCCGAGTCCGCGCCCACCGGCGCACGCCGCCGTGGCGATGGCACGCCGCCCTATGTTGCCGGCGACATGCAGGACTTCTTCCACGTCATGCCCACCGCCCCCCGCGACGGAGACGCCCGCGACCAGGCCGACCGCCGCATCTTCCGCGAAACCCGTGCGCTGGCCGGCACGCCGCGCTGGCAGATGGCGATCGAGGATGCCGAGCTCGGCACCGGCGCCATGCTGGAACATTTTGCCTGCAGCCTTGGCATCCAGCCCGACGCGCAGCAGGCGCCGCGCCTGGTGGCGCTGCTGCAGAAGTCGATGCGCGAGGCCGCGCGTACGGTGGGCAGCGCGAAGGATCACTACCAGCGCAAGCGCCCCTTCCTGGTCGACGAGGGTGCCACCTGCGTGCCCGAGGCCACCATCGGCGAGAGCTTCGACTACCCCTCCGGCCACACCACGGCGGGCTGGGCCTGGGCGCTGGTGCTGGCGCAGGTCGATCCGGACAACGCGCAGTCCATCCTGCAGCGCGGTCGCGCCGTTGGCGACAGCCGCGTGGTCTGTGGCATGCACAATGCCTCGGCGGTGGAAGCGGCGCGGCTGCTGACCAGCTCGGCGATGGCGGTGATTGCGGCCTCGCCGCTGTACCAGGCCGATGTGGTGGTGGCGCGCGCCGAACTGCAGGTGCTGCGCGAGGATGCGGCGGTGAACCGGCCGCAGCCGGAAAAGTGCGCGCTGGAGAGCGAGCTGGCCGCCGCGTCCTGGTGGTGATTCAGATCCCGGCGCGTTCCCGCCCCGCCTGACGAAAGCCTTCACCGGCCGCCCGCATGATGCGGGAAATGGCCTCGCGGTCACTGTGGCGGTCTGCGCGCGCCCGCGACAGGCGCAGCTTCAGCGCGTCCCGGATCTCGCCGCGCGTGGCCTCGGTGGGGACATCAAGCACCAGGTACCAGGCATCGAGCTCCGGCGCGCCGCGCTTGTACGTGGCCCGCGCGGAGCGGATCGTTGCCGCGCGCGGGGAGGAGGCCGCGGTGGATGCTGATCCAGGGGCGGATCTGCCGCCAGATGCAGATGCCGCCCTGGATGTGCCGGCATCACGCGCCGCCGGCCGCGTCACCACCCGCGGCGCGCTGCGCGGCCCGGGCGGCCACTTCACCTGCGACGGCTGCTCGCGCATGTCCTCCGCCCAGCCACCGGCGCGGCGCTTGCCTTCCTCGAGCACATCGATGCCCGGCCCCAGCACGCCGCGCAGGATGCGATAGCCGACCATCACGATGCCGACCAGCAGCAGCAGTTCAAGCAGCGACATGTCGGTGCCCTGAAGCGCGTGGTGGCGGCGGTGGTTATGCGCCGCGTGGCGCCGGGATCTGCGCGCCGGGCACCCACCAGCCATGCACCTGCCCGACGATGCGCGTGGGCATGCGCACGGTAGCCACCGGGCCATCCTCCACGCGTTCGGCATCGAGGATGAACAGGTCCGCGCGGTTGGCCTCCGCAGCCCAGGTGCCGACGGCCATCACATAGCCCTGGCCCTCGGGTGCATTGGCATTCTTCGGCGCAAAGCACACCTCGGATAGCGACAGGCCCTGCGGCGCGCGCCACATCTTGTAGCTGCGGTTCGACACGTCGAAGCGCGCGATGCCGTTGCCGCGCTGGCCGTTCTCGGTGAAACCGCAGGACAGGAATCCATAGCGGTAGTGCGCGGTGTTGTAGCGGTCATCCTGGCGCGGCAGCGCGCCGGTGATGTTCTCGTACAGCCGGTCGATGCGGTAATCCTTCGGCGCGCGGCGCGACAGGTCGGCCGACAGGCGCGTGATGTAGCTGGTGCCCTTGGCCGGGTCCCAGCGCGAGCCGTCGTGGAAAGGCATGAACGGGAAGGGGTTCGACTCGGACATCTCCACGTCGACCACCACCTGTTTGCCATCGTCGAAGGCGCCCATCACATGCGTGGCGCTGCGCTCGGGTCCCTTGATGAAGCGCACGTCCTTACCGTCGCCGCCGCGGCGGAAGTACCCGAAATAGGTCGGCTCGCCCGGCCACCACGACCAGTGGATGCCGCCGCGCCGCATCTGCTCCTCGTCCATCCGCATCGGGATGACATACAGCACGATGTAGTTCTCGGTGACGGCGAAGTCGTGCAGCATGCCGACATAGGGCA
>CAYQJU010000054.1:0-18193 GCA_964417875.1 uncultured Steroidobacteraceae bacterium
GCTGCGCCTTGGTGGTGGCGACCTTCACCAGGCGCCAGTTGCGCAGCACATAGTCGTGGATCTCGGCGCGGATCCAGTGCACCGCGAAGGACACCAGCCGCACGCCCTGGGTGGGGTCGTAGCGCTTGACCGCCTTCATCAGCCCGACATTGCCTTCCTGCACCAGGTCGCCGATCGGCAGGCCATAGCCGGAATAGCCGCGGGCGATGTGCAGCACGAAGCGCAGATGCGAGAACACGAGCTGGCGCGCCGCCTCCAGGTCGTCGTCGCGACGGAAGCGCGTGGCCAGCTCCTGCTCTTCCTCGCGGCTGAGCACGGGGATGCGGCTGACGCGGTCGGCGTACGCCTCGAAGCTGCCCAGCGGACCTGCCAGCAGGGCGTCCGGGCGGATGGCCAGCACGTTGGTTGCGCTCAAGATGGGGAACCTCCTTCCTGGATCGGACCGATGTTAGCACTCGTCGAATTAGAGTGCTAAGCAGGGTCAGGGTTCCCCCGGGACTTGAATATTAAGATTGTGAAATCAGTATCTTGGGTCAGGCCCGCGGTTCGATGCGGGCGAGATGTCGCGCCGCAGCAAGGCCCGCGCCCAGCAGTCCGAGCAGCCCGCCGACGCCCAGCAGCACCCCCACATCGCGCAGTCGCGGGGTCAGCAGGCGGAAGTCGCTGCCATAGGTTTCGGCCAGGCGGGTGACGGGCGCATTCAGCAGCGCAAGGCCGATGGCCACCAGCACCACCGCGAGGATGCCGCCGCCCAGGCCATAGAGCAGGCCGGTATAGAGGAAGGGCCGGCGCACGAAGGCATTGCTGCCGCCCACGAGCTTGGTGACCTCGATCTCGGCGCGGCGGTTGTAGATCTCCAGGCGCACCGTGTTGCCGATGATGGCCAGCACGCCCGCCCCCAGCAGCACCGCTGCGCCGGTGACGATGCCGCGCAGCAGCGCCAGGATGGCGTCGAGCCGCCGCACCCAGTCGCTGTCGATCTGCACCAGCTCGACCTCGGGCCACGCGGCGATGAACTGGCGCAGCGATTCCATGCGCTCAGGGTCGGTGGCGCCGGCCTCCGGGCGCACCTCCAGGGCATGCGGCAGCGGGTTGCGGTCCAGCGAGTCGAGCGCCTCGCCGAAGCCGCTGCGCTCGCGGAACGAGGCCATGGCCTCATCGGCGCTGATCAGCCGCACGCTGGCCACGCCGCTGCGCTCGCGCAGGGAAGTGGCCAGCTGTCGGGCCTTTTCAAGCGCCACGTCCTGCTGGAAGTAGACGCTGACATCCACGGCGGTGGCGAAATCGCCGGTGGCCTGGCGCACGCTGACGATGGCGAGTCCCAGCGCGGTGGGCAGCGTCAGCGCGATCGCGATGACAAGCACCGTGAACGACGTGGACAGCGGTGCGCGCGCCAGTCGTCCGGTGGCGAACAGCGCCGACTGCACATGCCGCATCAGCCAGCGCGTCATCGGGTGATCTCGATGTGCGGCAGGTCGAAGGCGGGGGCGGCGGCTGGCGCGGCGCCATGGATGCGGCCGCCTTCGACGATGATCTCGCGCAGGCCCCAGGCCTTCACGATATCCAGGTCGTGGGTGGCGATCACCACCGTCACGCCCACGTCGTTGAAGCGGCGGAACAGGCCCATGATCTCCAGCGACAGCGCCGGGTCGAGGTTGCCGGTGGGCTCATCGGCGATGATCAGCTTCGGCTTGCTGACCACGGCGCGCGCGATGCCGACGCGCTGCTGCTCGCCCACGGACAGCTCCAGCGGCAGCGCGCCCGCACGATCGAGCAGGCCCACCTGGTCGAGCGAGGCGCGCACGCGGCGGTCGATTTCCTTCAGTGAAAAGCCGGTCTCGGCGGCATGCAGCGGCAGCGCGACATTGTCGAAGATGCTGCGCTCGGTGAGCAGGCGATGGTCCTGGAAGACCACGCCCAGTTCGCGGCGGAATGCCGGGATGCGGCGCGTGGACAGTGCAGCGGTGTTGTGGCCATTGACCAGCACCATGCCGCGGGTGGGCCGCTCGAGCAGCGCGATCAGCTTCAGGATGGTGCTCTTGCCGGCGCCGGAGCGCCCGGTGAGGAACACCATCTCGCCGGTGGCCACATCGAAGGTGGCCGCATTGAGCGCCTCGCGGCCGTTGGGATATCGCTTGCTCGCCCGATCGAAGCGGATCATCCGGCTACTTTACACCCGGCCCGACGCCCAGCAGCGCATCGACGAAGGCCTCGGGCACGAATTCGCCGAAATCCTCCGGCTGCTCGCCAATGCCGATGAACCGGATCGGCAGCTTCATCTCGCGCGCGATGGCCACCACGATGCCGCCGCGGGCGGTGCCGTCGAGCTTGGTCAGCACCAGGCCGGTGACACCGACCGCCGCGTGGAACTCGCGCGCCTGGGCCAGTGCGTTCTGGCCCTGGTTGGCATCGAGCACCAGCAGCACTTCATCCGGCGCCTGTGCATCGACGCGCGCGAGCACGCGGCGGATCTTCTTCAGCTCCTCCATCAGGTGCGACTGGCTGTGCAGGCGGCCGGCGGTGTCGGCGATGAACACGTCCATGTTCTTCGCCTGCGCAGAACGCAGCGCATCGAACACCACCGCGCCCGGATCCGCGCCGCTGGCCTGCTGCACGATCTCGGCGCCGCTGCGTTCGGCCCAGATGTCCAGCTGTTCGGCGGCGGCTGCACGGAAGGTGTCGCCGGCAGCCAGCAGCACCTTGTTGCCGTCACGCGAGAGGCGCAGCGCCAGCTTGCCGATGGAGGTGGTTTTGCCCGAGCCATTCACACCCACCACCATGATGGTGTAGGGGCGGCGTGTGCGGTCGATGGCCAGCGGCAGCGCGCAGGGGCGCAGGATGTCCAGCAGCTCGGCGCGCAACGCGCGCATCAGTGCCTCGGCATCGGCCAGTTCGCGCCGTGCCACGCTGGCGCGCAGCTTCTCGAGGATCAGCTGCGTGGCGTTCACGCCGAGGTCGGCGCCGATCAGCCGCGCCTCCAGCTCATCGAGCAGTTCCGCATCGATCTTCCGGCCGCGGAACAGGCCGGTGAAATCATCCGCGAAGCGGCTGGCGCTGCGGGCCAGCTTCTCGCGCATGCGGCCGAAGAATCCCTGACTTTCGCCCATTGGTACCCTTGGTTGAACGGCCCTTGCGAAGGAAGCCGCGCATTGTAATAGGCTTCGCGTCGTGAAACGTTCCCGTGGAGAACTGCGCATCATCGCCGGCGCATTGCGCGGCCGGCGCTGGCCCGTGCCCGATGTGCCTGGACTGCGGCCCACGCCCGATCGCGTGCGCGAGACGCTGTTCAACTGGCTGGCGCCATGCATCGCCGGGCGGCGGGTGCTCGACCTGTTCGCCGGCAGCGGCGCGCTGGGCTTCGAGGCCGCATCGCGGGGCGCCGCCTCGGTGACGCTGGTGGAGCAGCACCGCGCGGCCCTCGCGCTGCTGCGCGAGACCGCGGCGCGCTTCGGGCTTGACTCGGTGCGCATCGAGGCGATGGAGGCCATGGCCTTCCTGCGCGCGCAGCCGGCCGGCAGCGGCTGGGATGTGATCCTGCTTGATCCGCCGTTTGATTCCGGGCTGCTGGCGCCAGCGCTGCAGCGGATCGGCGGACACGGGCTGCTGGCTGCCGGAGGCTACTGTTACGTCGAGCTGCCCGGAGATGCCGCGCTGCCTGAATGGCCGGAACACTGGCTCCCGCATCGCAGCGGGAAGGCCGGTGAGGTCGGGTATCATCTGCTGCATCATGCCCCGCCGCGCGATCTATCCTGGAACGTTTGATCCCATCACCAACGGCCACAAGGACCTCGTGCGCCGCGCCGCCGGCATCTTCGATGAGGTGGTGGTGGCCATTGCGGCCAATCCGGGCAAGACGCCGATGTTCACGCATGCCGAGCGCATCGAGCTCACGCGCCGCGTGGTGGCCGACATCCCCAATGTGCGGGTGTCCGGCTACGACGGGCTGACGGTGGAATTCATGCGCGAGCAGGGCATCCATGTGGTGGTGCGCGGCCTGCGCGCGGTGTCCGACTTCGAGTTCGAATTCCAGCTGGCCAACATGCAGCGGCACCTGCTGCCCGGCATCGAGACTGTGTTCCTGACGCCGCAGGAGCAGTTCACCTTCATTTCCTCGACGCTGGTGCGCGAGATCGCGGTGTATGGCGGCAGCGTCAGCCAGTTCGTCGATCCGCTGGTCGCCGAGGAATTGCGGCTGCGCAAGCGCAAGCCCGAGGCCTGAGGGCGGGGAACGAACCGCCGGCGGCGCGGCCCAAGCAGTACAGGAAACCATCGGGACCCATCGTGATCCGAAAGCTGCTGTCCATGACCCTGCTGCTGGCCGCCGGCGCCGCGCAGGCGGCGGTCTCCACGCCGCTGCTCGAGGCCGCCTATCGCGGCGATGCCGCGCAGGTCGCCGAACTGCTGCGCGCCGGCGCAAAACCTGACGAGGCCAATGATTTCGGCGCCACGCCGCTGGGCGAGGCCGCGCGCCGCGGCGATACCGAGGTGCTGCAGCTGCTGCTGAAGGCCGGCGCCGATCCGCAGGACGCCAACGCCGAGGGCGAGACGGCGTTGATGCGTATCGCGCGCACCGGCAATGTCGAGGCGGCGAAGCTGCTGCTCAGGCATGGCGCAAAGGTCGACGCGCGCGAGAAGTGGGGCGGGCAGACCGCGCTGATCTGGGCCGCTGCGCAGAACCATCCGCAGATGATCCGCTTGCTCGCCTCGAAGGGCGCGGATGTGAATGCGCGCTCGGCCGTGCGTGAATGGCCGCGACGCATGACCGCCGAGGAGCGTCCCAAGGACATGAACCGCGGCGGCATGTCGGCGCTGCATTTCGCCGCGCGCGAAGGGCATGTCGAGTCGGTGAAGGCCTTGCTCGAGGTGGGCGCCGAAATCGATTTCACCGATCCGGACGGCAGCACGCCGCTGATCGTGGCGCTGATGAATGGCCACTGGGACACCGCGAAGCTGCTGGTCGAAGCCGGTGCCGACGTGAACCACTGGGACTGGTGGGGCCAGACGCCGCTGTACATGGCGGTGGACATGAACACGCTGCCCACCGGCGCCCGCATCGAGCTGCCGACGATGGATGAGGCCACCGGTCTCGACATCATCAACCTGCTGCTCGCGAAGGGCGCCAACCCGAACGCACAGCTGAAGCTGCGGCCGCCGTACCGGATGGTGTCGCAGGATCGCCTGGCCGATCCTGCCATCGACTATGGCGCCACGCCGTTGCTGCGCGCGGCAAAGGCCGCCGACCTTCCGGCCATGCAGGCGCTGCTGGATGCCGGCGCGCTGGTCGACCTGCCGAATGTCTATGGCCACACGCCGCTGATCGTGGCCGCCGGCGCCACACGCGGCCGCGCCACGCCGACGCGCGGCGGCAATTACACCGAGGAAGAAGCCATCGCCGCGGTGAAGCTGCTGCTGGTGCATGGCGCGGATGCCAGTGCCGCGGCCTACCGCAAGCCCGGTGGCCGTCACGGCAAGATCCGCTGCACCGGCTATGTGGTGGTCGAGGACTGCTACATCGGCGAGAGCGCGATGCACGGCGCGGCGCTGCATGGCTGGGTGAAGCTGGCGCAGGTGCTGAAGGATGCGGGTGCCGACATCAATGCGCAGGATTCTGATGGCATGACGCCGCTGGACTATGCGATGGGTCGCTACCGGCTGGGGTTCCTGGAGAACGCGCCGGCGCCGCAGCTCGAGGTGGCCGCTGCGCTGCGCGAACTGGGCGCGACGAAGGAAGCGGCGGATGCCGAGCCGCTGCCGCCGGGTGATCGGCCCATCGTCATTGCCGAGGTGCCCGCGCTGCCTTATTGATGCGGCGCGTGGCTTTCCGTTTCGGTGCTGCGGCCACCTTCGGTGGCTCGATGTCGATGCGCGGCGCGCGGCCTGCGCGCTTTGGCAGCACGCCTTGCTGGTGCAGTTCCACTGCGCGCCACATGTACCACGCGCCGGCGGAGCGATATGGCTTCCAGCGTTCGGCGTAGGCGAGCAATGCCCTGGGCTTGGGCAGGCCCTTGAGCCCATAGGCCAGGCGAAAGCCGTTGCGCACGCCAAAGTCATCCGCCGGCATCACGTCCGGCCGGCCGAAGTGGAACATCAGCAGCATCTGCGCAGTCCAGCGGCCGATGCCGCGCACGGCAATGCAGCTGGCGATGATCGCCTCGTCGTCCAGGGTGGCCAGCGTTGCATCGTCGGGGAGGCGGCCGTCCAGCGCATGCGCAGCCAGGTCTTTCAGCGCGGCGATCTTCGCGTACGAGAAGCCGGTCGCACGCAGTGTTTCCTCTGGCAGCGCTGCAAGTCCGGCGGGGGTGGGAAAACGACCGCTGCTCGCTGCGATCAGCCGTTCGATGATCTTGCGCGCCACGGCACCGGAGAGCTGCTGACTGGCGATCGAGCGCGCCAGGATCTCGAAGACGCTGCCGTCTGCACGCATCCCGGCCGGATAAGGCTCTGAAATCGCGGCAATGCCGTGGACGATCCTGTCGCGGGTTTCGAAATGCTGCAGGTACTGCGATTTCATGTCATGTCCACCGGGGTTCGCCTGCATTCAAGGCGGCCCGCTTTTCCCTCAGCGCTGGCACGTCCCGCACCAGAACGTCGCCCGCTGCCCCATCACGCGCTGCTTCACCGGGTTGCCGCAGACCAGGCAGGGCTCGCCGGCGCGTCCATAAATGTACAGCTTCTGCCGGAAATACCCCGGCGATCCATCGGCGCGGAGGAAATTGCGCAATGTGGTGCCGCCGGCCTCGATGGCATCGGTCAGCACGGCCTTGATGGCGGCGGCCAGCGCCGCAGCCTGCGCCCGTGTCACCGAGCGCGCCGCGCGACCGGGCCGGATTCCGGCGCGGAACAATGACTCGCTGGCGTAGATGTTGCCCACGCCGACCACGAGATGGCTGTTCATGATGGCCAGCTTCACCGCGATGCGGCGCCGGCGCAGCACGCCATGCAGATAGTCGGCGTCGAAGGCGTCTTCGAGCGGCTCGGGTGCCAGCTTCTTCAGCAGCGTGTGTGCGGAAGGTTCGCCCGTCGTGTGGTGCAGGCTGCCGAAGCGGCGCGGATCGTTGAAGCGCAGCAGCCAGCCGGAATCCATCTCGATGTCGAAGTGATCATGCGGTTCGCGCGCGGTGCGGATGGGCAGCACGCGCAGCGAGCCGGACATGCCCAGGTGCACCAGCAGGTGGCCGTGGTCGAGCTGCAGCAGCAGATATTTGCCGCGGCGCTGCACGGCGTGGATGCGCTGGCCGCGCGCCCAGTCGGCGAGCTTCGCGTCCACGCGCCAGCGCAGCCGCGGCTCGTGCACGGTGAGCCGCGAGATCAGTCGCCCGGTGACATGCGGTTCGATGCCGCGGCGGGTGGTTTCGACTTCGGGCAGTTCGGGCATGGCGTTGGCAAGCATGCCATGGCGGCCGCCGCCGTTGATCCTGTCGCCAGATGCGAAGAACCCGCCGTGTGGCGGGTTCTTCGCGGACTAAGCAAGATGCCTGGAGGGGGCCGCTTACTTGATCTTGGTTTCCTTGTACGTGACGTGCTTGCGCACGACCGGATCGTACTTTTTCGTCTCGAGCTTCTCGGGATGCAGACGCTTGTTCTTCATCGCCACGTAGAAGTGGCCGGTGTTGGCCGTGGACAGCAGCTTGATCTTCTCGCGCATGGCAGAGGCTCCTTACACCGACGCGCCGGAGGCGCGCATCTTCGCGATCACCGCGTCGATGCCGTTCTTCTCGATGGTGCGCAGGCCCCGGCTGGAGACGCGCAGCTTGATCCAACGCTTCTCGTCCTCGAGCCAGAAACGCTGCTCGTGCAGGTTGGGCAGGAAACGGCGCTTCTTCTTGTTGTTGGCATGCGAGACGGTGTTGCCGACCGTCGGACGCTTGCCGGTCACTTCGCAGACGCGGGACATGGCGTGATCCTTCGAAAAAACCAGGTTGCGGCGCTCCGCGGGCCAGGCCGGGAGTGCCAAAAGGGCGTGCTTTATACCAGTCGGGGGCAGGGGGAGCAAGGGCACGGCAGCGGGGAACCCCGCCGAAACGGCCCAGCCTCCCTGCGCGCCAGGACATGGACATTGCTGCATGGGCGCATCATGATGCACTGATGCGAACGACCATCGATCTACCTGAAGACCTCCACCAGATCGCGCTCGCCCTGGCCCGGGACACCGGGCGAAGCCTCAGTCAGGCCGTGGCCCTGCTGATGCGGCGGGGCCTGGCCGAACACCCCCGCGTGGCCGAATCGGCTGCGGCCTATGTCATCGACGCCGCCACAGGGCTGCCGCGCGTGCAGTCCAGCCGCCCGGTCACCAGCGAGGATGTCCGCGCCACTGAGGACGAGGGGTGACCCTGGACGATCCCGCACCACCGGTCCTGCTGGATGCAAACCTGCTCGTCGCCCTTGCCGATGCAGCGCACGTGCATCACGCGGCGGCGGCCCGCTGGTTTGTCTCCCGGGACTTCGCGTTTGCGACCTGTCCCTTCACGCAGGCTGCCCTGCTGCGGGTCCTGCTGCGACTTGGCACCGTCCCGGATGCAACGGTCGCAGCCGAGGTGCTGCGCGGCTTCACCGGCCACCCGCGTCACCGTTTCTGGCGCGACGAACTCGACTGTTCCGCCATGTCATGGAGCTGGATGGTGGGGCACAGGCAAGTCACGGATGGCTACCTGGCTGCGCTGGCGCGGCACCATGGCGGAAAACTTGCAACGCTGGACCGGGGACTGGCGGCAGTGCATGCAGACGTGGCTCTGCTGGTCGCTCCCTAAAGAACTCCACGCTCCGCAAGCGACACGCACCGGCTGTCGCCGACGATCAGGTGGTCCAGCACCCGGATATCCACCAGCCCCAGCGCATCCTTCAGCCGCAGCGTGATCAGCTCGTCCGCCTGGCTGGGCTCGGCCACGCCAGAGGGATGATTGTGGGCCAGGATCACGGCGGCCGCATTGCGCGCCAGCGCCTGGCGCACCACCTCGCGCGGATGCACGCTGGCGCCGTCGATGGTGCCGCGGAACAGCTCGTCGCAGGCGATCAGCCGATGGCGGTTGTCGAGGAACAGCGCGCAGAACACCTCGTAGGGCAGGTCGCGCAGCTTGGCCACCAGGAACACCCGCGTGGCCGCCGGCGAGTCGAGCAGCGGCTGCAGCGAGGCCTCCTGCTGGTAATGCCGACGCGAGAGTTCCAGCGCAGCCTGCAGCAGGCCATAGCGGCGTGCGCCCAGTCCGGGCGTGGCGCTGCACCGGCCGCGGTCGGCGGTGAGCAGCCCGCGCAACGAGCCGAACTCGCGGATCAGCGCGCCACCCACGTCGACGGCGCTGCGGCCGCGGCAACCGGTGCCGAACAGCACCGCCAGCAGTTCCGCATCGGTGAGCCGGCCTGCGCCATGGGCCAGCAGTTTCTCGCGCGGACGTTCTTGTTCAGGCCAGTCACGGATCGTCATCACTACCTCCGGCGCGCAGTGTCGCGCGAGCGTCCGCGCCACGGACCGCGCGAATCTCGCCAACCGCAGGCAATTGCCGATTCCATCCGCCGATGACGGCGTTCCGGCTGACAGCGGTGCACGCCCCCGGCCCGTAGATTCAGGCGTATCCGGAAATGGAGGACGCATGGACCCGGGACCGCGCTCGCTGCAGCACATCCGCACGATTCTCGCCATTGCACTGGCCGGGGTGTTCCTGTGGCATTTCGGTTCCTTCCTGATGGTGCTGTTCGTCGCCATCCTGGTCGCCGTCGGCCTGCATGCGCCAGCGGCGCTGCTCGCCCGGCACACCCCGCTTCCCTACGGCTGGTCGCTGGCCGTCGTCCTGGTGCTGCTGGTGGCGCTGGCCACGGGGTTCGGCTGGGTCGCCGCGCCGAGCATTGCCAGCCAGGCGGACGAGATGCGCTCCCGCATCCCGGAGTTGATGGAACTCGGCCGCTCCCGCCTGGAGCAGTACCAGTGGGGCCGCGACCTGCTGGAATCCGGCTCCGGAAGCGCCGGCGACATCGCCACCAGCAGCCGCCTGTGGACGGGACTGGCTGGCGTGTTCTCCACCGCCTTCGGTGCCGTCGCGAACCTCGTGCTGATCCTGTTCGTCGGTCTTTACCTTGCCGTGCAGCCGGGTCTCTACAAGCGCGGCGTGGTGTTCCTCGCACCTGACCGCATGCGCTCCCGGCTCAGCGAACTGCTCGAGGAAAGTGCCTCGGTGCTGCGCCACTGGCTGTTCGGCACCATGCTGTCGATGCTCACCATCGGCGTGCTCACCTTCATCGGACTGAGCCTGCTCGGTGTGCCGCTGGCGCTGCTGCTGGCAGTGATCGCGGCGCTGCTGGCGTTCATCCCGAACATCGGCCCGGTGATCTCGGCCGTGCCCGCGGTGCTGCTGAGCCTGCTCGAAGGTCCGCAGCAGGCGATGTATGTCGCGCTGCTGTACATCGGCGTGCAGACCATCGAGAGCTACCTGATCACCCCGTTCATCCAGCGGCGCACGGTGAGCTTGCCGCCGGCGCTGACCATCTCCTCCCAGTTCCTGCTCGGCATGCTGGCCGGTGCGCTGGGGCTGTTTGTCGCCACACCGCTGGCCGCGGTGGGCCTGACGCTGGTGCGCAGGCTGCGGTCGGGAACGTCGCCTTCCGACGATTGAGGGCGCCAGCACAGGCTGGCAGGGGTGTCAACCGACCCCGGCGGCGTCCCTGTGGCGCGATCCCGGCCCGGCTGGATAAGCACATCGCAGGTGCTACATGGATCAAATGCGCCAGTTCTCCGAGAATTTCCGCATGGAGCGCGATGGCAAACGGATCCTGCTCGGGGTGACTGGCGGTATCGCGGCTTACAAGAGCCCGGATGTCGTCCGGCGCCTGATCGAGCGTGGCGCGGAAGTGCAGGTGGTGATGACCACCGGCGCGCGCGAATTCGTGCAGCCGCTGACTTTCCAGGCGGTGTCCGGTCGCGAGGTGCGCAGCGACCTGTGGGACGAGACCGCCGAGCGCGCGATGGGCCACATCGAACTGGCGCGCTGGGCAGACCTGGTGCTGATCGCGCCCGCCACCGCCGACTTCCTCGCGCAGCTTGCCCATGGCATGGCCGACAACCTGCTCAACACCGTCTGCCTGGCCACCAGCGCACCGCTGGCCGTGGCGCCGGCGATGAACCGCCTGATGTGGTCCAACCCCGCCACGCAGGACAATGTCGCACGACTGCGCGCGCGCGGCGTGCAGGTGTTCGGGCCGGACAGCGGCAGCCAGGCCTGCGGCGAGGTTGGCGAGGGTCGCATGATGGAGCCGGCCGAGATCGCCGCGCACGCCTTTGCCGTGCTGCCGGCCGAGGGCCCGCTGAAGGGCCGCAAGGTGCTGATCACCGCCGGCCCCACGCGCGAGCGCATCGACCCGGTGCGTTTCATCAGCAATCGCAGCTCCGGCAAGATGGGCTATGCCGTCGCGCAGGCGGCGCGCGAACGCGGCGCCGAAGTGGTGCTGGTCAGCGGACCGGTCAACCTGGCCGCGCCGGCGGGCATCCGCCGCGTCTGCGTCGAGAGCGCGCAGCAGATGCATGATGCGGTGATGGCCGAGATGGCTGGCGTCGACATCTTCATCGGCACCGCGGCCGTGGCCGACTATCGTCCCGCCGCGCCCTGCGACTGCAAGATCAAGAAGACCTCGGACAAGCTCGATCTGTGCATGGAGCGCACCATCGACATCCTGGCTGCGGTGTCTGCGCGCGCGGACCGGCCATTCACGGTGGGCTTCGCCGCCGAGACCAACGATGTGGAACAGCACGCACTGGCCAAGCTGGAGCGCAAGAACCTCGACCTGATCGCGGCCAACGAGGTGGGCGACACCAAGTGCTTCGAGCAGGACGACAATGCGATCACGGTGCTGTGGCCGGGTGGCGGAAGGCTCGAGCTGGGCGCTGGTGCGAAGACGGAACTGGCGCGCAAGCTGCTGGATGTGATTGCCGGGCGATACCTGCAGCATCTGGGCGTGAAGCCGGCCGTCGTGGCTTAGGCCCTGCGCCAGGCGACCTGCCTCTCTCCCGTTTGAACGCCGCCAGCACCTGCCCGGCACGCTGCGCCCGTAGTACGCTGGCGCGAAGAAGCAACGCGGGAGAATGACCATGGCGGGATTCCTGATCCGGCTGCTGATCAATGCACTGGGTCTCTGGTTGGCGGCAGCGATCGTCCCCGGCATCGCCATCACCGGTACCGGCACTCTGATCCTCGCGGCATTGCTGATGGGCGTCGTCAATGCGCTGGTGCGCCCCATCGCGGTGCTGCTCACGCTGCCGATCACCATTGTGACGCTGGGCATCTTCCTGCTGGTGCTCAATGCGGCGATGTTCGCGCTGGTGGCGTGGCTGTTGCCGGGGTTCACCGTCAGCGGATTCTGGGCGGCGCTGGCCGGCTGGGCCATCGTGTGGGCGGTGAGCTGGTTCGCGGCGCTGTTCAAGGAGCGTGGCTGAGTGCAGCAGCTGAAGGTCCGCGTCCTCGACCCCCGCCTCGGCAGCACCTGGCCGCTGCCCACCTATGCCACCGCCGGTTCCGCCGGCCTCGACCTGCGCGCGGTGATCGATGCGCCGATCGGTCTTGCGCCCGGGGCGACCGCACTGATCCCCACCGGCCTTGCCATCCACATCGATGATCCCGGTCACGCGGCGATGATCCTGCCGCGCTCGGGCCTCGGCCACAAACACGGCATCGTGCTTGGCAACCTGGTCGGGCTGATCGATTCGGACTACCAGGGACAGCTGATGGTGTCCTGCTGGAATCGCGGCAGCGCGACCTTCACAATCGAACCTGGCGAGCGGATCGCGCAGATGGTGATTGTGCCGGTCCTGCAGGTGCAGCTGCAGGTGGTGGAAGACTTCACCGCCAGCGCACGGGGCGCCGGGGGTTTTGGTCACTCGGGGCGAAGCTGATGAAAATCATGACGGGTCCTCTGTGTCGCGCGGCACGCGCGCTGGTGCAGCTCACCGCGGAACAGGTGGCGCAGAAGGCGCAGCTTGATCCGCAGGTCATCCTCGACTACGAGGCGGGTCTTGGCGACCCGGGCCCGGAGGTGCGGCGCGCATTGTTCGAGACGCTGGAACTTGCCGGCGCCGTGTTCATCCCCGAGAACGGCGGCGGTGCCGGCGTGCGGCTGAAATATTCCCGTCGCGACCTGCGGAGCGTGCGCAAGTGGGAGGGCGAGGGCGGCGCCGTTCCCGAGGACGACGCCTGGCTCTGATGCTCGCGGCGCGGCAGTAACCGGCCGCGCTCCACGCCGCCCTGCCGGGCCCGCGCTGCACACCCGGCACGGGGCCTGCGGATTCAGGGAGAGTTCAGCCCGCCGGCGTAGCCTCGGCATCATGAACGCGAAATTTCCCCTGTTGCTGGCAGCGATGGCCCTCGGGCTTCCCGCCTGCGCCTATTCGCCGCCGCATGAAGCGCCGCCGGCACAGCCGGTGAACCTCACCAAGGTCTACTTCTATCCGATGCAGGGGCAGGACGCGGCCCGCCAGGACCGCGACCGCTATGACTGCTACCTGTGGGCCGCGGACCAGACCGGCTTCGATCCGGCGCGGCGCATCGGGCCGAGCGAGGCTCGCGCCGCGGTGGTGCCGGCTCCTTCACCGGGACAGACGGTGGCCACCGGTGCGGCGGTCGGTGCGGCCATCGGCGCCGTGGCCGCCGGACGCGGCGATGCGTTCGAGGGCGCGGTGGTGGGCGCCGCCGCCGGCGCGGTGGTGGGCTCTGCCGCCGCCAGTGCGCAGCAGCAGCAGGCGCGCGCGGTGGAAGCGCGCTATAACCGGCAGGGTGCCGCCCGATATGAACGCGAGGCCGCCGAGTACCGGCGCGCCATGTCCGCATGCCTGGAAGGCCGCGGCTACTCGGTGAGGTGAGGCGATGAAAACCGGAATGGGCAGGATGTTGAACGTCGCGATTGCCGCGCTGGCGTTGGGCGCCTCGGGCGTGGCCGTCTCCGCGGACCAGGGCATCGCAGGGCGCATTGCGGGCAAGGCGCGCGAACAGTCGCAGCAGGCCAGCGAGCGGCGCGAGTCGCGTCCCGCCCAGCAGCCGTCGCGGCCGGCGCCGCAGTCGCGTCCCGCGCCGCAGTCACGCCCGGCGCAGCAG
The DNA here is from genome assembly GCA_964417875.1 of uncultured Steroidobacteraceae bacterium. Lineage (GTDB taxonomy): Bacteria > Pseudomonadota > Gammaproteobacteria > Steroidobacterales > Steroidobacteraceae > ZC4RG30. Next base: position 14,067 of record CAYQJU010000054.1, read on the forward strand.
TCACGGCCCGCGCCGCAGGCTGGTCCGACGCGCCAGCAGACCGGCCCCACGCGCCCGCAGCCGCGCGCGGAATCGCGTGCGCCGGCGCCGTCGCGCAACAGCGGTGCCAGCAGCGCCCAGCGCAACGACCGGCCGCGCCAGGCCGCGCCTTCCAACCCCTCGCCACAGACCAGCGCCGGCAATGCCGCGCGCAACGACCGCGGACTTGCCGGCACGCTGATCCAGCGCGAATACCAGACCCGCGATCCGCGCCCCGATCGCAACGAACGGGATCGTGGCCACGACCGCAACGACCGCGACTGGGATCGCGATCGCCGCGACCGCGATCGCGGCCGGTTCGATCGCCCGCGCCGGAGCGTGCATGTGATCCATCATCTGCCCGCGGGCTATCGCGACTACGCCTGGAACGGCACGCGCTACTACTACCACGATGGCCTCTGGTATCGCCCGTACGGCAGCAGCTATGTCTCGGTCACGGTGCCCCATGGATTCTTCGTGACCACGCTGCCCGGTTCCTACACCAGCGTCTGGGTGGGCGGCACGCGCTACTACTATTCCGACGATCACTACTACACCTATGAGCCGGTGCGCCGCGGCTATGTGGTGGTGCCTTCGCCCTATGACGACGAGGATGCAGAAGACACGCGCCTCGACCAGGACCTCTATGTCTATCCGGCCGAGGGCCAGAGCGAGCAGCAGCAGGCGGATGACCGCTATGAATGCCATCGCTGGGCGGTGGATGAGACCGGCTACGATCCCATCGACGATGAATACGATGCGAACCTGCGCCAGGACTACCTGCGCGCGCTGACGGCCTGTTTGACCGGCCGCGGTTACACGGTTCGCTGAAGGTGATGGTGCGCAGGCCTGCGCACCGGATCCGCCATGCCGGTCAGCGGATCGACGGCCGGCTGGTCAGTTCGCGATAGCGCGCGATGTCTGCATCGAACTTGGCGCGCAGTTCCTCGCGGCGCGCCTCGTGCCGCGCAAGCGTCTCGCCCACCGAGCGACGCTCACCCAGTGCCTGGATGACCTCGCCGGCCAGCGTGTCGGGCAGGCGACGCGCATTCGGATTGCTGGAATAGGGCTTGAAGTTGGACATGCGCTTCTTCAGCGTCTCGATGCGCTGGTCGCTGGCGATGATCGAGCTGCGCGCCAGCTCGATCTGCGCGTCGATCAGGCCGAGCTGCTCGTCGCGCGCGCGCTCGATGTCCGCCGCGCGCGTGTAGGTGGTGAGCAGGAAACTGTCCTGCGCCTTGCGACGCGCTTCTTCCTCGCGCTGCTTCTGCGCGGCGGCGGCTTCGTCCGGCGTCATCTGCCGCGGGATCCGGCCCACCGGCACGCCATGCTCGTTCAGCACGGTGCGATCGGTCCGCACCGCTTCGGGCGGGGGCGCGTCGCCATAGTGCACAACGCCGTTCTCGTCCACCCAGCGCTGGATGGTGCGCTCGGCGGCGGCCGCCACGGAGCACGCCAGCGCGGCGCTGGCTGCCAGGGCAAGGACAAGGGGACGTTGCCTCATGTCCGCGATCCTCTCCCGTCGGGGCCCTGAATGCAAAGCCCGCATGCCACTCGCCGTGTGCTGCGTCACACCGGCGCGGTGCCGTAGCGCGCCCGGTAGGCTTCCATCGCGGCCAGCGCGTGCTGCGGCAGCAGGTCGCTTCCCGAACGCAGCGTGTCGATCAGGCCGCCAAGGCTCAGGATGCTGAAGGCGGGAATGCCATACAGGCGATGCACTTCCTGCACGGCGGATTCGGACAGGTCATTGCCCTGCGCGTCGCGGCCGCGCTCCTGCCGGTCGAGCGCCAGCGCGACGCCGGCCGGTGTTGCGCCAGCGGCGCGGATGATCTGGATGGACTCGCGGATCGCGGTGCCGGCGGTGATCACATCATCGATGATCAGTACACGACCGGACAGCGCACGTCCGACGATGCTGCCACCCTCGCCATGGGTCTTGGCTTCCTTGCGGTTGAAGGCATAGGAATAGTTCTTGCCATGGTCCGCATGCAGCGCGGCGGCCGTGGCCGACACCAGCGGGATGCCCTTGTAGGCCGGCCCGAACAGCATGTCGAACCCGAGCCCCGATGCGACGATGGCCGCGGCATAGCAGCGCCCCAGCACCGCCAGCGAGGCGCCGTCGTCGAAGGCGCCGGCATTGAAGAAATAGGGGCTGACACGCCCTGATTTCAGCGTGAATTCGCCGAAGCGCAGTGCATTGCGCGCCAGGGCGAGGCGGATGAATTCCTGCTGGTAGTCCTGCATGCCGTCGATCCAAAAGCCGCTATGATGCCGGCGGTGCGCATCATACCTTTGCATTGACGACCATGGCGGAACCTGCGGCTGCACCGCGCCAGTCTGGCACCCGCGAGTTCCTGAGCGCCCTGAAAGACCGACGCGTCTTCTGCATGCTGCTGCTCGGTGCCGCGGCCGGGTTGCCGTTCTTCCTGATCTTCGACACGCTCTCGGCGTGGCTGCGCGAAGCGGGCCTGTCGCTGCAGACCATCACCATGTTCGCGCTGGCCACGCTCTCCTATGCGCTGAAGTTCGTCTGGGCACCGGTCATCGATCGCGTCCGTCTGCCCATCCTGCATCGCCTGCTTGGCCAGCGCCGCTCGTGGATGGCATTGATGCAGGTGCTGATCATCGTCGGGCTGTGGCTGATTGCAGGCTCCGATCCGGTCACGGACCTGGGTCGCATGGCCTTCTTTGCAGTGCTGGTGGGGTTCTTCGGCGCGACCCAGGACATCGCGATGGATGCATGGCGCATCGAGGTGGTCGAGGAATCCCAGTATGGCACCATGGCCGCGGCCTACCAGTGGGGCTACCGCGCGGCCATGATCGTGGCCGGTGCGCTGCCCTTGCTGCTTGCCGATGCATACGGCTGGAATTTTTCCTATGCCGTCATGGCTGGCTGCATGGCCATCGCGGTCGGTGCGACGCTGGCGGCTCCCCGGGAGGCTGCGCAGCGGCCCGTCGCGGATCACACCGCAGCCATGCCTGCGCGTCCCGGGCTCGAGACATTCGAATGGGCGGTCCGCCTGCTGTTCATCTGCTTCGGCGCACTGTTTGCCGGCTCGGGACTTGCCGCCGATGCCACCTTCCTGGTGCATGGCCTGGCATGGATGGGCCACGATCCCCAGGTGCTGGAGTCCTTCCGCGCCGTGTGGGCTTCGCGCGAAACCGGGATTTTCCTGCAGTTTCCGGCGGTGGTGCTGGGGCTCGGCCTGATCGCACTGGCCTGCATTCCGCTGCCGCGCGTTGCGACGCGGCCAAGCGTCTACCTGCGGCGGGCCTATGGCGAGCCGCTGATGGATTTCTTCAACCGGTTCGGCGGCCGCTACGGGGTGCTGATCCTGGCCCTGATCTGCATGTACCGGCTCAGCGACTTCGTGCTGAACCTGATGAATCCCTTCTACCAGGACCTGGGCTTCACGCTGACGCAGATCGCCGAGGTGCGCAAGATCTTCGGCGTGGTCAGTTCGGTCGTCGGTATCGGATTCGGCGCCTGGTGCGTGGCCCGCTATGGCGTGGTGCGCATGATGCTGTTCGGTGTGTTCGCCAGTCCGTTGTCGAATGTGGTGTTCATCTGGCTCGCCACACAGGGCCCAAGCATGCCGGCGCTGTACACGGCCATCGGCATCGACAACTTCTTCACCGGATTCGCCGGCACCGCGCTGATCGTCTACATGTCCAGCCTGACTGCACATGGTTTCACCGCGATGCAGTACGCGCTGTTCAGTTCCCTGTATGCGATCTTCGGCAAGATCGTGGCTTCGCAGTCGGGGCGCCTGGTTGAAGCGGCGGCGCGGCTGGCCGAATCAGGCGGGCTGACAGCCATGTTCCGGCCACTGTTCCGCGACCTGCCGGCAGGGTCGCTGGCGCGCGGGGCGCAGATTGCCGGCGTGAGTCCGTCGTCGCTGGGAGCCGGATACGTGGCCTTCTTCATCTATTCCATCGCCATCGGGTCGATCGCCGTGGTGCTGGCATTGCTGATCGTTCGGCATGCCGGGCGACGCAACGTGGAGTCGACATGAGTCGCATCCTTCCTGCCGGCACCCCGGTTTCGCGCATGGACGATCTTCCAGACGGCGCCGTGCGCCCCATCGACCTGAACCCCGATGACTTCC
>CAYQJU010000055.1:0-12840 GCA_964417875.1 uncultured Steroidobacteraceae bacterium
AGTTCTCGTCGATGCGCAGGCCGCCGAAATCGCTCTTTGCATACACGTAGGCATCAGCCTCCCACCGGCCGCGGGTCCAGTGCAGGCTGCCCGTGAGCAGGTGCCGGGGCGCGGTGTCCTGGTAGTTGGCGAAGGTCAGCCAGTCGGGGAAGGACTCGCCGAAATCATCGTCGATGCGCTGATGCAGGTAGCCCAGCGACCAGCCGAAGCCGGATGCGCTGCGGCGATGCAGGGCCAGCTCGATGCCGCGAGTGCTGCTGTTGCCGATATTGGTCGGCCCGCTGTAGACCGGGGCCGCAGGATCCATGTAGCCGGCATCGGCGATGATGCCGCGGCTCTCGCCACGGAATGCCGATACGCGCAATTCATAGGGCCGGTCCACGAAGTCATGCTCCCAGCTCAGCTCCACGGAGTCGACATCGGTGGGACGCACCGAGGGAAGCCCGGTGGTGAACACGACGGCCGGCGGCTGGAATTCCGGCGGCACCGGAATTTCGACCAGGCTGCCGCCGAAGTTGAACAGGCTGGGCAGCTGCACGCCACGCGCCGCATTCAGGCGCAGCGCATTGCGTTCGTTGAACTGCCAGAGCAGCGCGGCATTGAAACTGTCGGCGCCGAGGTCGACATCCCAGTCGGCATTGGTCAGGCCCAGCGCGGCAGGAATCGGGCCCCGGCGCTGCAGCTGCAGCTGGTCCTGGCGCGCGGCCAGCGTCAGCGTCAGCGCATCGAGCAGACGCCATTCCCACATGCCGCTGATGCCGAAGACATCGTAGCTGACCACCGCGCCACTGAACGGCGTGGTCGGCAGCCGGCTTTCCCGGTATTCGCCGCCGAGGCGCACGGTGTGCGCGGGCGCCGGACGGAAGATGTGCTGCAGGCTGGCCACCGCCAGCCGGTTGTCGAACCGGGCCACCGGCTCGGGATGTAGGAAAAAGTTGCCGCTTTCCAGATCGAAGGTGGTGGCATGGACATCGTTGTCGATCCAGTTGCCATACACCTGCAACTGGCTCAGGCCGTATGGGGTATCCAGATACGCGCCGCCCTTCACCGAACGGATGCGCTTGTCCTCATAGGCCATGCTGTACGAAGGTGACATCGCGCTTTGCAGCAGGCTGGTGCTCGTGCCCTCCAGTTCCAGCTGCAGGAAGTCGGTGGCCTGGTAGTGCAGGTCGAGACGCACGGACCTGCGTTCATCGCCTTTGCGCACGCCGGTATTGAACAGGCTGAGCGGCGTGTTGAAGTCCTCGCTTTCACGCAGCCCGCCCGACAGGCGCACACCCAGGCGGTCGGTGAGGCGCCATCCGGCCGCAGTGGACACCTGCAGGTGATCCTGGGTGCCGGCCCGTGCGGTCAGGAAAGCCACGTCGTCGTGCAGCGGATTGTGGGTGATGATGTTGATGACGCCGCCCACGGCGTTGAAGCCGAACAGCGCGCTGTTCGGACCCTTCACCACCTCGATCTGGCGGATCTCTCCCAGTTCCACCGGCAGCGCGGCCCACGGGGTGTAACCATAGTGATCGGCGTAGATCTGGCGACCGTTGACCAGCACCAGCAGACGCGAACTGAAAGCCTTGTTGTAGCCGCGCACGGCCACATCGCTGTGGCTGGCGGTCCATTGCAGCACATCGATGCCGCTCACCTGGCGCAGCACGCCGGGCACCGAGACGGCGCCTGAGCGCCGGATCTGCTCGGCGGTGATGATCTCGATGGTGGCAGGGGTGGCGCTGGCACGCTGCGGAGAGCCGGTGACGCTGGTGGTGACCGGTTCACCGAACAACTCTTCCAGCGAGCCGTAGTCCAGGGTCTGGGCATGGGCCACGCCGCTCAGCAGAAGCAGCAACCCGGCAAGGGGACGCAAGGCAGGCATCTTCACAGCTCCTTGATCATCATGCGGAACACCGAAGCGAACGCCGTGTCGCTGTCGGCCGCAAGACTGGTATTGAGGATGATTTCCACGCGTGGCGCGGACTGCAGGCCGATCGTGCAATGCCCGGCGCGCACCTGATCCAGATCGGTGCTCAGGCAGGGCAGCTTGCGGGCCTTCAGCACCGGCGCCACGGCAGCGGCGCGCTCCCCATTGCCGCGGCTGAGCAGGAACAGGTCGACATCGGCTTTGGCGGCCTCGGCAATGGGTACCAGGCGAGCTTCGAGCACCAGTCCGCCGCTGCGCAGTCCGCCGGCGAACTGGCCCGAGAGCGCGTTCGCGTCGCGCGTCGCTGCGGTGCTCGCCGGATCGTAAAGGATGCCGACCCTCAGTCGGCCCTTCATCGGCGGATCCATGAAGCCCAGGGTGCGCGCCAGCACCTGCAGGTTCGCATCGGCCTGCGCCAGCACGGCCGGCGCCTGCAGCAGGCATCCCAGCACGAGGCAGACCTGGATGATTCGGGTCCTGCTCATTGTTGCAAGGGCTCCTCGTCGCGGATTCCACATGGAAGCGCAGTGTCCATGGCCCGGGTGTGGCCGATCTTCAGCAGCCGTCCGGCGTCCGGGCCGCCGACGACGCTCGAGTAGTAGTAGCCCTGTGCCTTGATCGAGGCCTGCAGTTCCTGCAGCAGCTCGCTCTGCGCGCGGGTTTCGACGCCCTCGATGATGACGCCGAGCCCGAGCTCGTTGGCGAGCTGGATGATGGCCTTGAGGATGTGCACATGCGCCGGATTGCGGATCGCGTCCTGGATGAAGACCCGGCTGACCTTCAGGTGGTTCACCGCATAGGCGTGCAGATACTCGAAAGATGAGTATTCCGTCCCGAAATTGTCGATGCCGATCTTGTAGCCGAGGTCGCGCAGGCGGGTGAGCACGTCGTTGCGCGTCCAGGTGGCCTGCGCCAGCATGGCCTCGGTGACGTCGAACTCGATGTCGCCCGGCTGCAGCTGCCATTTGCGGGTCGTGGCCTCGATGAGATCGATCAGGTCACGGCCATGCTTGAGCTGCCCCAGCGAGAGATTGATCGTGATCTCTTCCAGCTGGATGCCCTCTTCACGCCAGGCACGCAGCTGCCGGCAGGCGTTGTCCATCACCCAGCTTCCCAGCGCCATGATGCAGCCGGACTTCTCGGCCACCGGCACGAAGGCCGATGCGGCCAGCAGTCCGCGCCGCGGATGCCGCCAACGGACCAGCGCCTCCATGCCGGCGATCTCGTTGCTGCCGATGCTGACCTGCGGCTGCCAGCCCAGCTCCAGCTCGCCGCGCTCGATGCCGATGCGCAGCTCCTCGGCGAGGGTGTTGCTCTCGCGCACTTCCCGGTCCAGTTCCGGCGAGTGGAAGCGGTAGCAATTGCGCCCGTCTTCCTTCGCGCGATAGAGCGCGAGGTCCGCCTGCACCAGCATGCTCTCCGGATCCCTGTCCTTCGGGCTCCACGGGCAGATGCCGATGCTGCAGCTGACGCGCAGTTCGTTGCCATCGATGTGCAGCGGGCGAGCCATCTCGTTCTGGATGCTGCGCGCCAGATCGCCGGCATTGGCCGCTTCCCGGATATCCATCTGCAGCACGGCGAACTCATCGCCGCCGAGCCTGGCCACAAGATCGGTCTCGCGCGTCACCCGGCGCAGGCGGCTGGCGGTTTCCTTCAGCAGCTCGTCGCCGGCGGCATGGCCCAGCGTGTCGTTGATGGACTTGAACCGGTCCAGGTCCATGTAGAACACGGCAAAGGGCGCACCACCGCGGCGCGTGGCGGCGAAGGCCATGTTGAGCCGCTCGTTGAAGGTGTTGCGGTTGGCAAGGCCCGTGAGGCCGTCGGTGCGCGCCATCGCCGCGATCTTCTCTTCGGCAGCCTTGCGCTCGGTGATGTCGATGATGATGCCCTCGACTTCCTCGAGGCGTCCCTGGGCATCACGGATCGGCGTGTAGCGGTTCTCCACCCAGCGGATGTCGCCCGAGCCGGTGCGCAGGCGGAATTCCAGTGCCGCGCCGCGACCGTCCGCGGCCAGCATGCGGCTCATCGCCTCGCGCACGGTGTCGCGGTCGGCCTCTTCGACCAGCAGGTCGACCCAGTCGGTGCGATCGGTCAGCGCGACCGAGTCGTGGCCGAACTTGGTGATGTTGTGGGAGATGTAGATCAGCGGGAATGAGGGCTTTCCCTGCAGCCGGTACAGGATGGTGGGACTGTTCTGCACGATGGTGTTCGCGGCCGCCAGTTCCTTCACATAGCGGGCGCGCGTCATCGCGGCACCGACCAGGTCGGCCAGCGTGCGCAGGGTGTCGGTCTCCGCCCAGCTCCACTCGCGGCGCCGGGGCACCGAATCGATGAAGCAGAGGCTGCCCCACACCTGGCCCTCCACCATCACCCGCAGATGCAGCGCGGAATGCACCTGCACGCGCGCATAGCGCTCGCGCCAGGGCTCGGCGATGTCATCCAGGTGCACCTGCGCCATTCCCTGGTTGAAGAACGGGCTCACCTGGGCCGGGAACTCCTCGCTGAAGTTCATGTCCTGGAATGCCGGGTCGTGCAGCAGCGGATCGAGGCCCGGCGCGCACCATTCATGCGAGGGCATGGCATGGAACTGCCCGGTGGAATCCTGCTTCAGGCCCAGCAGCTGGACGCGGCTGACCTGCACCGTGCGGCCGATCAGCTCCAGCACCGCGTCGATGGCCTCGTCATTGTTGTGGGCCCCGAGCAGCTCGCCGGCGCCCTGGGTCACGCTGCTGAGCAGCGCGTCGTGCTCGCGCAAGGTCGCTTCGGCGACGCGGCGCTCCTTGAGCTCCTCGCCCAGCCGCAGGTTGGCATCGGCCAGTTCGGAGGTGCGCTCCTCGACGGTGCGCTCCAGCCGCTCGCGATACAGTTCGAGCTGCTGGTTGCGCTCCTCGGCCGCGGCCGACTCGCGTTCCGCCCTGGTGCGCCTGCGGATCGCCTGCACCAGAATATGGGTGAGACCGAGCAGCACGATGCTCACCAGCGCCAGCGAACCGTAACGCTGCCTGCGCACCTCGTGCCAGCCGGCCAACGCCTCCTGCTCGGGGAGCGCGGCATAGACGACGAAATCCCTGCGCGCTTCCTCCACCAGCAGGCTGCCGGCAAGGTCAGCCGCCGGCAGGCCGCCGGTCACCGCGCCCTGGCTCTCCACCCAGATGCTGGCTGCCGGATACTGCAGCAGCGCGCGCCACAATGCGTCGGTGCGCGCATCACTGCCTTCGAGCTCGAGACTGGCCACCTGGCGGGCCAGTTCGTTGAAATCGGCCAGCGTGATCAGCGTCAGATGCAGCTGTTCGCGGGCGCGCTCCAGCGTCTGCTCGCGCTCCCCGTCGGTGAACACCGTGACCACCGACCACAGCACTCCCAGCGACAGCAGCACCAGCAGGAAGATCAGCCGATCGACCGTGAAGAACCGCTGGCTGCCGGCAGCACCCATGATCAGGCGGCTCCTTCCAGCAATGGTGCCGCGCGCATGCGCTGCGGATCCCAGTCACGCAGCAGCTGCTCGAACTCGTGGCCCGGCAGGGGGCGGCTCGCCAGATAGCCCTGGATCTCGTCGCAACCCTCGCGGCGCAGCAGTTCCAGCTGCTGCCGGTCCTCCACACCCTCGGCATTGGTGCGGATGTCGAAGCTGCGTGCGAACGCGATGATCGCGCTGATCAGCTTCACCACCTTGGCATCGCCCGAATCATCGATGAAGGACTTGTCGACCTTCAGCTTGTCCACCGAGAAGTGCCGCAGGTAGCTCAGCGAGGAATAGCCGGTGCCGAAGTCATCGACCGCCAGCTTCACGCCGAGCGCGCGCAGCGCAATGAGGATCCGCTTGGTGGCCTCCACATCGCGCAGCACGATGCTCTCGGTGATCTCCAGTTCCACGCGTGCGGCGGGAACTCCGTGCGCCACGATGGAGCCGGCCACCCGTTCGACGAAGCCGGGCTCATGGAATTCCAGCATGCTGACATTCACGGCGATGGTGATGGGCGGCAGTCCCATCGCATCCCAGATGCTCACCTGCCGCAGCGCGGCGTTCAGCACCGACTGGCCGATCGCGCCGACCAGTCCGCACTCCTCGGCCATCTGGATGAACTGCGCCGGCGGCACCGGCCCGAATCCCGGCCGGTTCCAGCGCGCCAGCGCCTCCGCGCCGAGGATCCGTCCCGACAGTACATCCACCTGCGGCTGGTAGTGCACCGCGAGCTCGCCGCGCGCGACCGCCTGGCGCAGGTCGTTCTCGGCGCGCAGGCGCGCCACCGAGTGTTCATTCATCGAACGGTCGTAGAAGGTGACGCGGTTGGGCCCCTGCTGCTTCGAGCGGTGCATCGCGGTGTCGGCATTGCGCACCAGCTCACCGGCGCCGAGTCCGTCCGCGGGGGACAGGCTGATTCCGATGCTGGCCGACACCACCACATCGTGGCCGGACAGCGTCACGGGTCGCAGCACCTCCCGCAGCAGCTCTTCGGCCACCCGCGCGGCCGCGTCCGGTCCGGCCAGCTGCTCCAGGATGATGACGAACTCGTCACCGCTCATGCGCGCGACCGTATCGGAGTGCCGGACCACCGAGCGGATGCGGCGGGCCACGGTGCGCAGCAGCGCGTCACCGGCCTCATGCCCCATCGAATCGTTGATCTCCTTGAAGCGGTCCAGGTCCAGCACGCACACCGCCAGGCCCTGGTGCTGCCGCTCGGCCGCCTGCAGCGAACTGCCCAGCCGCTGCAGCAGCTGCGTGCGATTGGGCAGGCCGGTGAGCGCGTCGAACTGCGCCAGGTGCCGCAGGTGCTGCGCCTGCGCCTTGTATTCGGAGACATCGGTGAAGACGCCGACGTAGTGCGCAAGCCGGCCGTGCACATCGTGCACGGCGTTGACGGTGATCCACTGTGGAGAGTCATCGCCATTGCTGCGGCGGCTCCAGATTTCGCCCGACCACTGGCCGGTCTGGCGCAGGCGCTGCCAGATGGCGGCATAAAACCCTTCGTCGTGGCGGCCGGAGAGAAAGCTCCGTGGCGTCATTTCGACAGCCTGCGCCGCGGTGTAGCCGGTGATCCGTTCAAAGGCGTGATTGACCGTGATGATCCGGCCGGCCGGATCGCACACGATGACGCCCTCATCCATGAAGCACATCACGGCGTTCCACAGCCGCAGGCGTTCATCCGGCCCCAGCACGGGCTCGCCCGATGTGGTCCGCGCATGCGAGGGCGAGCCCGGCGCCATCGCCCGGCCGCTGCGGGGGCTCATCGCCCCGCCAGGCCCGGGCCGGTCAGTGCTGCAGGTACAGCCGGAGACCCGGACACCCTCGCGGGAATCTTCGGATGCGATTGGCGGGATGGATGCTGATGCCTCTGGCATGCGCACGATCCTGCGGCCAGGACCGGCGCATTTCCGTGAAGTGCACGCATCTTCTGCCGGACTCAGTGATTCCCTGAACCGGGGGAATCAGCCGCGTGGTCGCGCAACCCGGCCAGGGCTTATAGCAGCACGCCCACCAGCGGATGGAAGTCCGCGGCAATCTCCGGGTCACTCATTGCCGCCTGCCTGCGACGCGGCCAGCTCATGCCGAGCCGCCAGCGCGGATTCCACATCCGGACGGAACAGCACCGCCGGCTCGCGCACGCCATGGGTCAGCAGCTCCCCGCGCACATGCCGCGACGCACCGGCCACCAGCACCTTCGCGCCGCGCGCGCCCTGCTTGCGCACGAAACCTTCGATGGTGGTGGCGGCGGTTGAATCGATCACCGGCACGCGCGAGAAATCGAGCACGAAGAAGCGCGGCCGGTGGCCGATGCGGTCCAGCGCCGCACCCACAGACGCGGCGGCGCCGAAGAAGAAGGCGCCGGTGATGCGATAGACCACGGTGTCGCGGCCGGCGGCATCGTAGGTGGCGGCATCCTCCTCGGTGCCGGCATCATCGCGTGGCACCTCATCGCGCGGCAGCGGCGCGCCCTCGACGCGCACGGCACTGGACATGCGGTGGATGAACAGCAGCGCGCTGAGCGAGAAGCCCACCACGATGCCGGTGGTCAGGTCGCGGAACAGCACCAGCAGGAAGGTGGCCAGCAGCACCACGGCGTCGGCGCGCGAGCCGCGCAGCAAGGTGGCGAAGGCATCGCGCTCGGCCATGTTCCAGGCGACGGTGGCCAGCACGCCGGCCAGCGCCGCCAGCGGGATGTACCCGGCCAGTGGCGCGGCAAACACGATGAACCCCAAGAGGAAGATGGCATGCAGCATGCCGGCGATCGGCCCGTGTGCGCCGGAGCGCACATTGGTGGCGGTGCGCGCGATGGTGCCGGTCACCACCATGCCGCCGAACAGCGCGCTGACGATGTTGGCGAACCCCTGCGCCACCAGCTCGCAGTTGGAGCGATGGCGACGGCCGGTCATGCTGTCGGCCACCACCGCCGACAGCAGACTCTCGATCGAGCCCAGCAGCGCGAACGACACCGCCACCGGCAGCAGCACCAGCACATCGGCCAGGCCCACCTGCGGCAATGACGGCAGCGGCAGTTCGCGCGGGATGCCGCCGAAGCGCGATCCAATGGTCTCGACGGGAAGCCCGAGCACCGTGACCAGCACCGCCGCCACCGCCACGGCCACCAGCAGGTTGGGCCAGCGCGGCCGCCACGCCCGCAGCCCGACGATGATGCCGATGGTAAGCGCGGAAACCACGATCGCGGCCGGCGTGACCGTCGGCAGCGCAGTGAACAGTGCCGCAAGTTTCGGCAGCAGTTCCGCAGGCTCACCGCCCGGCAATGCCAGGCCCAGCAGGTCACGGATCTGGCTGGCGAAGATGATGGCCGCGATGCCGGCCGTGAATCCCACCGTCACCGGATAGGGGATGTAGCGGATGTAGGTGCCGAGGCGCAGGTAGCCGGCCGCCACCATGATGAGGCCGGCCAGCATCGTGGCGATGATCAGTCCGCTCACGCCATGCACCGCCACGGTGCCGGCCACCAGCACGATGAACGCCCCGGCCGGTCCGCCGATCTGGTGGCGGCTGCCGCCCAGCACCGACACCAGGAAACCGCCGAAGATGGCGGCATACAGCCCGCGTTGCGGCTCGACGCCCGATGCGATGGCAATCGCCATCGACAGCGGCAATGCCACGATGGCAACGGTCAGCGCCGCCAGCGCATCGCTGGCCAGCTGGGCGCGGCCATATCCTTCGCGCAGCACGCTGACCAGCTTGGGCGTGAACTGTTCCCGGAAGGACTCGACCGCGCCGCCGGTTGCTTTCATGGAAAGCGGCCGGTTAACTGTTCGACCTTGATATCCAGGGGCCAGCGCATGGAGTGCACGGGATTGTACTTGACGCCCCCGCACCGCGGAGAACGCCATGAGTGAAGTCACCATCTACCACAACCCGGCCTGCAGCAATTCGCGCGGCGCGCTGGCGCTGATTCGCGAACGCGGCATCGAGCCGACGGTCATTGAATACCTGAAGCACCCGCCCGACATCGCCACGCTGCGCGCCCTGGTGGAGCGCATGGATGGCGGTGCACGCGCGCTGCTGCGCGCCAAGGAGCCGCTGCACGCGCAGCTGCGGCTCGAAGATGCCTCGCTGGACGATGACACGCTGATCGCCAGCATGGTGCAGCATCCGGTGCTGATGAACCGTCCGCTGGTGGTGACGCCGAAGGGTGTGGCGCTGTGCCGGCCGCCGGAACGCGTGCTCGAACTGCTGCCCTGATCACCTGCGCGCCCGAGGCTGGCCGCGCGTCGCCCCCCGAGGCATAGTTGGGACAGGCCGACCCGCCACGAGGCCGGCGGCCCGGGCAAGAACACACCAGCCCCAGGGGGACGATCAATGCGCAGGATCCTGTTGGCCGCGGCGTGCCTGCTCGCCGTGGCGGCTTGTGGCTCGAAGACTTCCACCGGCGTCGATGACGCCCGCCTCGCCGCCGCAGACCTGGAGCCCGGCCAATGGCTCAGCACCGGCCGCACCTGGGACGAGCAGCGCCACAGTCCCCTGGACCAGATCCACACGCGCAATGTCGGCAAGCTGGCGCTTGCCTGGTATGCCGACCTCGACACCAACCGCGGCCAGGAGGCCACCCCGCTGGTCATCGACGGGGTCATGTATGTCAGCACCGCGTGGAGCAAGGTGCTGGCCTTCGACGCCGCCAGCGGCAAGCTGCTGTGGAGCCATGACCCGCAGGTGCCCGGCGAATGGGGCGCGCGCGGCTGCTGCGATGTGGTGAACCGCGGCGTCGCCGCCTGGGGCGACCGGATCTATGTCGGCAGCTATGACGGCCGCCTGATCGCGCTGCAGGCCGACACCGGCGAGGTCGTGTGGGAAACCCTCACCGTCGATCCCGACCAGCCCTACACCATCACCGGCGCGCCGCGCGTGGTGAAGGGCAAGGTGCTGATCGGCAATGGCGGTGCCGAGCTGGGCGTGCGCGGCTACATCTCCGCCTATGACGCGGACAGCGGCGAGCTGCTGTGGCGCTGGTACACCGTGCCCGGCAATCCGGCCGACGGCTTCGAGAATCCGCAGATGGAGATGGCGGCGAAGACCTGGAACGGTGAATGGTGGACGCTGGGCGGCGGCGGCACCGTGTGGGACTCGATGGCCTATGACGAAACGCTCGACCTGCTCTATGTGGGCGTCGGCAATGGCTCGCCGTGGAACCAGGCCTATCGCAGCCCCGGTGGCGGCGACAACCTGTTCCTGGCTTCCATCGTGGCGCTCGACCCGGACGATGGCAGCTATCGCTGGCACTACCAGACCACGCCCGGCGAGACCTGGGACTACACGGCCACGCAGCCCATCATCGTTGCCGACCTGCCGCTCACGGCCGGCGGCACCCGCCGGGTGGTGATGCAGGCGCCGAAGAACGGCTTCTTCTATGTGCTGGATGCGGCCACCGGCGAGCTGCTGTCGGCGAAGAATTTCGTGCGCGTGAACTGGGCCACGCACATCGACCTGGCCACCGGGCGGCCGGTGGAGCGGCTGGAAGCGCGCTATGACCGCACCGGCAGGCCGGCCATCGTCGAGCCCAGCGCGCAGGGCGCGCACTCCTGGCATCCGATGTCATTCAGCCCGCGCACCGGGCTGGTCTACATGCCGGCGGTCGAGACCAGCATGGCGATGGTCGGCGATCCGGACTATGAGCCGCGCCCGATGGCCGGCAACACCGGCCTGGGCCGCGCACCGGCCGATCTGTATGACCAGCTGAAGTCGGATGCGCCGCGCCAGGCACGCGCCTTCCTGGTGGCGTGGGATCCGGTGCAGCGGCGCGAGGTGTGGCGCTCGGCGGCCAGGGGGCGCGTTGGCTCAGGCGTGCTGTCGACCGCCGGCGGCCTGGTGTTCCAGGGTTCGCCGGACGGGGAGCTCGCCGCCTATGACGACACCCAGGGCAAGAAGTTGTGGACCTTCGATGCGCAGACCGGCGTCGTCGCCGCCCCCATCAGCTTCGCGGTGGACGGCGAGCAGTACATTGCGCAGCTCGCAGGCTATGGCACGCGCGACTACTACACCGGCAACCGCTCGCGCCTGCTGGTGTTCAAGCTGGGTGGCCGTGCCGCCCTGCCCCCGCCCGACCCACTGCCGCCACCGCGCGTGCCGGATCCGGCGCCGGCCTTCGGCTCCGCGGCAGAGATCGCGCAGGGCGAAGAGACCTATCACGCGTACTGCGCGATGTGCCATGAGACGAGTTATGGCAATCGCGGCCTGTTCCCGGACCTGCGCGTCTCGCCGATGATCCGCACCGCCGAAGGATTCCACAGCGTGGTGCTGGGTGGCGCGTTGCAGTCGCGCGGCATGGCGAGCTTTGCGGACCGGCTGGCCGAGAAGGACGCGGAGAACATCCGCGCGTTTCTGACCCGACGCGCGCATGAGCTGAAAGCGTCGACGCCCTGAGACCTCAGCCGGCGACGCCCAGCGGCAGGCCCAGCATCAGCCACGCCACCAGCATCAGGCTCCAGCACACCAGGAAGCTGACCGAGTACGGCAGCATCAGCGCCACCACCGTGCCGATGCCCGACGACTTCACATAGCGCTGGCAGAACACCACCACCAGCGGGAAATAAGGCATCAGCGGCGTGATGATGTTGGTGGAGCTGTCGCCAACGCGATAGGCGGCCTGCGTGATGGCCGGGTCGATGCCCAGCTGCATCAGCATCGGCACGAAGATCGGCGCCAGCAGCGCCCACTTGGCCGTGGCCGAGCCGACGAACAGGTTGATGCAGCCGGTGAGCAGCACGATGCCCACCATGGTCACCGCCAGCGGCAGTCCCAGTGATTTCAGCGCCGCCCCGCCCTCCAGCGCCAGCAGCACGCCGAGGTTCGAGCGGTTGAACGCGGCGATGAACAGCGCCATGAAGAACACCAGCACCAGGTAGTAGCTCATGGTGCCCATCGCGCGCGTCATGCCGGCCACCACGTCGCGGTGCGTCTTCACCGTCCCGGCCGCGATGCCATAGGCGATCGAAGGCAGCAGGAACAGCAGGAAGATCAGCGCCACGATGGAACGCATGATGGGCGCATCGGCCGCGGCCAGCGCGCCATTGCCGGCCGAGCGCCAGGCGCTGTCGGCCGGCCAGGCGGTGAGGACCAGCAGCAGGCCGGACACCAGCAGCGTCAGCAGCGCCGCGCGGATGCCGCGACGCTCGGCCGCGGTCGGCTGCTCGAACTTCGGCAGGTCGCTCATGTCGCCATCGACCTTCGTGCCGGCGCGCAGCAGCCGCGGTTCGATCACGCGGTCGGTGAGCCACCAGCCAAGGCCGACGATCAGCAGCGAGGACGCGGTGGTGAAGTAGTAGTTCACCAGCGGATTGACCAGCACCGAGGCGTCGAGCAGCCCGGCCGCCTCCTGCGTGATGCCGGCCAGCTGCGCATCCAGCGCCACCGGCACGAAGCTGGCCGAAAAGCCGCCGGAGACGCCCGCGAAGGCGGCGGCAATGCCGGCCAGTGGATGCCGCCCGGCGGCGTAGAA
>CAYQJU010000055.1:12940-17557 GCA_964417875.1 uncultured Steroidobacteraceae bacterium
CGGCCGGCCAGCAGGTTCACGATGTTGAGCGACTCGCCGCTGCGCGGATCCACCGCGTCGAACTGCACCAGCGAGAGCAGCGCGGAGACCAGCAGCGTGACGCCCAGCAGCACCAGGAACAGCACCGCCGGGTCCGGCAGGCGGTTGCCGGCGCGCTCGACGCGCGCCAGCAGCCGCTCAACGCGGGTGGCAGCAGCCGGTGGTTTGGCGGACATGGGTTCCCTCATCGAAACGCTCCCGCAGACACGGGGCCTGCGGGAGCGTCCGGAAAGGTCGGGTGAGGCCTCAGCTGGTCTTCGAATCCGCCACGACGCGCGCCTTCATGGTGTCCTGACCACTGTTGCGCGGGATATGCGTCGGAATCAGGAAGAAGCTGACCACGGTGAAGCAGACGACACCGGCCATGACGATGAAGAACGTGCTCACCGGCGGCAGCGGATCCATGCCGAAGTAGATGCCGGCCGCCGCCGGCGCCAGCACGGCACCCAGTCGCGATACCGTCTGCGCCACACCCACGGCGGAACCGCGCACCTCGGTCGGGTAGGAATGTGCCGCCACGGCATACATGAATGCCTGCATGCCGTTGACCGAAGCGCCACCCAGCAGGAACAGCAGGAACAGCAGGACGTTCGAGGAACTGTTGCCCATCAGGACGACGGCGATCAGCGCACTGGCCACGGCACCCAGCGCCGCCAGCGCCGTACCGGTGAGGCGCGAGCCATACAGGCCGATCAGCACCGCGCCGCCCACGGATCCGAGCACGGCACCGCCACTGAAGAACTGCAGGCCCAGCGAACCCTGGTCGCTGGTCATACCCGCCTGGGTCAGCAGCAGCTGGATCTGGCTGGTGAACACGTAGAGCACGAAGCTGTTCACGGTGAAGGCAATCCAGATCAGCGTCGTGCGGAGGCGGAAGTCCGAGTTCCAGATCGTGGCCAGCCAGTTGCGGGACTGCTTGCCCCCCTCGACGACGTAGAACTCCTCGCTGCCGTCGTAGCGGTTTTCCTTGACCAGCTGGTTCAGCGCCTTGGCCAGCTTCTTGTGCAGCCGGGGATGCTTGGCCATGTACTTCGGCGATTCGGGCAGGAAGTACGAGAACAGCGCGAACAGGAACAGCGGCACCATGGCGCCGACCAGGAACATCGAACGCCAGCCGTATTCCGGCACGATTTCCCGGTAGATGGAGCCGGTGAGCGTGCCGCCCAGCGGCACGGCGACGATCACCGAGGCCACCACCACGCTGCGGACCTTCGTGTTGGTCCATTCAGATACCAGCGTGGTCGCCAGCGGCGTGATGCCACCGAGACCGAAGCCCATCACGACGCGCCAGAACCACAGTTCGCCGATGGTCGTGGCGAAGTAGCAGAACAGCGAACCGACGCCCATCAGGGCCAGGCAGGCGACGTATGCAATCTTGCGGCCGATGCGGTCACCGAGCCAGCCGAGCAGAACCGAACCGATGGCCATGCCGAGCAGGCCGGCCTGCAGGAAAGGCTGGATCGCCTGGCGGTCCGCCACGCCCATGGACGGGTCGGCGATGATGTCCGAGGCGATGTAGCTGGGAAGGAACAGGTCGAAACCGTCGGTGAGCATGATGATGATCATCATCAGCGCGATTCCGAGGGGCTTGCCCACGAATGGCGCCGAATCGATCACGGCCCCCACATCCACTCTCTTGTTGGTCTGCATGACGCTCACTTCAGTTGTTGCGGCTGAAAAATAATTGTTGTGGTCGCAAGTGCGCGACTTTGGCCCGGATTGCCCCCGCTTGGCAACGGGAATGTGACCGGATCAGGGCACGATCGCCTCGATTTTCGGAGTGGTCCCCGGCGGGAAGCTCGCCTCCGGGTTTTCGGCGGTCGCACCCAGTTCGCGCAGCAGCGCCACGGTCTCATGGTGCTGGACCGGCAGCAGCGCGTTGAACTCCTTCGGGAAGCGCCCCAGCGCATGGTCGATGGGCGAGAGGCCGTTGGAATCGATCACGTCGAGCTCGGCGCCGTCTTCCACCAGCTGCCGCACCACGCGATTCCAGCCGCGCGAGGCCGCCGCATGCAGCGCGGTGCGGTTGGCCGGGGTGCGGATCTTCAGGTCCGCATCGGCATAGCCCAGCACGGTGCGGGCGTTGACTTCGGCGCCGGCGGCGCGCAGCAGCGCATAGCATTCCAGCGCATCGTCCTCGGTGCGCTGCAGGCCGCGCGTGGGGTCGTGGATGTGGCCATCGCCCACCGCCGCCATCAGCGGCGTGACGCCCTGGGAATTGGCCAGGTTGGCCAGCGCGCCATGCTGCAGCAGCAGCCGCATCAGCGGCAGGTCGCCAGCCTTTGCGGCGCGCAGCAGCGGCGTGGTGCCCCAGACGATCATCGGGTCGCGGTAGCGGTCATGCGGGATGTTGCGGTAGCGCGGCCGCAGCTTCAGCTGTGCGTTCGGATTGGCGCCGCGCTCGAGCAGCATGCGCACGATGTCCTCGCCGCCGGCATGGTCCATCGACGGGATTTCCACGCGCCGGCCGATGGGCAGCGTGTTCTGGTCCACGGCGACATACAGCGGCGTCTGGCCGTAGAGGTCCCACAGGTTCACGTCGGCACCGGCCTCGACCAGGAACTTCGCCGCGTCCCAGTGCCGGTTCAGCAGCGCCATGATGAGAGCAGTGGTGCCGTCCGGATCGTCGAGGTTGATGTCGGCGCCGGCGTCGAGCAGTGCATCGATGCAGTCGATGCAGCCCTCGCGGGCCGCGAACAGCAGCGGCGTGAGCCCGCCGCGGTACATGTCTTTCGGGCGGCCCTCGGCAGTGACGCGCCGCTGCCAGTCGCGCACCGTGGAGCGTTCGTCCACGCGCGCGCCCGCCTTCGTGAGCAGGCGGATCATGCCGGGCTGGCTCTGCGCCGCGGCCCACATCAGCGCCGTCTGGCCGCCCCACTGCTCGCGGGCATGCACATCGGCGCCACGCTTCAGCAGCAGCTGCGCGGCCTCGACTGCTCCGGTGCGCGCCACCACCATCAGCGCGGTCTGGCCCTCGGAATTGGCCGATTCGACATCGGCGCCGGCATCGAGCAGCAGCCGGATCAGCCCGGCATCGCCGCGCTGCGCCGCCAGCATCATCGGCGTGGCGCCGAAGACATTGGCGGTGGATGGATCGGCCCCGGCGGCGAGCAGCCGCCGGGTTTCATCAACGTTGCCGGAGTAGACCGCCTCGTGAAGCCGGGTGGTTCCGTCCGGTTCCGCCGCACCGGCCAGCACAGAGGCCAGCAGCAGCGGCAGCCATCTCATCAGTATCCGACAGTGAAGCGCTTGTTCACGTACTGCGGCTTCTCGATCTCATCGAGGATGGCGACCGCGAAGTCTTCCATCGAGATCGAGCTGCGGCCCTGCGCATCGGTGATCAGCGTGTCGGTGCCGAGCCGGAACTTGCCGGTGCGCTCGCCGGGACGGAAGTTGCTCGACGGGCTGACGAAGGTCCAGGAGGTGTCCTTGACCGTATTCATGTAGTCGAGCGCGTCGACCGCGGACTTGATCTCGTTCATCGTGCCGGCCGGCATGTTGGCCGGCAGCGTGTCGACGATGCGCTCGCCCTGGGCGTTGTTCAGGCTGCTGGCACCGCCGACGATGACCAGGCGGGTCTTCTTGCCCGTCTGCGCGCGCTGCGCCTCGACCATGGCCTTGGCGATGTCGACCGCGAAGGTGGGCGTTGGCGTGGGACGCACGATCACCGAAGACACCACCACATCGGCGCCGGCGATGTTCTTCGCGATGTCCTTGGCGTCCATGGCATCGCCAGTGACCAGCTTCGCGCCACTGGGGGCGATATCCCGCTTCAGCGTCTTGTCGACCACCGTCACGTTGTGGCCACGTGCGGCCGCTTCATTGGCGATGCGGCTGCCCGCGGCGCCACTGCCGCCATAGACGACGATGTTCAGCGGCTTCTCTGCCTTCTGCTGCGCCAGCGCGGCGCCCGGGAATGCCGCCAGGCCAGCGAGGCCTGCGGCGAGGGAAACGAGGATGCGACGGGTGATATTCATGTTGGCTCCTCCAGAGTTCAATTCGCCCGGTCGAGCCCGAGGGCGCGCACGGCGTTCTGCTTCATGATCAGGTCACGCACTTCCGGACGAAACCCTGCTGCATCGTAATCCTTCATCCAGCGCTCGGGGGTGATCAGCGGGTAATCCGTTCCGAACAGCATCTTGTGCTTCAGCTGCGTATTCGCATAGTGAATCAACTGCGGCGGGAAGTACTTCGGCGACCAGCCGGAAAGATCGATATAGACATTCGGCTTGTGCAGGCACACCGACAGCGCCTCGTCCTGCCAGGGCCAGGACGGGTGCGCGATGATGACCGTCATGTCGGGGAAGTCGGCCGCGACATCGTCCAGGTGCATCGGGTTGGAATATTTCAGGCGCAGCCCGCCACCGCCGCGCAGCCCCGAGCCCATGCCCGAGTGGCCGCTGTGGAAGATGACCGGCAGCTTCGCCTCGGCCATCGCCTCGTACATCGGGTAGGCGATGCGATCGTTCGGGAAGAACCCCTGGCAGGTGGGGTGGAACTTGAAGCCGCTGATGCCCTCGGCGATCAGCTTCTTCACCTCGCGCAGGCCCATCTTGCCCTTGTGCGGGTCGACGCTGC